>NZ_QSOX01000027.1:0-43389 GCF_003466325.1 Bacteroides sp. 4_1_36
GAATTTGGAGACAAAGATAATAATTTATAAATTTACCCCTCAGGTTTTTACATTGACCCAATAGTTTCTATATTTGCACCCGCTATGGCGAAATGTATATTCTATATCTTGTTAGGGTTGTTCCTCATATCGAAGTTCACTTCCGTTTCTGATGATATGGAGGGATGTAAGACACTCCCTACTGCGGATGTGCATTATTTCTCCGGAGCCCAGCACAGCTTGTCGGGGGCAGATGGCAGACAATGCCAGGAAAAAGGGGAGGACGCGAATTATAATTGCCTGGCAGATGCCGGTTGCATAGGAAATACCTTCTCATTACGGCATGCCTCTTGCTCGAAATTGTTGAGGCTTAATCCGGACTTCATTGCCGCCAAGGTTGCGAGAACCCTGAAAACTCTGCTCCCGGAAGAAAAGACAACTTCTTTCCCCTTTACTTTCCATCCCCATAAGATTTCATATAGATATTATGTATATACGCTGAGGCGTATTCTTATTTAGTACTTTCCCTTCCTCTCTTTCGGGAGCCAGAGAGATTGCCCGTCTCCCCATGCCGAGTTTTTCTCTATTTTTTAAGTACTGATAATCAATATATAATGGATTTTCTATTAGATTTTATTCTCCATATCGATCAGTATATGATTGATATAGTGCAGGAATATCATATGTGGGCGTATGCCATATTGTTTCTGATTATTTTCTGCGAAACGGGGCTGGTGGTCACACCTTTCCTGCCGGGCGATTCCCTGCTTTTTGTGGCGGGAGCTATTGCCGCACTGCCCGACATGCCTCTCGAGGTCAATGTGCTGGCTTTGATATTGTTTGTTGCCGCGGTATTGGGCGACTCTTGCAACTACATGATAGGGCATTTCTTCGGGCAAAGGCTCTTCAATAATCCCGATTCCAGAATATTCAAGCAAAGCCATCTCGACAAGACCCATGAGTTCTATAAGAAGTATGGAGGCAAGACAATTATCATAGCCCGTTTTGTGCCTATCGTCCGTACGTTTGCGCCATTCGTGGCGGGGATGGGTAAGATGCATTACTATTACTTCATGCTGTACAACCTGATTGGGGGCGCCTGCTGGATTGCCATCTTCTGTTATGCGGGTTATTTCTTCGGTGACCTTCCGTTTGTACAAGAGAACCTCAAACTGCTGATTGTGGCCATTATTGTGGTTTCCATACTGCCGGCCGTGGTAGAAGTGCTGCGTGCAAGACTGAAACAACGAAAACAAAAATAAATTAATATACTTAGTACATTTATCCATTATGAAGAATTCTTTTTTTAGCCGGTTCACACCGAAAGAACCGAAATTCTTTCCTTTGCTGAAGCAATTGTCTGAGATTTTATTGTCCTCGTCGGCTCTGTTGATAGAAATATTGGGCCATGACTCGCCTGAGAAGAGGGCGGAAGATTATAAACGAATCAAAGATTTGGAGCGCGAGGGCGATAAGCTGACCAATCTGATTCTGGATGAACTGGGCACTACTTTCATTACTCCTTTTGACCGGGAGGATATCCATGACCTGGCTTCGGGCATGGATGATGTGATTGATGGAATAAACAGCTGTGCCAAGCGTATCACTATCTATAATCCGCATCCTATTTCGGACAAGGGGAAAGAGCTGGGACATATGGTTCAACAAGAAGCGGCCCTCATCGGCCAGGCCATGGATGAACTGGAGGCATTCCGCAAGAGTCCGGATAAGCTGCGCGCATATTGCAACCAGCTGCATGACATAGAAAACCGGGCAGATGATATTTATGAATTTTTCATCACCAGGCTTTTTGAAGAAGAGAAGGACTGCATTGAACTCATCAAAATCAAGGAGATTATGTATGAGTTGGAAAAAACGACGGACGCAGCCGAACACGTGGGCAAGATTTTGAGGAGCCTGATTGTGAAATACGCATAAACGAACGGACGCATGGAACTATTAGTGATTATCATTGTACTGGCTCTGATATTCGATTATATCAACGGTTTTCATGATGCGGCCAATTCTATTGCCACCATTGTGTCTACCAAAGTGCTTACACCGTTTCAGGCGGTGATATGGGCGGCTTTCTTCAATTTTGTGGCCTTTTTCATCGCCAAGTGTGTCATCGGCGGTTTCGGCATTGCCAACACCGTATCGAAAACGGTGATGGAGCCTTACATTACTTTGCCTATCATTCTGGCCGGCGTGATTGCGGCTATTGCCTGGAATCTGTTCACTTGGTGGAAGGGAATCCCTTCCTCTTCTTCGCACACGCTTATCGGAGGTTTTGCCGGAGCTGCCATCATGGCACACGGTTTTGAGGCCATCCAGTTGAGTATCATTCTGAAGATTGCGGCATTCATTTTTCTGGCTCCCTTGATTGGTATGGTGGTGGCATTTGGTTTTACGTTGTTGGTCTTGTACATTTGCCGCAGGGCGCATCCCCATACGGCCGAGGTGTGGTTCAAGAAACTGCAGCTGGTGTCTTCGGCTTTGTTCAGCATCGGGCACGGTCTGAATGATTCACAGAAGGTAATGGGTATCATTGCTGCGGCTATGATAGCCGGACATTCGGAAGGACTGGGAATGGGGATAAACAGTATTGATGACCTGCCGGACTGGGTGGCATTCTCTTGTTTTACGGCCATTTCACTCGGTACCATGTCCGGCGGGTGGAAGATTGTGAAGACCATGGGGACTAAGATTACGAAGGTGACGCCACTGGAAGGGGTGATTGCGGAAACTGCCGGTGCGTTTACGCTTTATCTGACGGAGTATCTGAAGATTCCGGTAAGTACGACACACACCATTACGGGAGCTATTATCGGAGTAGGGGCCACGAAGCGGCTTTCGGCTGTGCGTTGGGGAGTTACGAAGAGTCTGATGACCGCTTGGGTGCTGACTATCCCCGTCAGTGCTTTGCTGGCAGCAGGGATTTATTGTATCGTATCCCTTTTTTAGAAGTGCTGCCGCATAAAAAATAGACGGGTTCGTTTTATTTTGCATGAGGTTTGCACTATCTTTGCAGCCTGAAACTGTAAAATAGAATGCACATTGGACTGGCTATATAGTTTATTCGTCGAGCACTCCGCCTTGCAGGCGGTTGTGGTACTCTCACTGATTTCTGCTATCGGATTGGGATTGGGGAAGATACATGTTTGCGGCATTTCATTGGGAGTGACGTTTGTATTCTTTGCCGGCATCATTGCCGGGCATTTCGGGTTGTCCATAGACCCGCAGATGCTGAATTATGCGGAAAGCTTCGGGCTGGTGATATTTGTGTATGCTTTGGGTTTGCAGGTGGGACCGGGTTTTTTCAGCTCTTTCCGTAAAGGAGGGGTACAACTGAATATGCTCGCCACGGGTGTAGTGCTTATCGGCACCCTGCTGACTGTACTGGGCAGCTATGGGTTGGGAGTATCCCTGCCGGATATGGTGGGCATACTTTGCGGTGCCACGACAAACACACCGGCACTCGGTGCGGCACAGCAGACATTGAAACAGATGGGATTGGAGTCCAGTACCCCTGCTTTGGGGTGTGCGGTGGCATATCCGCTGGGGGTGGTAGGGGTCATTCTGGCCGTACTGTTCATCCGTAAGACGCTGGCGCATAAGGAAGACCTGGAATTGAAAGAGAAGGATGACGTGAACAAGCCTTACATTGTTGCGTTCCAGGTGCACAATCCTGCCATCTTCAACAAGAGTATCAAGGAAATAGGCGGGCTGAACAGCTATCCGAAGTTCGTGATTTCCCGCTTGTGGCGGGATGGGAATGTGAGTATTCCTACCTCGGAAAAGATTATAAAGGAAGGTGACCGCCTGCTGGTGATTACCTCGGAGAAAAATACGCCGGCTCTGACCGTGCTTTTCGGCGAGCAGGAGCATACTGATTGGAACAAGGAAGATATAGACTGGAATGCCATAGACAGCCAGTTGATTTCGCAACGTATCGTGGTGACGCGCCCGGAGTTGAACGGCAAGAAGCTGGGTTCTCTCCATCTGCGTAATCATTACGGTATCAATATCAGCCGGGTTTATCGTAGCGGCGTGCAGCTGCTGGCCACAGCGGAACTGACCTTGCAATTGGGTGACCGCCTGACCGTAGTGGGCGAAGCCGCTGCTATACAAAATGTGGAGAAGGTGCTGGGCAATGCTGTGAAAAGCCTGAAGGAACCGAACTTGGTGGCGGTATTTATCGGCATTGTCATCGGTCTGGCTTTGGGAGCAATTCCTATTTCCATTCCCGGCATCAGCGCTCCCGTGCGGCTCGGATTGGCAGGAGGCCCTATCATCGTAGGTATTCTTATCGGGACATTCGGTCCGAGGATGCACATGGTGACTTATACTACGCGCAGTGCGAACCTGATGCTCCGTGCATTGGGATTGTCTCTTTACCTGGCTTGCCTGGGACTGGATGCAGGTGCCCATTTCTTCGATACGGTATTCCGGCCGGAAGGGCTGTTATGGATTGCTACGGGTTTTGCGTTGACTGTGGTTCCGGTATTGATTATGGGTATCGTTACCTTCAAGTGGCTGAAGATAGATTTCGGAACAATGGCGGGTATGCTGTGCGGAAGCATGGCAAACCCCATGGCGCTGAACTACGCCAACGACACCATTCCGGGAGACAATCCGTCTGTAGCTTATGCTACGGTTTATCCGCTGTGCATGTTTCTACGGGTAATTATAGCCCAAGTGCTGCTCATGTTCTTCATTAATGGATAATGAAGAATGAGGGATATTATCAACTGTCAATTATCAACTATCAATTAAATAACTATGGGAAATATAACTCCGGAAAGTATTGTCAATGACTTGCGTTATTTGCAATTATTATCACGCAGTTTTCCTACCATTGCTGATGCCAGTACAGAAATCATCAATCTGGAGGCCATTCTGAATCTGCCGAAAGGTACAGAGCATTTTCTGACGGATATTCATGGCGAGTATGAGGCTTTTCAGCATGTGCTGAAGAATGCATCGGGGGCAGTGAAACGTAAGGTGAACGAAATATTCGGGCATACACTGCGCGAAAGTGAGAAGAAGGAAATCTGTACGTTAATTTATTATCCGGAAGAGAAGCTGCAACTTATCAAGGAGCAGGAAACGGACCTGGATGACTGGTATTTGATAACACTGAACCAGTTGGTAAAAGTATGCCAGAACGTTTCGTCCAAATATACCCGTTCGAAAGTACGCAAGGCACTTCCAGCAGAGTTCTCGTATATCATTCAAGAGCTGTTGCACGAATCGAGCATCGAACCTAACAAGCATGCCTATATCAATGTCATAATCAGTACCATTATCTCTACGAAGCGTGCGGATGATTTTATTGTGGCGATGTGCAACCTTATCCAGCGCTTGACCATCGACTCGCTGCATATCGTGGGCGATATATACGACCGCGGACCGGGTGCGCATATTATCATGGATACTCTCTGTGATTATCATAATTTCGACATCCAATGGGGTAACCACGATATTCTGTGGATGGGTGCCGCATCAGGTAATGATGCTTGTATAGCCAACGTAATCCGTATGTCGATGCGCTATGCCAATTTAGCAACGCTGGAGGATGGTTATGGCATCAATCTGTTGCCTCTTGCAACGTTTGCCATGGATACCTATGCGGATGACCCTTGCACCATCTTTGCGCCGAAAATGAACTTTGCCGATGCGGAATACAATGAGAAGACCTTGCGGCTGATTACACAGATGCACAAGGCGATTACGGTTATCCAGTTGAAACTGGAGGCGGAAATCATCAGCCGCCGTCCTGAGTTCGGTATGGAGAACCGGAAACTGCTGCATCTGGTGGATTTCGAGCGTGGTGTGTTTGTATACGAAGGCAAGGAATATCCGTTGCGCGATGTGAATTTCCCCACCGTAGACCCGGCGGACCCGTATCGTCTGTCGGACGAAGAGCGCGAACTGATGCACCGGATTCATTCTTCTTTCATGAACAGCGAGAAGATGAAGAAGCACATGCGCTGCTTGTTTACGTATGGCGGCATGTATCTGGTGTGCAACAGTAACCTGCTTTATCATGCTTCCGTGCCTCTGAATGCGGACGGCAGTTTTAAACATGTCCGCATCGGCCAAAAGGAATACTGGGGACGTAAGTTGCTGAAAAAGACCGACCAGCTGATACGTACCGCTTACTTTGACGAGGACGGTTCGGACGAGAAACAGTTTGCACTGGATTATGTCTGGTACATGTGGTGCGGACCGGATGCCCCTTCCTTCGATAAAGACAAGATGGCTACCTTTGAACGCTATTTTGTGGCCGACAAAACATTGCATAAGGAGACGAAAGGGCATTACTATGCTTTGCGCAACGAGGCTGAGGTGTGTGACCGCATTCTTGAAGAGTTCGGCGTGAAGCCGGGGCCACATTCGCATATCATCAACGGACATGTACCGGTAAAGACCATTAAAGGTGAGAAACCCATCAAAGCGGATGGTAAGCTGCTGGTGATTGACGGTGGTTTTTCAAAAGCCTATCAGCCGGAAACGGGAATTGCGGGATATACGCTGGTATATCATTCCCACGGCTTGCAGTTGGTGCAGCATGAGCCGTTCCAGAGCCGTCAGAAAGCCATTGAAGAAGGACAAGACATCAAGTCTACAACCCTGGTTGTCGAATTCAATTCGCAGCGTATGATGGTGAAGGATACGGATAAAGGAAGTGAACTCGTTACGCAGATTCAGGATTTGATGAAACTGCTGGTGGCGTATAGGACGGGGCTGATTAAGGAGAAACAATAATTTATAATTTCAGTATCGTCACCCCGCCCTCTACAATGATGCCTTTGTCATAGGTTTTCCCTTGGGTGTAGTAGCGGCTGCCGCCATAACCGCCGGTGAGGAATATGCCAAAGCGCTCGGTCAGGTGGTATTCCAGATTGACACGTGCCTGGAGGGCATAGAGACGTGCCGGAATGCCGTAGTCCTTGTTCTTGAAGGTTTCTATATGTTGGTATCCCAGATCTCCGCTGATGAACAGCTGTTTGTAGAGCGGTAATTCAAGACCGGCACGGTAGAAGAGGGCAGCGGAAAACTTATCGCCAAAATCCAGATAATGGGTACCGCCACCGAGGATGGTATAGAAGAGCCGGTTCTTGAAACGGGCACCTACATTCAGCTTGGTGGCATTACCACCGAAAAACATCAGTTGAACTTTTGTTTGGGGATTGGCATTGACTAATCCCAACTGGAAACCATCTAATTTTTCTTTGTAGTAGTTGAATAGACCTATTTGAAGCCCTTTGGCACGTATGGCCATATTGGCAGCGCCTATTTGTAATCCTCGGGCTGTACCACCCACCACATTGCCCAGGCCGGAAACCTGAACACCGGTCATATCTCCGGCGGTGATGTTGGTAAGGGCGGACATCTGCATGCCATTCAAGTCTTCACCGATTACACTTAGCAGGCCGGCCCCTGAAAATCCTTTGAAATTTCCACCGGAAATATTGGCGAGTCCGGCAAAGTGTATGCCGGAAGCACCTTCTCCGCTGATATTCAACAGGCCGCCTATGGAGGCGCCACGATTATAGTCCCCACTGATGTTTGCCAGACCGGAAATGATGACGCCTTGCGCATGGTTTCCGGTGATACCTACCAGTCCCGAAACGGATACTCCGATAAGGTTGTTGCCATTGATGTTGGTAATTCCTGCTATCTGCATGCCTCGCATGCTTCCCCCCACCATATTTGACAGACCTGCCATCTGTACACCGTTCACATCCCTGCCGGTTACACTGCCAAGAATATTCATGCCGAGGCCATTCAGACGGTTCATGGAGGAGAACACACCCAGATTGAAGCAGGTGCTTCCTATGGTATCAGTCCGCTGTGTGGAGATGTTTTTCCATAAGGAGATATTGATACCTACCGGGCCATGGTCTGTTCGTGGAGAGCGTTGTTTCCGGAAAGATTTCTCGGAGGATTTCTGAATCGTATCCGGCTGTACGCTGCCCGGATTATGTTCTTGGGCAAGAGCTGTCCCTGCAAAAAGCAGGGACACAAGGAGGAGGGAAAGGTTTCGTTTCATACTTTTTTCTATATTTCGTCCGGCCAGGGAGCTGGTTGGCGGGTGGCACGCAACAGAGGGCGCTGCGCATCCACAGACCGGAGGTAATTACTTAATTTCCGTGACAACTCTTTGACAACTTCAGGCTTCTCTCGGGCCATATCATGTTTTTCACTGATGTCGGCGGGGATGTTGAAAAGTTCCCGTCTACCGTCACCGAAATAATACACCAGCTTCCACTCGCCCGAACGGATGGAGCAAGTGGCTCCGATGCCCGGGCCGGAAGGACCCCAGCTATTGGGATAATGCCAGTAGATATCACGGTCTTTCATTTTACCTTTTCCGGTGAGCAATGGCATGAAACTGATGCCGTCGCGTTGCTGTACGGTTGTATAGTTGTCTACGCCTGCCATCTCAAGGATGGTGGGGAAGAAGTCCTCTATCATCAGGTAATGGTCGCATTGGGTTTGGGGCGCTACGATGCCCGGCCAGCGGACAATCATCGGTTCACGTATGCCTCCTTCGTAGGCGGAACCTTTACCACTGTTGAGCGGATAGTTCTGGACATGCAGTTGTCCGGCGCGGGTATGGGCCGCCAAACCGCCATTGTCGGACATGAAGATGAGGATAGTGTTTTCCGTCAGGTTGTTCTTGTCCAGATAATCCATAATGTCTCCCAGACTTTTGTCCATACCCTCAATGAGAGTAGCATAGGCAGCTTCTACCGGAGGAAGGCCTTTGTCCAGGTACTTCTGGTAGAAACGCATGTCAGGTTGTATAGGGGTATGGATGGCATAGTGTGCCATGTACAGAAAGAATGGCTTGTCAGTCTGCTGTGCATCGTCCAGGGCCTTCATGGCCTCTATGGTAAGGGCTTCACTTAGGAAAGTGTCGGTTCCATGATATTTCTCCAGACCGGGTACGGCAGCCAGCGGGCTTTTACCGTCTGTTTTGTTGCCGAAATTCTCCTTGCCATAGTAGCTGGCAGGTGAACCGGCAGCATGTCCGGCTATGTTCACTTCAAACCCCATTTTCAACGGGTCGGCTCCGGGAGTGCCTTCAGCACCGAAGTGGGCTTTTCCGCAATGAATGGTGTGATAGCCATGGTCTTTGAGCACTTCGGCCAGGGAGGTGACTTGTGTGGTCCGTTCCACGCCAGGCTCTTGACAAATGCCGTTAACGTTCCATTCCGGATAAATCATGACCGAGTCGGGTTGTTCATGGGTAGTGTTCTTGCGGAGGGTCCAACTGGTGACTCGATGCCTGGCAGCATTCATGCCCGTAAAAAGGCTGACACGCGTAGGTGAACTGATGCTGCATGCATAGGCCTGCGTAAACATTTTGCCTTGTGTAGCCATCCGTTCCATGTTGGGAGTATGGTACGTATCGTTGTACTTGGTACGCTGTGTCCAAAAGGGGAGGGACGTGTCTTGCCATCCCATGTCATCCACTAGGAACAGAATGATGTTTGGCTGCTCTTTTGGAGCAGGTACGGCATCCCCAGGCGGCATGCCATACGCTTCTCCCGCCATTCCGCATATCGGAAGCATGGCGGATAATAATAATTCGTTTCTCATTTAGATAATAATTTAGAAAGGGTTAGATAGGTTGTAGTTTAATTGTTTTTTTACATTATCCTTTGGCCTCCTGATACAAGAAGCGTTTGATAGATTTCTTCGGCGTTTTTTCAAATTCTTCAGGATAGATTTTCATTTTGAATATCTGGCTGTATGCGGGCAGTTCTGCATTCAGTGCCACACGGTTTTCCTCCATGACGCGTTCGATGTCGTCATTGTTCAGCCCATGGGCAAAGGCATCATCGAAGTCGGGGTAAACCAGACCTACCAGTTTCTCATTCTGCTGCACGATGATGCTTTCGGCTACATACGGCATATTGTTCAGTTTGTCTTCTATCTCTTCCGGGTAGATATTCTGACCGCTCGGACCAAGGAGCATGTTCTTGCTGCGTCCCTTGATGCTTACGTTGCCTTCGGCATCCATCAGGGCAAGGTCTCCGGTGTGCAGCCAGCCGTCTTTGTCGAGTACCTGTACGGTGGCCTCGTCGTTCTTGTAGTAACCCAGCATGACATTGGGACCACGGCAGACAATCTCTCCCGGAATGTTTTCGGGATCGGATGATAGGATTTTCACCTCCATACGCGGTGCGGCCTTTCCGCAAGAACCGGGTTTGAAGCGGGTCCAATCCTCGTAACAGATGATGGGGCCGCATTCCGTCATTCCATAGCCTACCGTATAGGGGAAATCTATCATCTTTAAGAACTGCTCCACTTCCTGGTTGAAGGCAGCTCCTCCTACAATGATTTCTGCAAAGTTTCCGCCAAAGGCTTGAATCATTTGTTCGCGTACGGTCGCCTTTATCTTGTCATTGATGATGGGTACTTTCAGCAACAGCTTCATGGCGGGAGTTTCCAGCTTGGGCAGTACGCTCTTCTTTATAATCTTTTCGATAATGAGCGGAACAGCCACAATCAGGTTAGGCTTCACTTCGGTGAAAGCCTGGAAAATGATTTTGGGGCTGGGCATACGAGTGAGGAAGAATATGTGGCAACCTACGGCGAATTCATACAGAAACTCGAATGCAAGTCCGTACATATGTGCCATTGGCAGCATGGAGACAATCTTGTCACCGGCTTTCAGCGGCAATACTTCGAAAGCAAAAGTGGTGTTTGACCAAAGGCTGCGGTAGGGCAGCATCACTCCTTTGGAGTAACTGGTGGTGCCGGATGTATAGTTGATGACCGCCAGTTCGTCGGGCTGGTCCTTGTGATAACTGACATGCTCCTTGCGGAAGTTCTTGGGGTATTTTTTACCGAACATTTCGTTGAGATGTTCGCGGGCATAGTCCAACTTTTCGCTGCGGGAGACAAGAATGTAGAAGTCTGCCATCATCATGATGCCCTCCAGCAGCGGCATGGCACTTTCGTTGAGGTTTTCCCAAACCTGGTCGCCTACGAAAAGCAGTTTGGCTTCGGAATGGTTCACGATGTTGTGTATATTGTCTGCCTTGAACTCGTGAAGGATGGGGACGATTACCGCACCGTAGGTCAATGTTGCGAGGAACGTTACGCCCCAGTGGGAACTGTTGCGGCCACAGACGGCAATCTTATCGCCTTTCTTGATGCCGCTTGCCTCGAAAATGATATGCAGCTTTTCTATTTTGCGGGCTACGTCCTTATATTGTAGAGTTGCTCCCTTGTAGTCGGTCAGAGCGTCTAAATCCCAATTTTCCTTTATGCTATTCTCTATATAGGCGATAAAACTTTGTTCCATGATATTAATTGCACATTTGGTTGAAAATTGTGCAAATATAAGGGTTTATATATAGAAAGCAAACTTTTATAGGGAAAATAGTTTTTATGGCGGCTATTTGCTAAAACTCGACAGTTATACCTAAAGTAGGCAGGATAGTGCCGCTTTCCTGCTTGAGGTATTTCATTTTATAGCGCTGTTCGGCAACAGGAGCAGACGGATTTTCGATGATGCCCGTACTCATTATCACATCCGGCTGCTTCAGTTTGTTGCCGGTGATATTCTGTATGTCCAGATAGATTCCTATCATGCAGTGATGGAAGTAGAAGGACTTGTCCACACGCAAGTCTAACTGGGCAAAGTTGGGAAGCCGCCCGGTATTATAGTACGCATAGTCGTAGTAGGGCTGTCCTTTGGCATCCCATGCTTCTACGAGTGATGATTTGTCTTCATCATAGGGAGTGTAGGGGCTGCCGCCTATATAGCTTAGCTTGCCTCCTATGCTCCAGCGCCGGGGCAGGTTGTATGTACCGCTCATGTTGAGTATGAAACGGTTGTCCCAGGCAGATGGAATGAAGTCTCCATTTGAACGGTTGCGGTATTCGCTGCGGTATAAGGTGAAGGAGGATACGAGATTGAACTTGCCGGATGCCTGCCAGCGGAACATGGTTTCCAGTCCGTAGGCCCTGCCGCTGGCTGTAGGGACGAGTGCTTCGTTGCCGGTGACACCGTAATCGTTTCCTTTGCATGCCAACGGAATGTTGTCTTGGAGGGAAAGTGGCATACGGCTGTAACGCTTGAAGAAACCTTCTGCAGAAACCATGAACCGGTCTTGCAGGTGCCAGTCCACACCGAGGCTGCTTTCAAAGACCTGCATGTACTTCAGGTTTTTGTTGAGATATTGCCCTTCATTGTCTTTATATCCCAAAGCGGTGTAGGGAGGCAATTGGTGGTAGAGGCCGGTACTTCCGCTCAGGGTCCATTGTTCCGAGAGTTTGTAGGATGCAGAGAGGCGTGGGGAGAACTGTTTCCATAGCTGCCGCATCTTTCGGTTGTAAGTGTTGCCATCCATACGGATACCGGCAGAAAGGGCCAGACGCTTGTCGGCGGTGGTATAGTTGGAAGAGAAGAAAGCCCCCCAGCCGAAGATGTTGAGTGAGGTTTCGTAGATGGAAAGCGTACTCGAATGACTGCCGTATAGTCTTTGCCTGCTGTGGTTTGTATAGATGGAGTTGTTCAGTTCTGCTCCTTCTTTTAGGGTCCATGCTCCCAAGCGCGTTTGGTTTTCGAAACGCAGGGTGGTCTTTTGTTCTGTGGAGCGTAGGCGCAGGGTCAGGTTGTCTTCGGAAGAGTCATCGTTGTTGCGGTATTTCAGATTGCGGTTGTTCAGGTAGTTATGGCTCAGTATAAGGGATTGTACGTGCCTTCCATTGTAGTGTCTGTAAGAGGCTCCGAGAGTGAATGTTTCCTGATGGATAGTGGGGAGATAGCTGAGCAGATATTCGGCATCTTCTCCTTTTTCATCGGTATTCAGTTTCATCTTGTCAATGCCTGCAAGACCAAGCAGGGTCAGCTCGCTGTGCTCGTTGAAACGGGTTTTTGTTTTGAATTGTCCGTCAATGAAATTGGGCAGGAAGGGCAGTCCCAAAGCCTTGAACAAAAGTTGCAGGTAGGACTGGCGTGCGGAGAACAGATAAGTGGTGCGCTGCCCCAGATGGCCTGCTCCGCTGAGCGAGACTTCCGATGCGCCGATGGTGGCTTTGAACGCCTGCTTGTCCGGATTTCCGTCCTTGAGTTGGAAGTCGAGGACGGAACTCAAGGCTCCGGAGCGGTTGGCGGGGAAGGCGCCCGTATAAAATGTAATCTCGCGTATCAGGTCGGCATTGACAATACTTACCGGTCCTCCGGATGCACCCTGAGTGGCAAAGTGGTTGATGTTGGGGATTTCGATGCCATCCATATAAAAGCGGTTTTCGGAAGGAGAACCGCCCCGAACAATCAAGTCGTTGCGATAGCCGATGGGAGAGAAAGAGACGCCGGGATAGGAGCGTACGATGCGCGAAACATCCCGGTTGGCTCCGGGACTTTTCTCTATTTCCTGCAAGCCGATGATACGCATGCTGACCGGGCTTTCGATATTTCGCCGGAAGGGGGAAGGCACCACCACTACTGTGTTCAGCAGATTGGCATCCTCTTCCATCTCTATCTCGATGAACGGGGTTGAGGCTGAAACGATATATTCGGGGGTGGAAACAGTCTGGTATCCTATGCAGGATGCCTCAAGGCTATAGATGCCCGGAGGTACCTGCTCTATCTTGAATGTGCCGAGTGAATCGGTGGATGCCCCTTTCCCGGGGATGCCGGCAACGAAAACGTTGGCGTAGGCCACGGGTTGTCTGGACTGTCTGTCGATGACTTTGCCGCGAACGGAATAGGTCACGGGAGCTATCATGGCATTCATGGTTGGGCTGATACCTGATAAAAGTATCAGCAATATAAACAATACAGTTTCCACATTGTACCGTATGGCATTCATGGCTAATCAGACGTCACTAATTACTTTCCCAAGTACCATCGGTACATGCGTTGCACACCTTCCTCGATATCAATCTTATGATGCCATCCCAATGCATGTAACTTACCGGGATCGGTCAGTTTGCGCATGGTGCCGTCGGGTTTGGAAGTGTCGAAGGTCAACCGGCCCTGATAGCCTACGGTGTTGACAATCAGCTCTGCCAACTGGCGGATAGTGATTTCCTTGCCCGTACCGATATTGATGTGACAGTTGCGGATTTCCTTGTCGCCCGGCTTGAAGGTATCTTTGAAGTCGACGTGTTCCATGACGAAGACGCTGGCATCTGCCATCTCCTCGCTCCAGAGGAATTCGCGCAAGGGGGTGCCGGTACCCCATAATCTCACTTCTTCTTCGCTGATGCCGTATTTCCGGAGGATATTCAGAATGTCCTCTTTGCTGCTGTCGCCGTTGATGCCTTCCACCGGACGCAGGTTCATGTCGTGGCGTACGGCATCCCAGTCGCCTTGTTTCAGGCAGTGGGCGAGGTGTATCTTGCGTATCATGGCAGGGAGCACGTGGCTGCGTTCCAGGTCGAAGTTGTCGTTGGGACCGTAAAGGTTGGTGGGCATCACGGCAATGTAGTTCGTACCGTATTGAAGATTGAAGCTTTCGCACATTTTCAGTCCGGCTATTTTGGCGATGGCATAGGGTTCGTTCGTGTATTCCAGCGGAGAAGTGAGGAGTGCGTCTTCTTTCATCGGCTGTTCGGCATCACGGGGATAGATGCAGGTGCTGCCCAGAAAGAGAAGTTTTTTCACTCCGTGGCGGAAGCTTTCGCCGATGACGTTCTGCTGTATCTGCAAGTTCTTGTAGATGAAGTCGGCACGGTAGATACTGTTGGCCATGATGCCACCCACAAAGGCGGCGGCAAGGAATACATATTCGGGCTGTTCCTCGTCGAAGAAGCGGCGTACGGCAACTCCGTCGAGCAGATCGAGTTCTGTGTGGGTCTTGCCGATGAGATTGGTGTATCCTTTCTCCTCAAGATTTTTCCAGATGGCAGAACCTACCAGTCCCCGGTGGCCTGCTACATATATTTTGGCATTTTTGTCTAACATTGTTGTCTGAAAGTTTAATAGTTCATTCAAAGCTCTTTGCTTCTTAAATACAGTTTCTTCACAAATTTCATGTCGTGCTCTGCCATGATGCGTACCAACTCTTCAAAACTGGTCTGCCTCGGATTCCATCCCAGCAGTGTTTTTGCTTTGGTGGGGTCGCCCAGCAATTGTTCCACTTCGGCAGGCCGGAAATATTTGGGGTCGACTTCCACGAGGACTTTTCCGGTCTGTGTGTCGATACCCTTCTCATCCACTCCCTGGCCTTCCCAGCACAGAGTGATGCCTACCTCTCGGAATGCCAGTGTCGCAAATTCGCGTACGGTATGCATTTCTCCGGTGGCAATGACGAAGTCTTCGGGGGTGTCGTGCTGCAGGATGAGCCACATGCACTCGATGTAGTCTTTGGCATATCCCCAGTCGCGCCGGGCATCCAGATTGCCCAGATACAGCTTGTCCTGGAAGCCTTGGGCGATGCGGGCAGCCGCCAGTGTGATTTTTCTTGTCACGAAGGTTTCACCTCGGCGTTCGCTCTCGTGGTTGAAGAGTATGCCGTTTACAGCAAACATGCCATAGCTTTCGCGGTAGTTCTTTGTAATCCAAAAGCCATACTGTTTGGCTACGCCATAGGGGCTGCGGGGATAGAACGGGGTCGTTTCGCTTTGCGGCACTTCCTGCACTTTTCCGAAGAGCTCGGAAGTGGAGGCCTGGTAGATGCGTGTCTTCTTTTCCATACCGAGAATGCGTACGGCTTCGAGCATGCGTAGGGTGCCTACGGCATCGGTTTCGGCGGTATATTCGGGCACGTCGAAGGATACTTTGACATGGCTTTGGGCGGCAAGGTTATATATTTCGTCCGGCTGCACACTCTGGATGATACGGATGAGAGAGCTGGAGTCTGTCATGTCTCCATAGTGCAGGTTAATGGTACGTTTCTGTTTCATGTCGCGTACCCACTCATCGAAGTAGAGGTGTTCGATGCGGCCGGTGTTGAAAGAGGAAGAGCGACGCAGGATACCGTGCACTTCATATCCTTTCTGCAGGAGGAATTCGGCAAGGAACGAGCCGTCCTGCCCGGTAATGCCGGAGATAAGGGCTTTCTTCATAATGTATGCTTCTTGTTATTATGTCTTTTCGGACTGCAATATTCGTTATTTTCCACGAGATAGCAAAATATAAACTATTTCTTTCCCATCACTTTGTCGATAATCAGTGCGATTGCCCCGTCGCCCGTCACATTGCAGGCAGTACCGAAGCTATCCATCGCTATGTATAGTGCAATCATCAGCGCTTGTGCCGACTCGTCGAAGCCCAGCATGGATTGCAGGATGCCCAGTGATGCCATGATGGCGCCTCCCGGTACCCCGGGAGCGGCTACCATAGTGATGCCCAGCATGAAGATGAATCCTGCAAATAGAGGGAAATCATGGGGCATGCCTTGCATTATCATCAGTGCCAGGGCGCATGCCACAATCTTCAATGTGCTGCCCGACAGATGGATGGTGGCGCAAAGTGGGATGACGAATCCGGCAATATCGGCAGAGACGCCGTTCTTCCGACTTTGCTCCAATGTTACGGGGATAGTGGCGGCACTGGATTGAGTGCCTAGAGCCGTGAAGTAGGCAGGCATCATCCGTCCCAGTAGTTTGAGAGGGTTCTTGCGGACAAACAGTGCCGCAATGCTGTATTGGAATACCAGGAGAAAGATGTGAAGCAGGAAGATTACACCGATAATCTTAATAAAGACCATCAGGATGCCGAATACTTGTCCACTGTGCGTCATGTTGAGGAAAATGCCGAAAATATAGATGGGAAGCAGCGGCAATATCACTGCACTGATCATGCGGATGACAATCTCTTGAAAATCGCGTGCCGCATTTTTCAGTACCTCACTTTTCAGATGAGCCAGGCCCAGCCCCAGTGTGAAGGCAAGTACGAGTGCGGTCATAACATTCATCAAGGGCGGGATACCCACGGAAAAATAGGGAAGAATGCCTTGAGACTCACTGACTTCTTCTAACGGCACCCCGGTTTCTATGAGGGAAGGAAATACCGCCATACCGGTGAAATAGGAGAGAAAGCCGGAGAATAAGGTAGCTCCGTAAGCAATGAGCGCCGTGACGACCAGCATCCGTCCGGCTCCTTTGCCGATGTCGGCAATGGCAATCGTGACCAGTCCCACAATGATGAGGGGGATGGAGAAGTTCAGGAATTCACTGAAAATGGCATTGAATGTTACGAACAGCCGTACCAGCGAAGCCGGTAGGAAATTTCCGAAAAGTATACCTAAGATAATGGCAATGATGATGCGTGGCAATAGTCCGATGTGGAAGTTCTTCATGAGCATTGGTTTTCTGTCTGGTTGAAAAATAGGCTTTCGCTGACAAAAGTACTATTTTATTTTCGTAATTCATACGAACAAATGCTGTTAGCATTTTGTTTCCATATAAAGACAAAATTTACATGAATATGAAGAATTTAAATAAAACAGACATTGGACTTATCGGTCTGGCAGTTATGGGCGAGAATTTGGCCCTCAATATGGCAGATAAGGGATGGAATGTTTCGGTATATAATCGTACGGTTCCGGGAGTGGAAGAAGGGGTGGTGGAACGTTTTGTGAACGGCCGCGCCAAAGGGAAAAAAATTGAAGGCTATACAGATATAGCCGAATTTGTAACTTCCATTGCCATACCCCGCAAAATAATGATGATGGTTCGTGCCGGCAGTGCGGTGGATGAACTGATGGAACAGCTGTTTCCCCATTTGTCCGAAGGGGATATCCTGATTGACGGTGGTAATTCCAATTATGAGGACACCAACCGGCGTGTGGCATTGGCCGAAAAGAAAGGCTTCCGTTTTGTGGGAGCTGGAGTTTCCGGTGGAGAGGAAGGAGCGCTGAACGGCGCGTCTATCATGCCCGGAGGATCTGAAAGTGCCTGGCCTGAGGTGAAGCCTATCCTGCAGAGTATTGCGGCAAAAGCATCTGACGGTACCCCGTGCTGCCAGTGGATTGGTCCTGCCGGTTCCGGTCATTTCGTCAAGATGATACATAACGGTATCGAATATGGAGATATGCAGCTTATTGCCGAAGCTTATTGGGTGATGAAGAATCTGCTTGGTCTGGACAATGGACAGATGGCGGAAATCTTTGCTGATTGGAATGAGGGCAAGTTGCGTAGCTATCTCATTGAAATTACCGCCAACATACTGCGTCATAAGGACAAATCAGGAGGTTACCTGATAGATAAGATATTGGATACCGCCGGACAGAAAGGTACGGGCAAGTGGTCCGTTATCAATGCGATGGAGCTGGGCATGCCGTTGGGGCTGATTGCTACGGCTGTGTTCGAACGTAGTTTGTCGGCACAGAAGGGCTTGCGTGAAACGGCTTCCAAGCAATTTGTATGCCGACGCTCGCAGGCGGTGTACAACAAGTCGGAGATGGTGAAGGATATCTATTCCGCACTCTATGCTTCCAAATTAGTGTCATATGCTCAGGGATTCGCCGTGTTGCAGCGTGCATCCGACGCTTTTGCCTGGAACCTCGATTTGGCATCCATCGCACGCATGTGGCGGGGCGGCTGCATCATCCGTAGTATTTTCCTGAACGACATAGCTACGGCTTTCGAGGCAAAAGACAAGCCCAAACATCTGCTGTTGGCTCCTTATTTCAAAAATGAAATGCAGCTGTTGCTTTCCGGCTGGAAACATCTGGTGGCACAATCCATGAAAGAGGAACTTCCGGTGCCTGCATTCTCGTCCGCCTTGAATTATTTCTATTCGCTGGTGTCTGCCAAGTTGCCTGCCAATATGATTCAGGCGCAACGTGACTATTTTGGTGCGCATACCTTTGAAAGGACAGACGAGTTGCGTGGACAGTTTTTCCATGAAAATTGGACGGGACACGGAGGAGATACGAAATCGGGTACGTACAATGTGTGAGAAAGGGGGAGAAGATGATGAATAAATTAGTGATTGTTATATTCGGCGCTTCGGGTGACTTGACGAAGCGCAAACTGATGCCGGCGCTCTATACTTTGTATAGTGGCGGGCGGTTGCCGGAAGGATTCTCCATTCTGGGGATAGGACGCACCGAGTATACGGATGCCCGTTACCAAGAATATATAATGAGTGAATTGAGTAAGTTCGTAGCTTCCAGAGAGCAGGTGGAAGATAAAATGAGGGATTTTTGCAGCCATCTGCATTACCAGACATTGGATCCCGCCGAGGTTGAAGGCTATCATCTGCTGGACGGACGTTTACAAGAGTTTACCGGTGAGCAGAAACCGGACAACCTGCTGTTCTATCTGGCTACTCCACCTTCCTTGTACGGTGTCATTCCCTTGCACTTGAAGGCGGCCGGTCTGAACCGTCCTGATACGCGTATCATCGTTGAAAAGCCGTTCGGTTACGATTTGGAGTCAGCCAGAAAGCTGAATAGCATTTATGCTTCCGTTTTCAAGGAGCATCAGATTTACCGCATCGACCATTTTTTGGGTAAGGAAACGGCGCAGAACATTCTCGCCTTCCGTTTTGCCAACGGAATCTTCGAACCGCTATGGAACCGTAATTATATAGACTATGTGGAGATTACAGCCGTAGAGAATCTGGGTATCGAAGGACGTGGCGGATTCTATGAAGGTGCCGGAGCCCTGCGCGATATGGTACAAAACCACCTCATACAGCTTGTGGCGCTCACAGCATTGGAACCGCCTGCCGTTTTCAATGCCGATAATTTCCGCAACGAGGTGGTGAAGGTCTATGAGTCATTGGCTCCCTTGACAGAGGAGGATTTGGAGGAACACATTGTCCGCGGACAATATACGGCTTCGGGCTCGAAAGCCGGGTATAGGGAAGAGAAGAACGTGGCACCTGATTCGCGTACCGAAACGTATATTGCCATGAAAATCGGTATTAACAACTGGCGGTGGAAGGGTGTTCCTTTCTATATCCGTACCGGCAAACAAATGCCGACAAAGGTGACTGAGATTGTTGTACATTTCCGTGAGACGCCCCATCAGATGTTCCGTTGCGAGGGTGGACATTGTCCCCGCGCGAATAAGCTGATTCTCCGCCTGCAACCCAATGAAGGTATTGTGCTGAAATTCGGCATGAAGACTCCCGGACCGGGATTTGACGTGAAGCAGGTGATGATGGACTTCAGTTATGACCAGTTGGGCGGGTTGCCTACCGGCGATGCCTATGCCCGTCTGATAGAGGACTGCATACAAGGTGACCCTACACTCTTTACCCGCAGCGACGCGGTAGAGGCTTCATGGCGCTTTTTCGATCCCGTGTTGCGTTATTGGAAAGAGCATACGGATGCTCCTTTATATGGGTATCCCGTAGGTACGTGGGGACCTTTGGAAAGTGAAGCGATGATGCACGAACATGGTGCTGAGTGGACTAATCCGTGTAAGAATTTGACTAATACAGATGAATATTGCGAGTTATGAAAAGTTATGTTTACCATTCGGCTACAGCTACGGCACATGCGTTGATTGAACATTTGATTGCGATGATGGAGCGTGAGCCGGAAAAGACCTTTTATTTTGCATTCAGCGGGGGGAGTACTCCTTCGTTGATGTTTGACATTTGGGCTAACGAGTACAAGGAGGTGACTCCTTGGATGCGGATGCGGATTTATTGGGTGGATGAACGGTGTGTGCCGGCAGAGGATTATGAGAGCAATTATGGTACCATGCGCCGTTTGCTGTTGGATGAAGTAGGCATGCCCGATGAATACGTTTACCCTATTTATGGAGTGAACCGCCCGGAGATTGAAGCAAAGAACTATTCGACGCTGGTTTGCCGCACGGTTCCGCTTTGGGGTGGCTTCCCGGCCTTCGATGTTGTTTTGCTCGGTGCTGGAGACGACGGGCATACCTCCTCTATCTTTCCGGGGCAGGAATATCTGCTTTCTTCCTTTCATCCTTATGAGGTGAGTGTCAATCCCTATAATGGGCAGAAACGCATAGCCATGACCGGCTGCCTTTTGTTTGCTGCGAAGAATCTTATTTTCTTTGTTACCGGCAAGAATAAGGCGGATGTGGTCCGCGATATTCTTGATTCCGGGGATACCGGTCCGGCAGCTTATGTGGCCCACCATGCCGAGCGTGTGGAATTGTTCCTCGATGCTCAGGCCAATGGCGGGAAAATGTCTACTTAGATGTACCGCTCTCCAGAATGCTTACGATGGAGAATAATGTAAAGCAGATGCCTCCCAAACCTGCCAGTACGCGTGCAGGGACAAAATAGGCATTGTGCAGGCTTGCCATCTCAAACAGAAAGGCGGAGAGAAACAGACAAGCCAGGGCCGTGAAGACCGGAATCAGCGGGATGCGGTTGGCCAGCTTGAAAGTGTTCCGCCAGATGGCGGCAAGTAGTATGACTTTGCTGGAAATGCTGTAGCATACCAGTCCCAGGCCTATCATAATATATCCTGTGGAGGAGAGTGCCGGATTGCTGTTGACCAAGACCAGAAGTCCCCAGAGAATGCTTATGCTGCCCATTATCAAAACAAGGGCCGGCCATTGTTTCCGTTCAGACTTTGTATAGTTGTTGCGTATCTGGCGGACGATGGTTGCAACCAGCGCCACCAAGCTGGAACAGATACAAGCAAGTCCTGCCATGACATGGCCTGCTACATAATATGCATTGTGCTCGCTGCTTTTTGACAATAGCCAGAAGGCCCATATCCATGCCATTACTGCCATAAGGGTGGCAACTGCTATCAGGATATATCCCTGGGAGGAATTGAATGCATCGGCAGGTTGTAGCTGGTCGGTACGTTCCGAGTTGGCGGGAATGAGGGTGAAGCGGGTGGAGGCTGTGGCTGTGGTAGCTACACAAGCTGTGATGAAACCGACTCCGCAAATCACGTGTCCTGCCACGAAATTGCTTGCCGTGGCAGCTTCGTGCATATAATTCCAACCATAGATTACTGTGAGTACGGCTGCCAGGTAACCAATAACCGGAAGTGCGTATCTGGCTATCGGATTGTAGGTATGAATAATTTGTCTAATGATTGTTGCCGCTGTGGCGAACAAGGCAATGCAAATCATCCCTAAGGAAAATACTACCGGACCGGCCACAAATTTTGCCGAATCCAGTCCTTCGTGGAGCACAAAGGCTCCGTAGCCGAAACAGAAAAGGGCCATCAACAAGGGTATAGCCCTGAAAAGAATACTGATACCGTAATTCATAACTGTTGTTTTTAGAGTTTCCCCTTCAAACAGCGTTTCTGTGGCTTTGTTCCTCCTTTTAAGATTTATTTGTGATGAGAAGTGTTTCCCTGTCCGTATTTAGGGAGCCAGCCTCTCCTTTTTCCAGCTGCCATCCGCTTGTTGGGAATAGAGGAAACGGTCGTGTAGCCTGCTTTCCCGTCCTTGCCAGAATTCAAAACGGAAAGGGGTGACGGCAAAACCTCCCCAGTTGTCGGGACGTTTGATACTTTGCCCTATCCATGTTGCCGCTTCGCGGACGAACGCGCGCATTATCTCCATACGGCTGCCGATGACGTGACTTTGGGGTGAAATCCTCGCCCCGATTTTACTTTTGTAAGGCCTGCTTGCAAAATAGGCGTCAGAATCGGCAGGAGCGCATCTTTCAGCTTTTCCTTCAATGTGTATTTGCCTTTCCAGTTTGTGCCATACGAAAGATAAGGATATATACGGATTTGCAGTCAGTTGCCGGCCTTTCCTGCTTTCGTAGTTGGTGAAGAAGATGAAACGGCCATTTTCCACCCCTTTCAGCAACACTGTGCGTGTAGAAGGATGCCCGTCTGTCGAGACTGTAGCTACCGTCATGGCGGTGGGCTCGTACTCATCACTATGGATAGCATCGTTCAGCCAATGGTCGAATTGCTCAAAGGGATTGTCGTTGAGGTTACCCGGTGTCAGCCTGCCTTTCTTATATTCTCTTCTGATGTCAAAGAGTTGTGATTTCATTATCGTGTGGTTTTATCAGGAGTGATATATTGTTTTTCTATGTAACAGTCTGAGAGGGCTGAATGTTTTTGTTTTTCTGCGGAAAGAAAAATATGGAAGAAGGAAATGGCTGTGTTGATACTTAAAAAAATGGGGGTGTGTCAAAATTCACCACAGATTACACGGATTAACACAGAATGAGCTTAATCTACTGATAATCAAAGATGCTTATCTGTGCAAATCTGTGTAATCTGTGGTGAATACCAGTTTCGACACACCCTCGGATATTGGAGATTACCTTATGGAGACAAGTGGAAAGTGGACACTGGCATGTCTGCTATTGTAATTTAAACATTACGGGAACTGTGAATTTACAACGGACCGGTTTGCCTCGTTGCTCACCGGGTTTCCATTTGGGCATGGTGGAAATCACACGGATAGCTTCTTTGTCCAGATAGGGATCTACGCCTCTTACTACTTTTACATCTACGATGCTGCCGTCTTTGTTGACAACGAATTGTACTATTACGCGCCCCTGGGTTCCGGTCTCTTGTGCAATAGTCGGGTATTTTATACTCTTACCCAGATATTGCATCAGACTCATGCCATTATAAGAAAACTCGGGATTCTTCTCTACAACTTCAAAAATCTCATCCTCTACCGGAATCTCTTCATCTACGGTTGGAGATATGGGGTTGATGATTACAGCTTCACCGATTTCTTCGGAAGAGGCAATGGCTGTTTCTTTCACATTGTCATTATCATCCACAATTGTCAATACCTCGGCAATTGCAGGAGCTTGAGGGGGTGGTGGAGCTACTAATTCGGGTTGCTCCGTGATAGGAATTTCAATTTCCTGCTCAAATACGTTCTCGGTAATAGCACCGCTCATGTCAATCCTAACATCACGCTTCGACCATTCAAATGCAACGAACATGAAGACCAGCACAATTACATAACCTACAAGTAGCCAACTTGACTTCTTGTTTTCCAGGCTTGCTTTGGATGTTTTCTTGATTTCCATAATTTACAAGATTATTACCGTATAATGGTTGTCGCGAAACTAACATTATACAGATGTGATTAGTAAAATCATAAAACATGCGTGCCCACTTGTTTCTGTATTAAAGATAAGAAAATGAATGTTATGTTGGTGTTTGATATGTAGTTATATATAGTTTTTTAAATTTGCTTTGATAATTTTTCTGCTTGTGGATTAAATAGTGTTGATATGTAAAAAGCACTTCCAACGTTCGCTTACGGAGGAAGTGCTTCACACAAAAACTAAACTAGACTTATTGTATTGAAAATATAGCTATAATCTGTGTATCACTTCTTTATAGGCTGGTTTAAATCTGATGTCGACAATAAATAGGAAAAATCAGCTCATGTTTTGTTGTATAACGTTACTTTTCTCAATGTTCTCTAGAACCTCGTCGATGAAAAGCGAACGATAGTGCGGACATTCCAGTACACCCTTTTCTTTCGCTTCCCGGTATACCTTGGAGAACAGTTTTGCTTTCTCCTTGTCGGTGGTCGGCAACTTATCTATGGGAGTGGCAAGGAACCGACACCCCCAGCCTTTGCAGGTAGGGGTGAGGGAACAATGGTTTGGAGTTTTCCACTGACATGAGCATTCGGTAATTATTTGATTCATATTTGCTATAATCGAATTGACATCAATCTTTGTGCTCATACATGTCTATTGTCTTGAAGAAATCATCCTCGTAATTATAGATGTCATCTAGGGTTTCAATAACATGTTTCACATCTTTCTTGTTTTCATCAATAGTGGCTACATACTTAGTGGCTGTATTGAAATACATACGACAAATAGGTTTGCGATTGTTGTCATCAAGCAGAATACTGAAATAAGTCTGTGCATCACGATATACTATGCGGGATATATCTACTTTCTTTCTACAGATAGCTTTTACAATTCTGTATGCATCTAACTCTTCTTCTGTAGTGACAATCTTGGATTCTGTATTTACTTCTTCTGTAGTCTCTTCTGATGTGTTTCCACTGTTTTTTGTTTGGCTTTCCTCTATTTTGGAATCACTAACTGTCAAAGCTCCTTTCAAACGGTCATTAATAATATCGTTGATATGTGAAGAGATAGCGCGTTTGACTAAAGGTGTGAATTGGTCTATTATATTTTGAAGCATTCTACCTTCATAAACTTTGGTAGCAAACATTTTCACAAAATCAGTGCTAGGCGAGGAGAATTCTTCTTGGATAATAGCCTTTAATTCTCCCATGTACTTTAATTCGCTGGCTGAGTTCAGAATATTGTCCACATCAAAGTATGATTTATGGAATTTTTTCAGTTCCTCGATTTGATTATCCCTTAAATCCGTAATATCCACTTCCAAAAAAGGCTTATCATCCATTATATTGGGTTCTTTCAAATCTGTATAGAAGCGGTAGATAATTCCATTGGTCAAAAGTCCGAACTTAGCTTTTGATACGTTGAAATAGCGTAGTAGTTGGTTATCATGTAGGTTTAAATCTTGCTTCCAATGCTTACATTCAATCAGCAATATAGGCTGGTCGTCCTTCATGATGGCATAATCAATCTTTTCTCCTTTCTTGGTCCCAATATCGCAGGTCATTTCTGGCAATACTTCCAAAGGATTGAACACATCATATCCCAGAGCATTAATAAAGGGCATGATGAAAGCATTTTTAGTAGCTTCTTCTGTCTGAATGTTATCTTTCAGCTTTTCAATTCTATCAGCAAGCTGTTTAATAGTGTCTTTAAAATCCATAGTATTTTACTTTTTAGATTGATATTATAGTCTCATATTGCGTTCAACAACCTTAATCACGTTGTATATCTCCACTACATCATCAAGGTTAACGGTGTAGTCATTGAATAACTCATTGAGCGAGTGGCAGGTGATATTACCTTTATCATCTTGGGCCGTGATTTGCTTGATGGATATGCCGTTTGTACGGTGTACAATAACGAAGTACCAGTCGTTAATATGAAGTTTGGGAAGCCAAAGGTCACGTCTTACTTCCCTTGCTAAAACCTTGTCACCATCGCAGATGGCAAGCCTGCTGTTGTCATCCATACTGTCACCTTCTGCTTCAAATATGCGGTATTTTCCGTGATAGGTCTTATCTACGATTACCGGCATTGTGGGCAAGGTGTCTATATATTCGGTATCTCCATATCCGGCGAGATAACCACATTGTGCTTTGATGTGTATAACGGGCACGTTCATGTAGCTTAAATCGTCAACTGGGCGGGCGTTGGAGTGGTACGTCTGTGATGGAGCATCGGTAAGCATATTTCCTTCACCGGTTAATAACCAAGATAGTTGAAATTGAGGATATACTTTTATAATAGCATTAGCTAGTTGAGAAGAGACTTTCTTTGTTTTACCTTTTTGGAGGTCAAATATTCTTTGATAAAGCACCCCTATCTTCTCAGCCAATGTTGGAGCTTTAATATCTAATTCAGATAAAACACTATTTATTATTTCTTGGCCTGTCATGTGATAAGATTTTTCTTATATTTGCATTGAATTTAATACATACATAATTATGTTTGATTGGTTAATGATTGCTGCTACTTTATATATCCTTGTATATATAGCGGCCACTATCGCTGCCTTTATCTTTGTCTGGAAAATATTCAAACGTCTTTTCAGAAAGTAAAAAGTAATTTTGAGGGTAAATTACTGGAATGGAAAACGACAGAGAATTTCCATATTTACCCTCTGTTTTTGCATTCATTCCAGCTGACAATACCCTCAATCCACCTTTCCCAGATACATTAGTTTCATTGTTTTCTTCTACATACACATTAAATCTTATATCTTGAACTAAAGGAATTTGATGTGTTGTCCTATCGTTTACTCTACTTGCTGATGGGCTTACAATGAATCCTTTATTCAATAATTTAATATTCGATTCAATAATCCCATCTGCGATGTTCTCTAAAGATGCCGTTATAAAGTCCTTTAATTCCATAATATTAATAAAAGTTAAATATAAGAATATTCTTATATCATTTCTTGTATTTGATATAAGAAAAATCTTATCTTTGCAACATCAACGTCAACAACGACTACAAAATAATGAAAAATAGTTGAGTTGGCAAAATTAAAGTAATACCTAAAAAGGAGTAGTTCTTTGATTTATTGATGTTGCAAATTTAAAAAGGGGTAGTATTTCTACCACCCTTTCAGTTCTTAACCTCTATGGGTTCGTTCTGACGGCTGTCTATTTGAAAGGATGCAATAATTACAGACTTGCAAGCCACTTCTTGCCTGATTTGGTGAATGTCCATAGGTAAATACCGCCTACTATTGCTACTCCTACTGCGAAAACGAATATTAATACTTCCATACTATTTTAATATTTTGTTTGCCAGCAATGCCGACAATACGGTTAATACTATTCCAAACATAGCAACGAGCCACATTGTTGCGTTTTGGGTGTCAGAGAACAAAGGTAGTGTAATTCCTATGACCAACCCAGCGAAAGGAAGTTTGGATAAGTCGAAGAAATATCCTGCGAGTTTGTCTCGTCTAGTCTTATCTTTTTCTTTCCGTTCTTGCTTTACTGCTTGTTGTTCGCTCCAGTTCCCCATAGTTATTTCTTTGAAAGGTTCTCGATGGTACGTTGCTGGCTCTCTATGACGGAGAACAGGCGTTCGTTGGTGATGGGGGTTGGTACTTCTGATTGTCTTGGTAATGAAATTCCAATCAATTCTGATAGGTCTATATTCGTTGCCTTAGATATAATCATCACCTCTTCTACGCTACGCTTCATTAAGTCGTCATATCGTGGCATATTGTTGGGGTGAATACCTAAGGCATCGGATACAACTTTATAGGCTATTCCCTTTTCTTTCAGCAATTCTCTTAAGGTCATACAATCATATTATATTTTATTAACTAATAAATATATCATAATTGATTGTTATAATCAAAAATGATAGTATATTTGCAACGTCAACAACGACAACAGCAGCAAAGATGCGAAGTTTGAGTGAGATAACCAAAAAAACAACATACCTAAAAAGGAGTAAGACAATGAAAAAGTACGATTTACACAAGATTATGAAAGCGGCTCACGAGATATACAGAAAGTATTTCAAGCTATACCAGCTTACTCACGGTGTACAGACCTTCGGTGATTGCTTGAAACTCGCTTGGGCTGACGAAAAGAAACGTGTTGCTGATGAAGAAGTGAGAAAGGCTGAGAAAGAAGTAATGAAAGCAGCTTTGGTACGACCGGAAAGAAGAAGTTCTTATGATTACTGCAACGCTCCAGCTTCAGCTTACTACAATCAGAACAGCAAAGGAGCCTTCGGTTCCCGTTACGTAGGCGATTAAGATAATTATTCGCAGAAAAGGCAGCTACATATACCATGCAGAACAGCTGTACGCTTAACATGAATACTTGCGCAAGTGGCGTGCAAAGCCTTGCATGGGCGAATTGAAAGATTCTCCGTCCGGTCATTGAGCCTACCCTTTGATGGGAGACGGAGAACGAGATGGAGATTGCCCTAAGTAATCCGTTCCAGAAAGCGATACTGGCGCTTACCCTCAATCCCAGCATAGAGGACGCGAGAGATACCCGGAGTAGCAAGAATTTGCGACGATGTCTGAATGGAAGTTCAGAACGAGCGAAAGATTTGCAACGGTGCGAAATAAGAAGCCGACATGCCCCGAACGGTCATGCAGCGAAGTACAGTAGCTGATAACTCCGGTGGGAAGAGCAGAGAGAGCTTATCGGGGCACGAATATTAATCGAAAATAGAGAGAATATGAATGAAATAATAGATTACATTAAGGATTCACCAATCGAGTATGCGATTGATGCCTTGTCTGTAAATTATGTGATACAGACTATTGTTCAAATGGTACTGTTCCCCTTTGTGCTATACTTTTGTTGGAGGGTTTTTAAAAAGATACTTCGTAACATGAAATAATTAACAGAAACTCCTTACAATAGTATATGTAACCAATACGATGATAAACAGCAGGAATGAAACATACGAACATCCTTCACAGAATACGAAGATTTTTCTTTTTGGTATGCTTTCATATACGTAAGCTTGACCGTGCGGTAATTCCCCGTTATGATATTTTCTTAGGTATTCCCGATAGGTGCGCACAGCTTGATTGCTCAACACTCTATTCTCGTATAAAGATATTCCAGAGAAAAGGATACAGAGTGCATTTACGCATATTGCAGTCACAAGGAGAAGCTTGTTGCAAAGACTGTCCTCTGAAGGACTGCTTAAAGAAATGATTACTGCAAAGGTGGTTGAAGCTACCATTAAAAGTGTTGTTTGTATTTTGAATACCCATTCTGTTCGTTCATCCAGAGAACGCATGTAGAGTCTGATTAGATTTCTTTCACTACTCATGCTTACTTAATTTTAAATGTGGCAATGCAAAGTTAAGTAAATCTCCCGAATAAAGCGTGATGCCGCCAATCGGATTGGCTCGGGAGAGCTCAAATACTAATCATTAAAATTTTATAGCGATGAAAAAGCGAATAATCACAGAAAACTACACTCCGGCTTTGAGAGATATGGAGGTAGGGGAAGTTCTAACTTTTCCGGTTAAGGCGTATAATTCCATAAAGGGGACAATTATCCCCCGATTGAGATTGGAGTTCTGCGTTGAGGATGCTGACTGGAAAGTAGGGGAGGTTGACAAGAGGAAAGGTATTTTTGATGTGGAAAGGGTCGCATGATGATTTCCCTTTCTCCTACGGAACTGCTTGTCGCGAATGAGTACTGCAAGGGGCTTGCCGACAAGGAGGTGGCGGGCAATCTGAATAAATCGGTTTGGACTGTCAAGACCCAGAAAAGAACGATATACCGAAAGTTGGGTATTTCCAAAGATACGGAACTGCTTCTGTATATGATTTGCGATAGGCTTAAGCGTGATTTTGATTTGAAGGAATTACGCAGACACGGGCTTGAATTCCTATTCTCCATTCTGTTCTTATTGATGCAGGTCACTTGCAATGATATTGATTTACGGAGAATGAGAATACCCTCACGGACACGGACAGCCATGCGGTATATGAGGTTTGGTAAAAGGAATAGTAATGACTTTAATTTTTTGGAAGTATGATATACACTCATAACAATCAATGGCGTTCTACAATATTGATTGATGGAACGGCAGAGGCGAAGTTGGCAGATGTATTGTTCATTATGGAGAATGAAACTTTCGGTCAAAGAAAATCCGCTTCATTGGTCGGTGGCTTGGGAAGGCTTATAAAGTTAATAGAGGAAGGAAAAATAAGAAGTGATAAGCCCACCAATAAGCAAAATGGAAAGTGGTTCTGTAATGCGGCAGATGTACTGAAATTCGCAATAATCAAACGTAGAAAACCGAGAAAAAACAAGAAACATGAAAAGAATGATTCTCAACGTGCTATTGCTTAATGTAATGGCTCTTCCTTGTTTGTTGATGTTCAACGAAAACATGGAATGTTGGTTCTACAATGTGATAGGAATATGCTATTCGTTCTTCTTCGCTATGGAGATGAAGAAGGCATTCAAGATATAAACCTCAGCGGAGGAAGTGTATTACTCATAAATTAGATTGATTTTTAAGTTAGACTGTTAGTTGCCGCCGCTCGTGAGAGCCGTGGCAGACACGGGTAATTAGCTCAGTTAGGTAGAGCGGTACATGATATTGGTATTTGTAGTTTGTCATGGTATTATTTAAAGGTTTCATCATGTATAGGTCACGGTGTTCAAGTCCCGTATTACCCACGACTTCTATTGTTTAACCAAGAATACCGTTGTAAAGGACAACGTGAGGTGAGAGTCCTCATTTAAGTTTTTATTTTGCTTTTGTTTTAAGTGACTATCCCGGTGTGGCTTGACCGCCTATCCGGGAGCAACTTTGTTGACCTGCCTGCCCGGTCTGTGAAGATATGGTAGGCAAATATGGGCGTTCGGTGTAATGGCTAACACAACTCATTTGAGGAGATTGGCGGTTCGAGTCCGTCAACGTCCACAATCCAAGAGAGGGTTATTTAGTAGTTTTGTCGTGTTTTATTTTTTGTTTGTGTTTCAAGGTGAACGGTTTGTGAAAATAGTTCACCTATTCTGGGAACGTAGCTCAGTGGATAGAGCACCGTGTGTGGTGGAAGGTTGAGAGTTCGATTCTCTCAAGTAGATTCTTAGCTTAATGGGAGAGCACCACAAGCGGCGGTCGGTGGTTCGAATCCATCCGTTTCTACAAGCCTTTATGAGAGAAAATCCGCTTTTAGTCCGAGAGTAGGGCGAAGATAGCGCAGGGAATCATCCGCGCGGCATCGGTTAGCCGTTGACTCTATCTGAAAGGTAATGCGAAATCGGATAGGATTAGGAGTATTTGTCGTTTGCGCCCCGGAGAATACGCTTCGGGGCTTTCCTTTGGCTATTTTTTTATTAACCACTTTAATATTTTCTATTATGGGACTTATCAAAAGACCTAACGAGCTGACCGTTAAGACTACCTTGTCAGCACTGATTTACGGCCAACCTGGCATGGGAAAAACAACTCTTGCATTATCGGCTCCCAATCCGGTATTGTTCGATTATGACGGCGGTATTCACCGTGTCAATGCCGCCCATCGTGTACCGACCGTCCAGATTACAAGCTGGGACGAGACGAACCAGGTACTTTCGTCCGAAGAAATCAAGGAGTTTTCCACTATTGTGATTGATACTGCCGGAAAGATGCTTTCTTTTATGGATAAGGCGATTATGGCAGCGAATCCGAAGATGAAGAAAGCGGATGGTACCCTTTCTTTGCAAGGCTACGGAGTACGTAAGAACATGTTCATCAACTTCGTTAACCAAGTAACCCTCATGGGCAAGTCTGTTATCTTCGTGGCTCATGAACGGGAGGAGAAAGTAGGCGACGAAAAACAGATACGTCCGGAGATTGGTGGCTCATCTGCCGGTGATTTGATTAAGGAGTTGGATTTGGTTGGTTACATGGAAGCTATCGGTAAAGATAGAACTATTTCTTTTGACCCGTGCGAGAAGTTCTACGGCAAGAACACATGTAATCTTCCTTCTCGTATCAAGATACCCGTTATCATTGATGAGTCCGGTACCGTAACGGGTGAGAATGATTTCATGACGAAAATCATCAGTACTTATAAGGAGTATCAGACGAAGCAGACGGAACTATCTTCCGAATATGATGCGGTTCTTGATGCTATCCGTGACGCAGTGGAACAAGTGACTGATACACAATCTGCCAATTCTGTTCGGGAAGCTTTAGACACCATGACGCATATCTTTGACAGCAAGGTACGGGCAGGCATGATGCTCAATGAGAAGTGCAAGAGACTTGGCTTGAAGTTTAACAAACTCAGCAAAAGGTATGAACCAGCAGCCTAAATACAGATTCTACCCGTCACTGCTTGATAAATTCGAGCAGTATTTACGGGCTGATGAACAAGTAGAGAGCTTCTGGAATGTCGATAATGAAACGGGGGAATATAAGAAAAGTCCGGAAGTAATTGAAGCGGAGCTGAAGCAAAGCCTACTTGATGCGATAAACCGTGTCCCGTTTGAGAGTGAGGCAGCTGATAAAGGAACGGCCTTTAATGCTGTCATAGACTGCTATATCCACAAGAAAAAGCATATACCAAGCGAACGGGAGCCATACACCATTATCGGTGATGGAGAAACGAATACTATTCAGGTATATTTTCCTGCTACTGATATCGCGCCAGAGCGTAATTTCTTATTTGACCGTAGCTGGTGTATAGAGCAGTCGAAGTATTTTTCCGGTGCATTGTCCCAAGTCTTTGTGTCCGCAGTCATTCCCACTCGCTATGGTGATGTGGAGCTTTATGGGTATATAGATGAGCTCGTTCGTGATACTGTATATGATATCAAGACAACATCTAAGTATGATTTTGGCAAGTATGAACACGGCTGGCAGCGCCATGTATATCCTTACTGTCTGATTGCTTCCGGTCAGATGGAAAGCGTGAAAGCGTTTGAGTACACTGCCTATCAGATGAAGGGCGGTACCAGCCGGACGCCACTAATTAGCGGAACGCAATACCCGGAATACTACACTTATAACCATGAACAGACGATTAAGCTGCTTACGGCACACTGCGAGCATTTCATAGAGTTTTTGGAAGCAAACCGAGACATTATTTCTGATAAAAAAATCTTTGGATTAGAGTAATGGCACAAGAAGCAATTCTGGAAAAGGTCAACGGCGAGGTACACATAAGCAAGTCTTTTGACTTCATGTGTTCCCAGCTTCGTAATGGTCGGTATCGTGTAAAAATCGAAAGGTTCACAGAGCCAAGGACGCTGTCACAGAATGCGCTTATGTGGTTGTGGTTTACTTGTATTGAGCAGGAGACCGGGACGGACAAGCAGGATGTACACGATTACTATTGTAACCGCTTTCTCAGAAGGACTTCGTATTTCAGAGGAAAAGAAATGGTCATTGCCGGAAGCACATCGAAACTCAATACAGTACAGATGACTGACTTTCTAAATAAGGTTCAGGCCGATGCTGCTGCCGAACTGGGAATAACGCTCCCTCTTCCGGCTGACCGTTACTATAACGAATTTATCAACGAATATAAAGACAGGAGGTAGAAATGAATATCACCAAAGCAAAAATCACGAAAGACAACACGCTTGTTGCCTCTTTCAAGAACGAGAATGAGGACAATGTAACCATTGAGGGAAAGAATCTTATCCATAAGGATTTGCGTGCAGCGTTTAACGAATTGATTCCTCACCTTGCTTTCCTCTGTGAGCAGAAAGAAGCTGATGGAAAGGACTCCATAGATGAACTGCCGGAAGAAATCTTCTCTACATTCGAGGTCACGGGCTACACAGTTAGCGGTTCGGATGACAATGAAGGTGTGGTATTGGTTGGAAAACGTTTTCTTAAAAGTAAGAAGGTGCTTAACCTTATAGCTCCGTTTACCATGTTCAACAATGAGAACGAGGAATATAAGCATTCATTCGAACTGCAGCAGGCAATTGAGGCATGTAATTATGAGGTGGAACAGTATCTTACCGCTAAGAAATGGGCGGTAGTCCAGCAGGAACTTCCGTTTGATGGGGATATTCCTACGGACATTGCAGCCGACCCGGTGGGAGATGCTGCATTTGAAGAGGAAGCGAATGAGTTCCTTAAACAAGTGGTGGAACAGAGTGGCACTACTCTGACGATTGACGGGAAGAAAGTGAAGCCGAGAAACAAAAGTAAAAAAGTGAAGATTAAAGAGCCGGCAGCTTGATATGGCAGCACCTTTTTGTATCACCAAATATCCGGACGGCTTCAAACTGAAATTCATGTATCATCCGATGTTGGTTAAATGCGTGAACAATATTCCATCAGTCAAGGCTAACGCAAAGAAAGCATATCTTTTCAATGAAAAGGCGTGGTGGGTTGACTTGGCTGATGAATGGTATGTTGATACAATGGCGAAATGGGCGGTACAGCAGGGATTCTGCGGTTCCGTACAACGGTCGGAGCAAAGAAAGGCCGATATGAGCTTTGACATTGCTCCGATGCCGCAGCTGACCGTTCCCCACGGATTGCTACTTGAACCGTACGATTACCAGAAGGAGGGCATAGCCTATGCTCTGGCCCATAAACGGTGTATCTTCGGTGACCAGCCGGGACTCGGTAAGACCTTGCAGGCAATAGGCACGGTGACGATTGCAAAATCCTATCCGTGCCTTGTTGTATGTCCGGCAGCACTTAAAATAAATTGGCAGCGTGAGTTCAAGAAATTTGCTGGAAAGCAGGCGCTAATCCTTGATGACAAGAACAAAAATACTTGGCAGCGCTTCATTGAAACCAAGTGTTGTGACATCTTCATCACTAACTACGAGAGCTTGAAAAAGTTCTTTGTATTGGATGTGAAGAATGATACGCGGTTTACGCTGAAATCAATCACCTTTGACCCACGTATAACCCTTTTCAAGTCTGTAATCATTGACGAGTCGCATAAGTGCAAGTCTACCAAGACCCAGCAGAGCAAGTTTGTTGAGGGCATTTGTAAAGGCAAGGATTTCATTCTTGAACTGACGGGAACACCGGTAGTAAACGATAATACTGACCTTATACAGCAACTCAAGATAATGGGACGGTTGGAGGATTTTGGAGGGTATAAGACATTCACCGAACGTTTCTGTAATGGGCCGAAGAAAGCCTCCAATCTGAAAGAACTGAACTGGCGCCTCTGGAATACCTGCTTCTTCCGGCGTGAAAAAGCCAAGGTATTGACCCAGCTTCCGGACAAGACGAGGCAGTATATTGAGATGGATATCACTACGCGGTTGGAGTATGAGAAAGCGGAAAGCGACCTCATACAATATCTGCGTATCTACAAGAATGCGGATGATGAGAAGATAGCCAAGTCCATGAGGGGCGAGGTAATGGTTCGTATGGGCATTCTGAAAGCCATCTCTGCACGTGGGAAAATCAAGGCGGCTGCCGAATTCATCCATGACGTGATAGATGGAGGCGAGAAACTGATTGTCTTTGCCTACCTAAAAGAAGTAGTGTTGGAACTGAAGAAGATGTTTCCCAAAGCTGTAACGGTTACGGGTGAGGATAACGCTACGCAGAAACAGATGGCCGTCGATGCTTTCCAGAACAATCCGGATTGTACGTTGATTATCCTTAACTACAAATCGGGCGGTACCGGGCTCACCTTGACTGCTTCCAGCCGTGTAGCCTTCATCGAGTTCCCATGGACTTTTTCTGACTGTGAGCAGGCGGAAGATAGGGCACACCGTAATGGGCAGAAGAATAATGTTAACTGTTACTACTTTCTTGGTAAGAATACCATTGATGAATACATGTATGATGTTATCCAGCGAAAGAAAGGTATAGCTAACGGTGTTACCGGAACGGATGATGTGGTTAAGGAGAATGTAGTAGATATGGCTATGGACTTATTCAAAGGAAGATTATGAGAAAGAAACAAACTACACCGCAATCGGAAAGTCAGATACAGCATAGCTGTCTGACTTGGTTCCGGATTCAATATCCGTCTTTGAGTCTTATGTTGTTTGCTGTCCCAAATGGTGGCAAGCGTGATGCCAGGACTGGAGCACAAATGAAGTACGAGGGAAGTGTAAGGGGTGTTTCCGATTTGATACTGCTTGTACCTAAGAAAGGATTTTCCGCTCTTTGCATCGAAATGAAGAGACCGAAAGGGAAACAAAGCGAGGAGCAGATAAGATGGCAGAGAGAGGCTGAAAAGTTCCGAAATAAATATGTGGTATGCCATTCTCTTACTGAGTTTATGAATGAAGTCAATTCTTACCTATTATGAACTATATTGAGCTAATAAAGAACTTCTGGTTGCAACATAACGCATATTCGCTAACTGTCACAGAAACCGCTTTGTATTTCTACCTGTTAGAAACTAACAACCTCTGTAGGTGGGCGAATACGTTTAACCGTAACAATGGTAAAGTTCTTGCAGACCTTAGCATAGCCTCTCTAAAGACTTTGTCAAATGCTCGGAATAGATTAAAACAAGTAGGATTGATTGACTTCAAAACGAAGAATGGAAGCCCGAATGTAGTGTACACCTTGGTAAAATTTACCGAGGTTGGTGCGCAGGTTTGTGCCGAGGTTGGTGCCGAGGTTGGTGCCGAGATAATAAAACATAAACATAAACAAAAACAGGTGGGTAATTCTGGCGAGTTATTCCCACCGGACCAACCTCCGAAAAAGAAACCTCCGAAACCCAAGGTAGAGTTCATTCCACCTACCGCCGAAGAAGTGCGGGAATATTTCCGTGATAAACTTCCCGATTGGGAACTGCAAGCGGATATTTTCTACAATCACTTTTCCGGTCTCGGTTGGAAAACTGCTACCGGTGCCAAGGTGGAACGTTGGGATAGTCGGGCCAATCTTTGGATAATCGAGAAAAAACAACAGGACAATGGAAAAACAGAAAATCAAGCCCAAAGACAAAACAATCGGGATGCTGATAAGGCAGCAAAGGCAAGAAACCTCCTTGACGAATATGCAGCCATCGAGCAGGGAAGTAATGCTATCAGCCATCAAGGAGAAATACCCGACCTTTAGTAAGGCTTCTGCCGTATATTCGACATCACTCCAGTCTATGCTTCTTGCAGATACCGAGAAAGCGTACAGCGAGAAGTCTCCCACGCTGTCAGACCTTGAACGGATGTACGGATATGGTTCCTCGTCTCTGTGGGTAAAGACGCAGTTACTGACCATTGATTTTGCTTCCTCTACGAAGGAAGGCGCTGATGAAAATGCCTTGAATGAATTTTCACGGCTGTTCGTTGGGCAATACCACTACATTAAACTGACGGAGTTTATCTTGTTTGTAGCACGGTTCAAGTTGGGCAGATACGGGAAATTCTACGGTTACTTCGACACGATAACTGTTGGCGAAGCATTTCGGAAATTTCTTCGGGAACGGTCAGATGAACTGGATATTATCATTCGTCGACGCAATAACCAAGCTTTGGAGGAACAACAAGCTCCGGTAAAACGGAATCACCAACCGCCCGATGATTTACGGGTAAAACTGAATTTGAAATGAAAGATACGAAACTGATAGCGACTATTCTGTCAATCCTGGCAGCGTATGCCGCTTTTTATTTTGTCTGCTACTGGATAGCGGACTACTGTTTAAGGAGTTATTTGTAACGCAATTATGGAAAACAAAACTTTCAAGGACGTAATCAAGAATCATCTTGACGGACGTGCTAGGACTGACGAACTGTTCGCCAAGTCCTACGCAAAAGAAAACAAGAATTTGGATGAGTGTTGTTCCTACATCATGGGCGAGGCGCGGAAACGGGGTAATGCTGTAGCCATGACAGACGAGGAAGTATTCGGGATGGCTATCCACTATTATGATGAGGATGACATCAAAGTGAGCAAGATGCCTACTGGAACCCGTGCATCCATCTCCACATTTCAACCCGTAGAACTGACGGAAGAGGAGAAGAAAGCGGCTCGTGAAGCGGCGATAAAACGTTTGGTCGAAGAGCAATATGCATCGCTTAGAAAAAAAACGTCACGGGCAAGGAAAGGAGCAACTGAAGTACAACAGATGTCATTGTTCTAAAGTTATGAAACCGAGGACGAAATTAGAGAAGCACGCAGTGGCATTGGCAGGCAAGCTGCCGTCATTAACGGATGCGCAACGGAGATATGCCATTTCTCTGTTCCCTCAAGTGGGCTACTACTTGAAGAAAGGTGAAGTGTGGTGCCAGTGTTGCGGCTATATCGACACGGTGAGTAAACCGATGCTGGCTGTGTCGTTGGAAATGGAATCTCACATTTGCCCGAACTGCGGGAAATCATTGAATTTGGAACACAGACATGGCAGGAAGGCCAATTCCGAAGAAAAGCTTTATTCGGTAGTGCAATCCTTCCGTGGCATGATGGTAGTACGGACGTTCGATGTGCTGCGTGATAATGTGTACGGTTGCGATACCCGTATGTACATCCATGAGGTATTCCAGAATTGGATAACTGCTGATGGTAAGGAGGTGATTACTGGGAAAAAATATACTCGTAGTCCGTTTCATTTCAGTTGGGATTACGATAGCAAGACAGATGTTAAGCAGCACAACGGAAGTGCTTCCGGGTATTACGAGATGAACGATGTCTTTGATGTGACGGGAAATTTTCTCTATCCGCGTGCATCAGTCACTCCCTTGCTCCGGCGCAACGGTTGGATGGGGCGATTATTGAAGATGGCACGGGTTTCTGTTGTGGATACTATTTGCCAGCTGCTTACCAACCCCTTAGCCGAGACTTTGGTAAAGACCGGGCAGTTGTCCGTTTTTGAATACATGTTGCGTAAGGATAACTACGAGATACCTTTCCGGCATGCCCTTAACATCTGCAACCGGAATCATTACATCGTTCAGGATGCTTCCCTATGGTTCGACTATCTGGAAGCATTGGCATACTTTAACCTCGACACCCATAACGCTAAATATGTTTGTCCGCCTAACCTTATGGAAGCACACGACAAGATGATGGAGCGTAAACGCAAGGTGAAAGCGAAACGGAGTTTGGAGGAAAAGTACAAGGAGGCAGCCAAGTGGGAAGAAGTGTACAAGAAAGACAAAGGGAAGTTCTTCGGTGTGTGCTTCGGTGACGGTGAGATAATGGTGACGGTGATAAGCAGTGTTGCCGAGATAGCGGAAGAAGGTGCGGCAATGCACCATTGCGTATATGACAATGGTTATTACAAGAGGCCGGATTCTCTGATACTTTCTGCAAAGGACACCGAAGGGAAACGCATCGAGACTGTGGAACTGAATTTGAAAACTTTGAAAGTAGAGCAGTCAAGGGCGGTATGCAATGGTGTTTCGCCTTATCACAATCGTATCATTGGTCTTGTGGAGAAGAATATAAATCTAATTAAACAACGAATGACAGCATGAAAGAATATATAGAATTTCTGAAAGACAAGATGGCCATCAGCCGTCAGACCGGGTTCGAGGTCAATCCGGATGAACTGACACCGTCGTTATATCCCCATGTGAAAGATACTGTTCGCTGGGCGGTGTCCGGTGGTTGCCGTGCCATATTCTCCAGTTTTGGTATGCAGAAAACCGTTACTCAGTTGGAGATACTTCGGGTAGTTCTGAAACACAAAGGCGGCAAAGGGCTGATAGTTTGTCCCAAACGTGTAGTGGTTGAGTTCCTTACACAAGCGGAACAACATCTGCACATGAAAGTGACCTATGTACGAACTATGGCTGATGTGATGATATGCCCGACTGACATCATGGTTACGAACTACGAGCGTGTGCGCGACGGTGAAGATGGTGTAAGAATAGAACCTTCCTACTTCACCGCAACATCATTGGATGAAGCGAGCGTATTACGTGGTTTCGGTACCAAGACCTACCAGGAGTTCCTTCCCTTGTTTGCGGATGTTCCCTACCGCTTTGTCGCCACCGCCACGCCATCGCCCAACAGATATAAGGAACTGATACATTATGCTGGTTATCTCGGTGTGATGGATACCGGGCAGGCGCTTACCCGTTTCTTTCAGCGTGACAGCACGAAGGCGAATAACCTTACCCTTTATCCGCACAAGGAGAAGGAGTTCTGGTTGTGGGTAAGTACATGGGCGTTGTTCCTCACCAAACCGTCCGATCTTGGTTACCCCGATACGGATATGAATTGCCGGAACTGCGTGTACATGAAGAAGTGGTTAGTGTTGATAACTCCACAGCCGGAACTGACCGTGACGGACAAGTGAAGATGTTCCGTGAAGCTGCTCTCGGACTTGCCGACGCAGCGAAAGAACGTCGGGACAACATGCAGGAAAAGATTGCCCGTGTGGTGGAAATCATTAACCGTCCTGAAAACAAGAACGACCATTTCCTTTTATGGCATGACCTGGAGAATGAACGGAAGGCTTTGTGTGACGCCATACCCGGCTGTAAGGCTGTGTACGGTTCGCAGGATGATGAGGAAGCCGATGAAGTGATAGCGGACTTTAAGGACGGCCGTCTGAAATACCTGGCCGCCAAACCGGAGATGCTCGGTGAGGGTTTGAACTTCCAGTACCACTGCCACAAGGCAATCATGTTCATCGACTACCGTTTTAACGACAAGTTCCAGGCGATAGCCCGTATCTACCGTTTCATGCAGCAGCATCCGGTTGACCTTTATCTGGTCTATGCGGAAAGTGAGGGCGAGATATACAAGAGCTTCATGCAGAAGTGGGCGCAACACCGCGAGATGGTAGCCAAGATGACCGATATAGTCCGCGAGAACGGTTTGTTCGGCTTGCAGGCAGAGGAGAAGATGATGCGGTGGATGTTTGCCAGCAGGGAAGAAAAGTCCGGTAAACTGTGGAGGGCAATCAATAATGACAATGTTCTTGAATGCCAGACTATGGAAAGTAATTCGGTGGACTTGATTGTAACCAGCATCCCGTTCTCCAACCACTATGAGTACACTCCGACCTATAATGACTTCGGGCATAATGAGGACAACGGCAAGTTCTTCGAGCAGATGGATTATCTTACACCGGAGCTTATGCGTATTCTTAAACCCGGTAGGTTAGCTTGCATCCATGTGAAAGACCGTGTTTTGTTCGGCAACGCCACTGGTGACGGTATGCCCACCATCGACCCGTTCAGTGAAATGACTGTATTCCACTACATGAAATACGGGTTCCGTTACATGGGGCGTATTACAGTGGATACGGACGTGGTAAGAGAGAATAACCAGACTTACCGTCTTGGCTATACTGAAATGTGTAAGGACGGTTCAAAGATGGGTATCGGATGCCCGGAATATGTCCTTCTTTTCCGCAAGTTGCCTTCTGACACCTCACGTGCATACGCTGATTTGCCGGTAACAAAGAACAAGAGTGAATATTCATTGGCCCGTTGGCAGATAGACGCTCATGCAAGTTGGAAATCATCTGGTAATTCTCTGTTATCATACGAAGATATGAAAGGTGCTGGAATAGATAAGATTCGACATTTGTTCCGAAACTACGAGCGTGAGCATATCTACAACTATGAGGAGCACGTGTCGTTCGCAGAAGAGTTGGAGGCATATGGAAAACTGCCAAAGACATTCATGGCCGTTGACCCGGTAAGCAAGAAACCTTGGATATGGGATGATGTCACCCGGATGCGCACGCTCAATACGAAACAGTCGCAGAAGAAACGGCAGAACCACATCTGCCCCCTTCAGTTAGATATTGTCGAAAGGTTGATTGAACGATACTCAAACAAAGGTGAATTGGTGTTTGACCCGTTCGGAGGTATCGGCACCGTTCCCTATTGCGCAATCAATCTGGGGAGGAAAGGTCTGTCAACCGAACTCAATTACGACTACTGGAAAGACAGTCTTTCATATCTGTATGAGGCGGAGATGGAGGTCAGCGCACCCACATTGTTCGACTTAATGAGCGATGCCGTATGAACATTCACCAGACAATTCCCCGTTCAGATTACAATACCTTCTGAAAGCGTCATGGCGCAAGATGTGTGTATCTGAAGATAATAGGAAACGGAATAAAAGCAAGAAGTAAAACAGTCTTGTAATGGAAATAGAAAATTTAGATAATGTGAAAAATTCGCTAAAGTAAGAGAGCCGTACTTCACGGCTCTCCATAATGAGTAATATTGCATTTTGATAACGCATATCTTTGATAGAATCATATACCCATGAGGATAAAATACCTAAAAGTATAGGTAGGATTAAATTTATTATTATAAATGAAATCATATTGATTCTTTTTTAATATTATGCGGCAATATTACCTAACATCTGACAGGATTCGAACCTGCATATAAAACTTATCCATTCGGTCACAGATGCTGGAACAAATTTAAATGGTATTATTATAAAAAGCAAATAAATATGAAAGTAATAACCATAAAACAACCGTGGGCCTCTTTGATAGTCCACGGTATCAAAGACATCGAGAATCGCACTTGGCCGTGTCCTAAGAAAGACTTAGGGCAGAGGGTGCTGATTCATTCAAGCGCCGTCCCCGTGGAAATGATTAATCCTAATAGTGTATTTACGAAAAGGCAATGGGATAGCTTTTCACTTGGATTCCAGAGTGAGATTATTTGCGGCAATGGATATGTAAATTCTGCTATCATTGGAAGTGTCGAAATTGTGGATTGCGTTGTGAATCACTCTTCCATCTGGGCAGAGAAAGGGGGTTATAACTGGGTACTGGCTAATCCTATCCTTTACTCCAAACCTATCGAGAACGTGAAAGGGAAACTATCTTTCTGGGACTATTCCGGTATTAAAGAGGTAAAAATTGAGTGTCCGGAATGTGGCAGTATAGAAATAGCTGTCGAAGATTATACGACGGCTCTGTTCCCGACTTATCTGCATCGATGCAACAAGTGTGACTATGTGATTATGGAAAGTGAGTGGAATGTAATAAAGTAGGATATGGAATTTGATTGGTATTGGTTTGTTATAACAGTTTTGATAATCTGCGTTACTGTATATAACTGTTTAAATAGCTATTGGAAACATAAGTATAGGGACGAGAACAAAGGTGACTGATAGATACAAAAAAAGGCTATCTATCCCAGGTAGCTTATTTTTACCACCTAACTTGCTGAATATCAAATGTAAACTAAGGTGGCTGAGTCGAAAAATCGCATATTAGCCTACATGAATACAATTAATAATCAAATTTTCGCAAAGATGGATGTATATAGTTTACAACTTCTAAAAGGTTAGAAATGAATTATTTCTGAAAATCCCCCTATACAGAGCAAATTTCCTTCCTTGTCACTTCTGTAAAAAACTACATAATCTATTAATATTGAGCATTTCATCTCAATGCAATAGTTTTATAGTGAAACTCCAATAGCTGTACTATACCTCATCTGTCTTTGGGTGACAAAATAGAGCAAAACGCCCTATATTTGTCACTCCTTGCAAATATAGCTATTTTCCATGATTCAGTGCATTTATCTCATGATCCTCAAATCCGCAACTAAGCTCTTCAGCGTCCTTCTTGCGTCTAAACGTCCTCTCA
>NZ_QSOX01000028.1:0-41935 GCF_003466325.1 Bacteroides sp. 4_1_36
CGTTTTGAAGTCATAATAGTAACACATTTATTAGTTTGTAAATGTGTCTACCTATATCAAGATAAGACAGCTAAACATATTTACCGGATATTGAAGTCAAGTACTTTCCCTTCCCCAAGATAGCCCTGCAAGTGCTGTCCGATGCTGATGGGACCTACTCCCACAGGGGTACCCGTGAACAGCAAGTCACCGATTTTCAAGGTCATGAAGCGACTGACATAGGCAATGATATCATCTACCCGGAACAACATATCCGATGTATGGCCACGTTGCACCTCCTTATCATCAATCGTCAGATGGAAGTCCAGATTCTGTACATTGCCGCCCACTTGTTCCAAAGGGACAAAGGTGCCGATAGCTGCCGAATTGTCGAAACCTTTGCAAAGCTCCCACGGATTACCCGCCTCACGGAACTTACGTTGCAAGTCGCGTGCCGTGAAGTCGATGCCCACCGTCACCGCATCATAATAGCGATGGGCAAAGCGAGGAGCAATATTCTTGCCCAAACGGCAGATGCGCACCACCACTTCCGTCTCATAATGTACCTCGTTGGAAAAATCGGGGATAAAGAAAGGCTTGCCATCTTTCAGAATGGCCGAATCGGGTTTCAAGAAAATAACCGGTTCCTTATTCTCGTGTGTATGTCCCAGCTCTTTGTTGTGCAGAGCATAGTTCATTCCTACAGCAATAATCTTCATTACTTGATTTCGTTAAAGTTCAGTCTGTTAAACATCACGGCCAGATGGGCATAAAGGGAAGTGTTCTGCACGACAATGTTCTCGGGAACACGGATACGGAACGGGGTGAAGTTCCATACGGCCTTGATACCGCCCTCTACCATGGAATCCGTTATCTGCTGGGCTATTTCGATAGGTACCGTCAGCACGCCTATATTGACATCGTACTCCTGCATCTTCTGCTTGAACTCGTCCGAGTGATAGATGGGGATGCCGCTCAGTGTCGTACCCACCAGTTCGGGCTTCACATCGAAAGCAGCCACTATCTCCAAACCGAAATGGCTTAGGCCCGAGTCGCGCAGCAAGGCACCTCCCAAGCTTCCGACACCGAACAGAAAGGCTTTGTGTATATTGGTAAATCCCAGGAAGTCCTCCAGTACAGCTATCAGTGTGTCCACCTCATAGCCCACACGCGTACGCCCCGAGATATTGACATACGAAAGGTCTTTGGCAATTTGTGAAGCATCAATATTGATTTCCTTGGAAATCTGGGTGGATGATACGAATCGTTCCCCCTTTTGTTTCAGCAACTTTACATTAGAAAGGTACCACGGAAGCCGGCGCAAGGTAGGTTCCGGCACCTTCATGGTTTCTTTTTTCTGTAACGGACTGCTCATAGTTTCTTATTTAAGTTCTCAATATTGCGATTGACAAAAGTAGTGCTTTTTTTCTAATCAGTAACACGGATGCAACAAAAGCTTAACATAATTTCTAATTGCATAATTCCACATAATATCGTACTTTTGGGAAGTTTAAAAGAAAGAAGTATGAAGAATAATGATTGGAAAGAACGGTTGAATATAGTCTATTCCACCAACCCGGACTACAACTATGAGATGAATGACGATGAGGAGCAAGCTACCCTCCCCCCTGCACAACAACGCCTGCGTGTACAGCTGGACCGCAAGAACCGGGGTGGCAAAGTCGTCACTCTTGTCACCGGTTTCGTGGGCACCGACAATAATCTGAAAGAACTGGGCAAATTGCTGAAAAGTAAATGTGGAGTAGGCGGAAGTGCCAAAGATGGAGAAATCATCGTGCAAGGCGACTTCAAACAACGTGTCATCGACCTCCTGAAGGCAGAAGGATACACGCAAACCAAGCCCGTGGGATAAACGCATCATCCGTCTCACTGCAACTGTAGAGGCATAAAAAAGTGACCGTTTAGGAATTCAACTCCATATACGGCCACTTCTTTTTATAGAATCGTTTCTAAGCGGAATTATTCAGCGCGCAAAGTAAAACGTTTGAAGTCAACAACCTTCAATTCAGGATCAGCTTCTTTCAAGACTTCTCTAACTGTCTTCTTGCCGTCCATGATGTCTTCCTGGTTCAGCAAGCAAACTTCTTTCAAGAACTTGCCAAGACGGCCCTTAGCAATATTCTGAATCATTTGTTCAGGCAGATGTGCAGCTTTCTCGGCAGAAACAGTAGCAATGATTTCCTTTGCCTTTGCCACGTCTTCAGCAGTAATCCAGCCTTTGGCCATGTTGCTTTCCATGTGGTCTTCGCTGTCCACGTGAGCCGGGTTGATACCAGCCTTCTTCAAAGCAGCCTCAACAGCCTTCTGTACCTGTTCAGCTTTTGTCTTCTCGATAGCAACATCTATTTCCTTCTGCTTGATTTCTTCAGATACGCCATCTTCGTCTACTGCAATCGGGTTCATGGCAGCAATCTGCATGGCAATCTGCTTAGCCAGTCCTTCTTCAACAGCCTTGTTGAAAGCAACAATAGTGCAGAGGCCATTTCTGTTCATGTGGTTATAAACCACAGTGCTTGCACCTTCTACAGTCATGTAACCATCCAACTCCATCTTCTCGCCAGTGATACCGCTACGGTCTGTTACAGCATCCTGTACAGTACCGTTGCCCATCGGCAGAGCTTTTACTTCGTCCAGAGTCTTGCACTTGTTAGCCACGGCAAGGTCCAGAATGTCCTGAGTCAATTTCACGAAATCAGCATTCTGAGCCACGAAGTCAGTTTCGCACTTCAGAGCGATGATAACGGCAAAGTCACCCGTAGTCTTAGCCAGCACACAGCCTTCAGAAGCCTCGCGATCTGAACGCTTAGCTGCAACAGCTTGTCCCTTCTTACGGATAATTTCCATTGCCTTGTCGAAATCGCCTTCAGCTTCAGTCAAAGCATTTTTGCAATCCATCATACCAGCACCGGTCATCTTGCGGAGCTTGGTTATATCAGCCATACTTACAGCCATAATATCTTTTTATTTTAATTGTTAATAATATCCTTATAAAGTAATTGAGAGTTGAGAATAGAGAATTGAGAATTGCCGTAAAGTAACTCTCAACTTTCAATTCTCAACTCTCAACAGTATGATTAAGCCTCTTCTTCCTTCATGAAAGCAGCAGCCTTAGCGGCATTGATTGCTTCCTCGTCGGACTTGTCGAGTCTTGCTTTTGTAGCTTTCTTCTTACCTTTGTTGGCAGGAGCTTCACCGGCAGCTTCCATGTCTACCTTTTCGGCCTTACGTTCTTCCAGACCTTCCTGCATAGCAGCGCAGCAAGCATCAAGAATAACTTCTACTGACTTAGTAGCGTCATCATTTGCCGGGATTACGAAATCGATATTCGTAGGATCGGAGTTTGTATCAACGATACCGAATACGGGAATCCCCAGACGGTTAGCTTCACGAACTGCGATGTTTTCCTTCATTACGTCGATAACGAACAGAGCAGACGGCAGACGAGTCAGGTCAGCGATAGAGCCCAAAGTCTTGTCCAACTTTGCACGTTGACGTGAAATCTGAAGAATTTCTCTCTTGGAGAGGTTTGAATAGGTACCGTCGCTTGTCAACTTGTCGATGGTAGCCATCTTCTTGACAGCCTTACGGATAGTCGGGAAGTTAGTCAACATACCACCCGGCCAACGCTCGATTACATAAGGCATATTTACAGATGCAGCCTTATCGGCAACCACCTGCTTAGCTTGTTTTTTAGTAGCAACAAACAGGACTTTCTTTCCTGATTTAGCGATTTGCTTCAAAGCTTCAGCAGCTTCGTCAATTTTAGCAACCGTCTTGTTGAGGTCAATGATGTGAATACCATTGCGCTCCATGAAGATGTAAGGAGCCATTGCAGGGTTCCACTTTCTTTTCAAGTGACCGAAGTGGCAACCGGCTTCCAATAATGTATCAAAATTTGTTCTAGACATTTTTTTTTAAATTAATCGTTTACTTTCTTTTTTGTTTCTTCTAAACCAACCGCCGGGTAGTCTGAATCTGAAGAGTCCCGGTAGTTTAGATACTAAACGCTTTTTCAGTTGAGAGTTGAGAGGTGAAAGTCGAGAATTAAGCAACTTGTCCGCCCCAACCGTTCTCCAACTCTTAACGTTTACTGAACTGGAATCTACGACGTGCTTTCGGTTGTCCCGGTTTCTTACGTTCAACAGAACGAGGATCACGAGTCATGAAGCCTTCAGAACGGAGAGCAGCCTTGTCCTCAGCATTGATTTTCACCAGTGCGCGGGCAATTGCCAAACGCAAAGCCTGAGACTGACCGGTGAAACCGCCACCGCAGAGATTAACTTTGATGTCGTACTTTTCAGCAACACCCAGCTTATTCAACGGCTGTTTAACTACATACTGAAGAATGCTTGATGGAAAGTACTCTGCGAGGTCTCTCTTATTAATAGTAATCTTTCCAGTACCTTCGCTTACGAAAATACGTGCAATTGCACTTTTACGTCTGCCTAATGCATTTACTACTTCCATTATCTCTTATTTAAGTACGTTAATATCAATCATTTTCGGGTTCTGAGCATCGTGTTTGTGCTCGCTGCCGGCATATACATACATATTGCCCAGCAATTTTGCGCCCAACTTGTTCTTAGGCAACATACCCTTTACTACTTTTCTCAGTAACTTGTCATCACCGTTCGGTTTTGCCTGCAAACGGGCAGGAGTGATTTCTCTCTGGCCGCCGGGATAACCTGTATATGACAGATATACCTTGTCATTCCACTTGTTACCGGTTAATTTTACTTTGTCGGCGTTGATAATGATTACATTATCGCCACAATCTACGTGAGGGGTAAAGTTAGGTTTATACTTTCCTCTCAACAGTTTCGCAACTTTTGCGCCCAGACGACCCAATACCTGGTCTGTAGCGTCAACAATGACCCATTCTTTAGTCACTGTAGCTTTGTTTGCAGAAATGGTCTTGTAACTTAAAGTATCCACTCTTAATTGTTTTTTAAAATGTTACTACTAAAATTTTTTCTTCACCGCAAGCCAGTCATCCCGGACAATGGAAGATTAACTCGCTATGAATTAAATGCTTATCCTTTTGAGATAATAATCGGCTTGCAAAGGTACGGTTTTTCTTAGAACTGGCAAAAGTTTTCCACTTTTTTTTAGAGAGCCACTTGGCTGATATACAACAGACAAAGTTATCCTGCGGAGAAAGGGAAGAATCTCCGCAGAACAACTCTTTATGATGCGGCCTTCATCGGTCGGTGCCGTCATAGAAGGCTTTCAAAGCTGCATGAGAAAGAAACGGGAAAGAGAAAGAAATATCAACGGACAAGGTCTTCGGGAAATTTTGCAGGCATGCCCACCCGCTTCCATGTTTCATGGAACCATGTATTCAGTTCATTACCATTCAAGTCCTTAGCTATAAAATACTTCAGGTACATTACCCCGTCGTCCCCTATTTCAAACTCCAGTATATTGTCTTTATGGTCCAACATGGGCAAATGGATGTTTTTCTCAATGCTTTCCTTATAGGAATTATCCGTCAGCTGCTGATAAGTCCCATATCCAGTGATGATGGCATCTTTGCCTGGAATAATTGTAAAATTGACAATACGGCCGTCATCACTCAGCACTTTAAAGGTGTTACTCGGTTTCAATATCCCGGGAACATCCGGGATTTCAGACACATAATGACATAACTGCCAAATTCCTGCCAGTTCCGCAGGCCTAAACTCTGCGCTCTCCTGCGCATTGGCTCCCGCTACCGCAAGCAGCACCGCTGCCAGCATGGTAAAGAAATAGTTCCGTTTCATATTCGTATGATGTTGGTTAACGTTATGTCGTTCCGTTAGACACAAATATAAAGATTTATTTTGAGATTATAACATTTTTGGGTATAAAAAAACCGCACAAACAACAGAATGTTTGTGCGGATGATTTTATCCAGTTTGTATATTCCGAAACTTAGAACTCGGCGTTGCGCGGCGTACGCGGGAACGGTATGACATCACGGATATTCGTCATGCCCGTAACGAACAGCAGCAAGCGCTCAAAGCCCAAACCGAACCCAGAGTGGGGACATGTACCGAACTTACGGGTATCGAGATACCACCACATATCCTTCATCGGGATGTGAAGTTCGTCAATGCGCGTCATCAGCTTGTTGTAATCCGATTCACGTTCGGAACCGCCAATGATTTCTCCAATCTTCGGGAAGAGTACATCCATGGCACGCACGGTCTTGCCGTCTTCGTTCTGCTTCATATAGAACGCTTTGATTTCCTTCGGATAGTCAGTCAGGATAACCGGACGCTTGAAGTGGTCTTCCACCAGATAGCGCTCATGTTCGGAAGCCAAGTCAACTCCCCAGTACACCGGGAATTCAAACTTATGCCCTTTGGCAACAGCCTCTTCCAATATCTTGATACCTTCCGTATAAGGCAGGCGCACGAAGCTTTCTTTCAAGACACCTTGCAGACGTTCAATCAAGCCCTTATCAAACATGTCATTGAGGAACTTCACATCGTCGACACAGTTGTCCAAAGCCCACTGTACACAATATTTGATGAAATCTTCCGCCAGGTCCATATTGTCCGTAATATCATTGAACGCCACTTCCGGCTCAATCATCCAGAACTCTGCCAAGTGGCGGGGAGTATTGGAATTCTCGGCACGGAACGTAGGACCGAATGTATAGATGGCTCCCAATGCAGTAGCGGCAAGTTCGCCTTCCAACTGTCCGGAAACAGTCAGGCTGGCCTGCTTTCCGAAGAAGTCATCATCGTAAATAATGGAACCGTTCTCATCTTTCTTCAAGTCGTAAAGGTTCTTCGTAGTCACCTGGAACATCTGGCCTGCGCCTTCGCAGTCGGAAGCCGTGATAATCGGAGTATGAAAATAGAAGAATCCTCTGTCATGGAAGAACTTGTGGATGGCAATCGCCATATTATGACGAATACGGAACACAGCCCCGAACGTATTGGTACGGGGACGCAGATGGGCTATCTCACGGAGGAACTCCATGGAATGACCTTTCTTCTGCAACGGATACGTGTTATCGCAAGTTCCCAGCACTTCGATTTCGCGGGCCTGCACTTCGGCCTTCTGACCGGAACCGACAGATTCCGTCAGCACACCGTTTACGCTCAAACAAGCACCGGTAGTAATCTCTTTCAGCATCTCCTCATCGAAGTTACCCAAGTCTACTACAATCTGCACATTATTTATTGTAGAACCGTCATTCAGCGCGATAAAGTTTACTTGCTTACTACCTCTGCGGGTACGAACCCAGCCCTTCACGTTGACCATAGCGCCAAAATCTTCACGCTTCAGCAGGTCAACAATCTTTGTTCTACTAATCTTTTCCATAAAACAGTTATTATACCTTATTATATATTACTCAAAAGAACCCATGCGCAGGAAGTTCACCTCTTGTTCCGTGAGGTAACGCCATTCGCCGCGGCGCAGGCCTTTCTTGGTTAAACCGGCAAAATACACACGGTCCAGTTTCATCACCTTGTATCCCAGCGATTCGAAGATACGACGCACGATACGATTCTTGCCGGAGTGGATTTCAATACCGACATCATCTTTCTTGAAGTCATCCGTATAGCTGATGGCATCTGCATGGATTTCCCCGTCATCCAGTTGAATACCGGCTGCAATCTGCTCCATATCGGCTTTTGTCAGGTTCTTGTCCAAATGCACATGATATATCTTCTTCTTCAGATACTTGGGATGCGTCAGCTTGGAAGCCAGGTCACCATCGTTTGTCAGCAGCAATACACCTGTAGTATTGCGGTCCAGACGACCTACCGGATAAATACGTTCGTCGCATGCGCCCTTCACCAAATCCATCACCGTGCGACGTGCTTGGGGGTCATCCGAAGTAGTCACAGTATCCTTCGGCTTGTTCAGCAGTACGTAAATCTTACGTTCTATGCTGACCGTCTGGTCGTGGAACTTCACTTCATCACCGCGCTTAATCTTGGTTCCCAATTCCGTCACCACCTCTCCGTTTACAGAAACGACTCCGGCAGTGATGAATTCATCAGCCTCGCGACGGGAGCAAACACCGGCATTGGCCAGGAATTTGTTCAGGCGGATAGGCTCGTTCGGGTCCACAAACTGCTCCTTATATTCTATCTGTTTCTTCTTGCTGTACTTAGCATTGGGGTCATAATCGGCCGAACGACGGACTGGACGGCTATAGCTGTCTCTGTTGCCGTATCCGCCAGGTCTTCCACCACCCGAATTGAAGCGTGGACGATAAGGACGGTCACCACCCTCATTATTGTAGCGAGGACGCTGCGGACGGTCGCCATCTTCGCTGTTGTAGCGCGGACGATAGGGACGGTCCGTATTATAAGAACGGTCGCTGTTGTAGGAGCGGTCGCCGTTATAAGGACGTTGCGGACGGTCACCACCCTCATTGCCATAACGCGGGCGCTGCGGACGGTCACTATTATAAGGGCGTTGCGGACGGTCGCCACCTTCGCTGTTATAGCGCGGACGGTAAGGACGGTCACCCGAATTGTTTCCATAAGGGCGTTGCGGACGGTCGCCGCCTTCGCTGTTATAGCGCGGACGATAGGGACGGTCGCCATTATCGTTATTGTAACGAGGACGCTGCGGACGGTCACCATTGTCCGCACCAGGATTAAAGCGCGGGCGATAAGGGCGGTCACTGTTATAAGGACGCTGCGGGCGGTCCCCGTTTTCACTGTTAAATCTGGGGCGATAAGGACGGTCGCCATTATCACGGTTGTAAGACGGACGGCTGTAGCCACCTTCCTTGTTAAATTGGTTACCATCGCGGCCGGCACCTGAGTTCTCCTCTGCGGAAGAAGCATCACGCCAAGTTTCGTTTTCTGTACTCATTGTTTTTTATTCGAATAAAATTAAACCTTGGCCTCACGGCCATTCATTGTCTCTATTATACCTTGAATTTTATATGTTTCTATAACAATTGCCGGAGTAAAAAGTTGAAATTCCTCCGGTACACTTCTGTGGTTGCTTAAATTCCCGTATAAGTATGGGGGGTAATCACCCGCAATTCTTTCTTTATCTCTTCACTTACATTCAGTCCCTCTATAAATTCCTTGATAGACGCTTCCGTAATGGCCTGATTGGTACGGGTCAACGCTTTCAACGCTTCATAGGGATGCGGATAGGCCTCGCGGCGCAGAATGGTCTGGATAGCCTCGGCCACCACGCTCCAGCAATTGTCCAGGTCACGGTAGATGGCCGGTTCGTTCAACAGCAACTTACGCAAACCCTTCAAAGAACTTTGTATGGCAATAATGATATGCCCGAACGGCATACCCACATTGCGGAGCACGGTAGAGTCCGTCAAGTCACGCTGCAAACGGGAAACCGGCAGTTTTACCGCCAAGTGCTCAAGAATAGCATTCGCCATGCCCAGGTTTCCTTCCGCATTTTCAAAGTCAATCGGGTTCACCTTGTGCGGCATCGCGCTGGAGCCCACCTCACCGGCTTTAATCTTCTGCTTGAAGTATTCCATAGAGATATATTGCCAGAAGTCACGGTTCATATCAATCATCACCGTATTGATGCGCTTCATGGCATCAAAGATGGCAGACAGATTATCGTAATTGGATATCTGGGTAGTATACTCCTCGCGTTCCAAGCCAAGCTTTTCGGAAACGAACTTATTGCCGAATGCCTTCCAGTCATATTCCGGATAAGCCACATGATGGGCATTGTAATTACCCGTAGCGCCACCGAACTTTGCTGTCACCGGACAAGCCTTCAGCGTTGCCAACTGGCGTTCCAGACGGTAGACAAACACCATTACCTCCTTGCCCAAACGGGTAGGCGAAGCCGGTTGTCCGTGTGTCTTGGCAAGCATGGGGATAGCGGCCCACTCTTCCGCATAAGCACGGAGCTGCGCTATCAGTTCCTCTATTTGAGGATAGTACACCTGCTCCAACGCCTCCTTTACAGACAAAGGAACAGACGTATTGTTGATATCTTGTGAAGTCAGGCCAAAATGGATGAACTCCTTATAGTCGTCCATACCACCCAACTTGTCAAACTCTTCTTTTAAGAAATACTCCACAGCCTTCACATCATGGTTCGTCACGCTCTCAATGTCCTTAATGCGTTGCGCGTCGGCTTCGGAGAAGTTACGGTAAATGTTTCTCAAGGTTTCGAAAACGCCCTTATCCACCCCTTTCAGTTGCGGCAAAGGCAGCTCACACAGCGTGATAAAGTATTCTATTTCAACTTGTACACGGTATTTAATCAGTGCAAATTCTGAAAAATAGGCAGCCAAAACATCCGTTTTGCCTCTGTATCGACCGTCAATCGGAGAGATTGCGGTAAGTAAATCAAGTTTCATACGTCGTATTTATGATGATAATTATCGGACTGCAAAATTACTGCTTTTTTCTGAGTAACAAGACATAAAGGATAAAGATTTTAAGAAAAGGAAGTTAACGGATAAAAAAATGGCCTTACAATCACTTGCAAGACCACCTTCGAATGAAAATTTCCAGTGGGCGTTGACGGATTCGAACCGCCGACCCTCTGCTTGTAAGGCAGATGCTCTGAACCAGCTGAGCTAAACGCCCTTTTGATGAACGAAAGTGCTTGGATTTTGTGTGGGCGTTGACGGATTCGAACCGCCGACCCTCTGCTTGTAAGGCAGATGCTCTGAACCAGCTGAGCTAAACGCCCTTTTGATGAACGAAAGTGCTTGGATTTTGTGTGGGCGTTGACGGATTCGAACCGCCGACCCTCTGCTTGTAAGGCAGATGCTCTGAACCAGCTGAGCTAAACGCCCTTTTGATGAACGAAAGTGCTTGGATTTTGTGTGGGCGTTGACGGATTCGAACCGCCGACCCTCTGCTTGTAAGGCAGATGCTCTGAACCAGCTGAGCTAAACGCCCGTACACTTCCGTTTCAAAAGCGATGCAAAGGTACAGCTTATTTTGACATTACCAAAACTTTTGCATAATATTTTTCGATATTTTTTTAGTCATTTAGCGACACGCTCTGTTTCTCAAGCATTTAGTACGTTCACTTTTTTGCCTCATTTTTCCGGATGACCTTTGCCGGATTACCAACGGCTATGCTATCGGATGGAATATCTTTCGTCACCACACTACCCGCACCGATGATACAACGGTCGCCGACGGTGACGCCTGGACACAGAATGGCACCGCCGCCAATCCAGCAATCCTCTCCTATCGTCACCGGATAGGCATATTCCTTTTCCGTACGACGCTCGATATAATCCATCGGATGATGGGGAGTGTATATCTGTACGCATGGACCGACCAACGTATGGGCACCAATCGTGATATATCCCCCGTCCAGGAAAGTGCAATTGGCATTGACAAAGACATGCTCACCCAGCCGGATCCCATCCCCGTGGTCGCAATGGAAGGGCGGGCAGATGATGGAAGTAGCGGGAATACCTGGCACCAGTTCCTCCAGCAAACTCCGGTAATCCTCATCGTAAGTACTCATCACACGCATTTTTGCCAGCAAGCGCTTGGCATGCTCGAACTTCACCTGTATCTCCGGAACGGACATATCCGCCAACTGGGAGCTACGCATTTTTTCCACTTCATTCATATTATTTCTTCTTTTGATTCATACAGAGACTCAGCCCCGAACAAAAATACGGAAATAAACGCAGTATACCAAAAGAGCGGAAAACCTTTCGGCTTTCCGCTCCTGCAATCGTTTATAGAGCAAACAATTTATTTGTACTCCTGCCAGCTCTTAATCTGGATATCTTCCAGCTTCATTTCGCAGAATGCCTCGATAAAGGCACTTGCCAGGCGGGCATTGGTAATCAACGGAATGTTGTGGTCGATAGCACCGCGACGAATCTTGTAGCCATTGGTCAGCTCGCGTTTCGTATGGTTCTTCGGAATGTTGACAATCAGGTCGAAGGCATGGTCGGCAATCATCGTCATCACGTTGTTTTCCGCATCCGGGCGTTCATCCGGCCAGTAAACGGCTTCCGTCGTCACGCCATGGGCGTTGAGGAAAGCGGCTGTACCTGCCGTAGCATAAATCTTATAGCCTTTGGCAAAGAGCATGCGGCTGGCATCCAGCAAATCCACCTTGGACTTCATGGCTCCGGAGGAGAACATCACGCCCTTCTCGGGACGGGGGATTCTGAATCCGGTAGCAATCATGGCATTCAGCAATGCTTCGGAGAAGTCGTCGCCAATACAGCCTACCTCGCCCGTAGACGACATGTCCACACCCAATACCGGGTCTGCCTTGTGCAGACGGGAGAAGGAGAACTGGCTTGCCTTCACACCGATACGGTCGATGTCGAATGCCGACTTGTCCGGTTGTGTATAGGGAGCGTCCAGCATGATACGGGTAGCAGTCTCGATGAAGTTACGCTTCAGCACCTTGGATACGAACGGGAAGCTGCGCGATGCACGGAGGTTACACTCGATAACCTTCACCTCGTTGTTGCGTGCCAGGAACTGGATATTGAAAGGACCGGAAATATTGAGTTCCTTCGCAATCTGGCGGCTGATTTTCTTGATGCGGCGTGCCGTTGCAAAGTAAATCTTCTGTGCCGGGAATACCAGCGTAGCGTCACCGGAGTGTACACCGGCAAACTCTACGTGCTCGGAGATGGCGTATTCCACCACTTCACCGTTTTGGGCAACAGCGTCGAACTCGATTTCCTTGGTGTTCTGCAAGAACTGGGATACCACCACCGGATATTCCTTAGATACCTCAGCAGCCATCTTCAAGAAGTTTTCCAGTTCTTCTTCATCGTAGCATACATTCATCGCAGCACCGGAGAGTACGTAAGACGGACGCACCAGTACCGGATAGCCCACCTTCTCTACAAAGCCTTTCACATCTTCCAGGCTAGTGAGTTCCTGCCAAGCCGGTTGGTCGATGCCCAGCTGGTCGAGCATGGCAGAGAACTTGTTACGGTTTTCGGCACGGTCGATGGAGATGGGGGAAGTACCCAACACGGGAACTGACTGGCGGTGAAGCTTCATTGCCAGGTTGTTCGGTATCTGTCCACCCACGGACACGATGACACCGCGCGGCTGCTCCAGGTCGATAACGTCGAGCACACGCTCGAAGGAGAGCTCGTCGAAGTAGAGACGGTCGCACATGTCGTAGTCCGTAGAAACGGTTTCGGGGTTATAGTTAATCATGATGGACTTGTAGCCCAGCTTGCGGGCAGTCTGGATGGCATTCACCGAGCACCAGTCGAACTCTACAGACGAACCGATGCGGTAAGCGCCCGAACCAAGCACAACCACTGATTTTTCATTCTTATAATAGTTCACATCATAACCTTGAACGGCATACGTCATGTAGAGGTAGTTCGTCAGTTCCGGATGTTCGGAAGCCACCGTATTGATGCGCTTCACGGCGGGCAGGATGCCCAGCTCCTTACGACGGGCGCGTACGGTAAGGTTTTCCTTCTCCATATTGCCTTGCGGATTCAGCACGAAGCGGGCAATCTGGAAGTCGGAGAAGCCAAGCACTTTGGCTTCGCGCAGCACGTCGGCGGGGATGTCTTCCACCTTATTATATTGGGAAAGTTTCTGCTTGTAGTCTACGATGTTCTTCAGCTTGCCCAAGAACCAGGGGTCAATCTTGGTCAGCTCAAAGATGCGGTCGATGGCATATCCCTTTTCCAGAGCCTCGGCAATGGCAAAGACGCGCAGGTCGGTGGGATGTGACAGTTCGTAATCCAAGTCATCGAACTCCACTCCCTCATTGCCCACGAATCCGTGCATTCCCTGACCAATCATACGCAAGCCCTTCTGGATAATTTCTTCAAAGGAACGTCCGATAGACATGATTTCGCCTACCGACTTCATGCTGGAGCCAATTTCGCGGCTGACACCTACGAACTTCGTCAAGTCCCAACGCGGAATCTTGCAAATCAGGTAATCAAGTTGCGGAGCAGCATATGCAGAATTGGGAGTTCCCATCTCGCCGATTTGGTCGAGCGTATAGCCCAACGCAATCTTGGCAGCCACGAATGCCAGCGGATAACCGGTAGCCTTGGAAGCCAATGCGGAAGAACGGGACAGACGGGCGTTCACCTCGATGACACGATAGTCGTTTGTCTCGGCGTTGAACGCATACTGGATGTTACATTCGCCCACGATGCCCAGGTGGCGGATACATTTGGTGGAGAGCTCCTGCAACATTTTCACCTGCTCGTCGGTCAATGAGCAAGTGGGAGCCACTACGATGGACTCACCCGTATGAATGCCCAGCGGGTCGAAGTTTTCCATGCTTGCCACCGTGAAGCAGTGGTCGTTGGCATCGCGGATTACCTCGAATTCAATTTCCTTCCAACCCTTCAGAGACTCTTCTACCAGAATCTGCTTGGAGAAAGTGAAAGAGCTTTCGGCCAATTTAATGAAGGCTTCCTCGTCCGGACAAATACCGCTTCCCAGTCCACCCAGAGCATAAGCCGAGCGCACCATCACGGGGTAGCCAATCTCGCGGGCTGCCTTCAGTGCGTCCTCCATGCTCTCCACAGCGTGGCTCTTCGGAGTCTTCATCGGAATCTCGTCCAGCTTCTTCACAAAGAGGTCACGGTCTTCGGTGTACATAATCGCCTCAACGGAAGTACCCAGCACGCGCACGCCATATTTCTGAAGAATTCCGTTCTGATAGAGTTCCGTACCGCAGTTCAGCGCCGTCTGTCCGCCGAATGCCAGCAAAATGCCGTCGGGACGTTCTTTCTTGATGATTTCTTCCACGAAATAAGGAGTTACCGGCAAGAAATAAACTTGATCGGCGATACCTTCCGATGTCTGGATAGTAGCAATGTTCGGGTTTACCAAAACAGAACCGATACCTTCTTCGCGCAACGCCTTCAGCGCCTGCGAACCGGAATAGTCAAACTCTCCGGCCTGACCAATCTTGAGCGCACCAGAACCCAAGACAAGCACTTTCTTTAAATTCTTTTCCATATTCTCTTGTTGTCTATTAAGTTACGAGTTACAAGCTACGAACTACGAGTTGTAGCTATTTCACAAAAAAAATGCGTCACCCAATAAAGGATTAACGCATTACCAAAGAACTAAAAATATCTTTCTCGAAAAAAGAGAAACTGACGGCTCCCGAATGAAATTCATTCGAACGGAGGTTATATTTGCTTCTCATTTCCTGCGATTGCATAGTCTCTTTAAAATTTGTGCAAAGTAACGACTTATTTACGAAAAGAGCAAATTGTGGCATATTTTTTTGCATAAAAGAAACGTCATCCTCCATAATAGAAGAGCGGCCGTCGCCCACAACCGAAATCTTTTTCCGAAAAATGCGATTCCATATAAAAAAGAAAGACTATATCTCAGTAAAGGCATTTGCGGATAAATATGAAGATTCTCCCCACCAAAACTTGCTTTTCTCGCCACGGAAACTTACCTTTGTGCCTATACAAAAATAGAACAAGGATTCTGTTTCTACAAACAAAGCCTTTATTCTTAAAAATAAAATTTCTATTCCTTGGAATAAAGGCTTTATTCTAAGATTTCTCCGCCACCAAAAGAACTTTGCTCCGCAGGGAAAAGGACTTTGCAACGAAGGAAAGAAAAGAAAGGAGAACGCAACAATGACCACACGCTACCAAATGAAAGAAATGCCCGACTTGCAAGGTACGGGCGAACCAATCACCTACCCCAAGATGGTGATGACCGGACAGACCGGCACGCGCGAACTGGCGGAATACATCGCCATGACCTCGGGATTCTCGAAAGGCGTAACCGAAGGAGTTATCTGCGAGCTGGGCGAAGCCCTGGCCCACGAAATGGGAATGGGACGCTCGGTGAAGATAGAAGGATTGGGCGTATTCACCCCCGCACTGTCCATCTACCCCGACAAAGAACGCGAACAGCCCCAAGAAAGCAGCACGAAGCGAAATGCACGGAGCATCTACGTAAGCGGCGTGAACTTCCGCACGGACAAGGCCTTGATTAGAGAAACCAACCATTGGTGCGAACTGGAACGTGCCTCCTGGAAACCCGCACACTCGTCGAAGAAATACACCCCCGAACAACGTCTGGCTCTGGCGCATCAGTATCTGGACAAGCACGCCTTCCTTACTGTCAGCATCTACCGGCAACTGACCGGACTCGTCCGCTCCACCGCCACCGTGGAACTGCGCAAATGGGCACATACTCCCGGCAGCGGAATCGATACAAGCGGCATCGGAAGCCATAAGGTATACGTGAAAAGGAAAGAAAGCGTCATCCCTTGAGGTTTCGATAATTATAGGTATCTTTGCCGGTCTTAATGGCTTTTATACAATGAAGAAACTAAAAAATACATAATATGGCAAAAGAAAAAATCATCCTTACGGGCGACCGCCCCACAGGACGCCTGCACATAGGACACTATGTAGGCTCATTGAGAAGAAGAGTGGAACTGCAAAACTCCGGCTTGTACGACAAGATTTTCATCTTCATCGCCGACGCACAAGCGCTGACGGACAATATGGAGAATCCGGAAAAGGTGCGCCAGAACGTCATCGAGGTGGCACTGGACTACCTGGCTTGCGGACTGGACCCGACGAAGAGTACCATCTTCATCCAATCCCAGATACCGGAACTCTGCGAACTGACCTTCTACTATATGGACCTGGTGACCGTGAGCCGCCTGCAACGCAACCCGACGGTAAAGACCGAAATCCAGATGCGTAATTTCGAGACAAGCATCCCCGTAGGTTTCTTCACCTACCCCATCAGCCAGGCAGCGGACATTACCGCCTTCCGCGCCACTACCGTGCCCGTGGGCGAAGACCAGGAGCCGATGATTGAACAAGCTCGTGAAATCGTACGCCGTTTCAACTATATATATGGTGAAACCCTCGTGGAACCGGAAATCCTGTTGCCCGACAATGCAGCCTGCCTGCGCCTGCCGGGAACGGACGGCAAAGCCAAGATGAGCAAGAGCCTCGGCAACTGTATCTATCTTTCGGACTCTGCCGACGAGGTGCAGAAGAAGGTGAAGAGCATGTATACCGACCCCGACCACCTGCGTGTGCAAGACCCCGGAAAATTGGAAGGCAACACCGTATTCACTTACCTGGATGCCTTTTGCCGTCCGGAACACTTCGGCCTTTATCTGCCCGAATATCCGAATCTGGACGAACTGAAAGCCCACTACCAACGTGGCGGTCTGGGCGACATGAAAGTGAAGAAGTTCCTCAACGAAATTATGCAGGAGACACTGGAGCCTATCCGCAACCGCCGCAAGGAGTTTGAAAAAGACATCCCCGCCATCTACGACATGCTGAAGAAAGGTTGCGAAACTGCCAGGGAAACCGCTGCCGCAACCTTGGACGATGTACGCAAGGCTATGAAGATAAACTACTTTGATGATGCGGAACTGATTGCAGAGCAAGTAAAGAAATTCGGCGGAGAATAAGGGATAGGAGATACGAGTTACAGAAGTTACGAGTTACAAGGAGCTACCTGTTACAAGTTACTGGTTACAAAAAATGAGGGGCATGCGTCATAATAACGCATGCCCCTTCTCATTTCTATAACTCGTAACTCCTTGTAGCTTGTAGCTCGTAGCTTTCTAATTGGCAGATTTCACCAATACCACACGGTTCAGAATCGGCTGTCCGAACTTATCGACACCACCACCGGCATCCACCTTCAGGCGGTCAGCAGGAATTCCGTATTGTTTTACCAATACATCGACCACGGCTTGTGCACGCTTCAAACTCAACTCTTTGTTGAATGCCGGCGTACCGGTTGCAGAGTCTGCATATCCGTTTACAGTGTAAGTGGCGTTCGGGAACTGTTTCATCTGGTCTGCCAGATAAGACAAGTTCATTGCTTCACGTGGAGAGACTTCGGCAGAACCGATATTGAAGAATACGGTACGCGGTGCTATATCCGGATCGGGAACAATCACTTCGGTTTCCGTAACTTCGGCCACCGGCTGGTTCTGTGCAGCCACCAATGCATTCTGCAGCTGCTGGTTGGCAGCTCCCATCTCTGCAAGCTGTGCCTGCATGGCAGCCAGCTCTACCTGAGAAATCAACTGAGGCATCGGGCGACGGAATCCACGGGCGGGGAAACGGTATGTCAACCCTACCGTTGCACTCAGCACGCCATCATATCCATGATCGCCGCCAACTTCGCCATCGAACTTATCTTCAACGCCCATTGCGCTCAGCTCCAGGTTAATATCTATCGCATTGGAAATACGGAAGCGATTGATGATACCCGCGTTTACAGACAGAGCTTCGCGGTGAGGCTTTGTGTAGTTGTGAGTGAAGCCAGCACCTACATAAGGAATGATTTCATACACACGGTGCTGGTTGTATCCTCCAAACAGCGCATTCAGATTGAACATCACATCTCCGTGCAGATTCATATAGTCGAAACGCTGTTTGTAGTAGCCGTCATCCATCTGAGTGCCTTTCACGTAGTCAGCACCTGCATCATACGTATATCCTCTTGCCTGAAGGCCGCTATATTGCAGACGTACTCCCAGTCCCGGGGTGAACCATTTGCCGATGGCAAAATTCAGCGTCGGACTGATACGCTTGCCAAAACTTCCTGCCTTATCATTATCTCCAAAAGTTGCTTCGGCACCACCGCCTATAGAGAAAAACCAATTACTCCAGAACGGATTAGTGATTACCTGATATTTATCCTGAACCTGGATAACACCAAATTCTTCCACAACTTCAGTCTTTTGCTGCGCCATGGCAACAGAAGACACACCAGCTAAAGCCAGTAACATTAGAATCTTTTTCATATACCTTAAAATAGTTAAGTGGTTAATTAAACTCTTTATCATTCAAACTGTCTAATTAACGCCAACAGAACTAAAAGGTTCTGAATATTTGTACTTTTTTTGCCTTGATGCAAAAGAAAGTACTCTTCCTTATTTGGAGAAAAGCTTTTCTATGTCGTCTTCTTTAATGGTCGCCAGCACCGTCTTTCCGTCCGGAGTATAATTCGGGGATGGGCATGCAAACAGATTGTCCACGAGATTGGACATTTCCTCGTTGCTCAGCACTTGTCCATAGACGATGGCCGCAGCACGTGCCAAGGTCGATGCAAGAATTGTCTGCACCTCTTCCTTAACGTCATTCCCTTTTTCCATAGCAGTATGTACCATATTCCGGACCAATTCTACCGGGTTCAACCCCTCTATGCCCGAAGGTATGCCGTTGATGGCATAGCTGCCGCCACCCAGCGGGCTCAAATCGAAGCCTACTGCCGACAAATCTTCCAATATACTTTCCAGTACGGCAGCTTCCGAAGCCGGCAACTGGATAATCTCCGGAAACAATACCCCCTGGGATACGCCTTGTTTCTGTCGAATCTGGCTCATATAGCGGTCGAACAATACCCGGACATGCGCCCGGTGCTGGTCTATCAGCATCAGACCCGATTTAACGGAAGTCAGAATAAAACGCCCCTTGAACTGGAAGTGTTGCGCTCCTTTCTCTACCGTTGCCTCATTGCCATAGAAAGAGGCGCTTGCCCCGGAAGGAACCGTTTCCTGGAAATAAGGAACCCTCTCCTCCTCTCTTGGAGCCGTACCGGTAACCGTATCCTCTACAAAAGGCTCTTCCTCCATCGGCTCGTTCATCCTGCTGGCTTTTTCCAAACCGGAATAAAGCCCCTCCCACTCCACTTTGGGGCGCGAATAATTGCCACCGCCTCCATAGGAAGAAGCGGAAGACGTCTTGAAGGGATTGAAATCCGTGTTATAGTGTACCTTCGGAGGCTCTATCGGACGAGCCTGCTCGAATGCAGGAATATCCGGCATGTCCTCGGTATCAAAATCGATAGTAGGTATAGCGCTAAACTTGCCTAAGGATTCCTTGACCGCAGCCGACAGAATCTGCCAGATAGCCTGCTCATTCTCGAACTTAATCTCCGTCTTCGTCGGATGGATGTTCACATCGATATTGGCAGGGTCTACCTCGAAATAAATAAAGTAGGAGATTTGCTCACCGGCAGGAATCAGCTGCTCATAAGCGTCCATCACCGCTTTGTGGAAATAGGGGTGACGCATATAACGCCCGTTCACAAAAAAGTATTGGTGCGCTCCTTTCTTGCGCGAGGTTTCCGGCTTGGCAACAAAACCGGAAATCTTTATCATCGTCGTATTGACGTCTACGGACAGCAACTGCTGATTCAGTTTCTTTCCGAAAACTGCCATGATGCGTTGCCGCAAAGGCATTACCGGAAGATTGAACAATTCCGTATCATTACTATACAGATAGAAGGCTACCTCAGGATGCACCAGCGCTATACGCTCGAATTCCGTAAGGATATTGCTCAACTCCGTAGAGTTGGCTTTCAGGAATTTACGCCGGGCAGGAATATTGAAGAATAGGTTCTTGATGGAAAAATTGCTTCCCTTAGGGCAGGAAACGGCTTCCTGGCCCTCGACTTTAGAGCCGGCAATCAACAGTCGCGTCCCCAGTTCCTCGCTGGCTGGGCGTGTTTTCAACTCCACTTCAGCTACCGCAGCAATGGAAGCCAACGCTTCTCCACGGAAGCCCATGGTGCGTAGGGCAAACAAATCGGCAGCTTCGCGTATCTTTGAAGTTGCATGGCGTTCAAAAGAAAGACGCGCATCCGTTTCGGACATCCCCTTTCCGTCATCAATCACCTGGATGCAGGTCTTGCCCGCATCGGTAATCAGCACATGTATTTCCTCTGCTTCGGCATCAATTGCATTTTCCACCAATTCCTTCACAACAGATGCCGGACGCTGAATCACCTCTCCGGCAGCAATCTGATTGGCAACCGAATCGGGCAGCAAATGAATGATATCGCTCATGATAATGTTTAATGATTAGAGATTAATGATTAATCATTATTAAATGATTCCGTTACTGATGGCATACCACAGATAAATCAGCACAGCTATGACAACAAGGATTATGCCCAAATGCATCGGCTTACGTCCGCTCTCCTTGCGCCGCTTCAAGTGAGTTGTTCCTTCTATGAATTTGCCCCGTATATCCTCGGGCGAGAATTCCTTTTCCGGCAGCATACCCAGGTCACGCTTGGCGTTTTCTTCCATCTTCGCCAACTTCTCTTTCCGCTCATCCACATAGATATAGCTATGATTGAAGCCACGAGGCTTCCGCATTGCAAACATTCCCATGACGCTACTTATTATTTCGTTTAATATGCATATTCCTTGGCGAAGTTACAGGTTTCCGGTCACTTTTCTTCAATACTTCACCTGCTTTTTTAGCCCTCCACTCGAAGATGTCCTCCTTGTTGAGCGGACGGATGTAGTCGAACCAAACAAAAGAAGGCAGCCTGCTCTTATCTGGTGGAATCTGGTCCAAAGGATAGGCTGTACCGGTAGTCTTTCCAACAAAGACTCCGCGCTCCATTCTTCTCTCCTTCAAGTACATTTTCAAAAGTCCACCTTCCGAATAGTTCATCATAATCAGCGAACTGTCCTTCTCCTCTACCGGATAATACACCACCAATACATTGCCGTTTACCTCCACCAGACGCATGTCTCCATCTATGAAGAAAGCTTTCATCTCCTTACCGGAAACTTGGTTATAGTGAATACTGTCCTTTTTCTCTACCGTCAGGGCCTGATTGATGATATGTGCCCAGTCGATGGTACTATCGTTCATGTAAATTTTAATTTCCTCGCCCAACAACTGTTGTTCCCCGTGCCACAAGATAGGGTCGGTGTACATCGTCATGCAAGAGTCCTTGGAATTATACACCAACGAATCGCATACGGCCTGCACATCCGTGCGATAAGCACGCACCTTATGATAGGCACGCATCTCCCGGTACATGGAATCGGTATTCATATGGTAGGTAATCAGCCGCAAAGTATCACCGTGCATAAACAGACTGTCGCCCTGCGAATAGTCGATAGCTACGGCACGTTTGGTGGCAACGGCGCTTCCGGTCAGTTCGTTGTAGAAACAATAGTCGCCAGTCAACATGTTCCGGTTGACCGTATCATTCATCTGTACATTGTCAAAAGCCTCGCCGTATCCCAAGATGCGGTCGTAGAAAAGGCTGTCACCGGTCAGTTTCTTGCCTTCGTTAGTCAGTACGGAACGGTCGAGCAGTTCTGCCTGCTCAGTAGTCGTATTGTACACGCCACGTTCGGAATAAATATGATTTTGGTCACTCACAATGTCGGAGGGGCCTAAAATAGTAGCAATCTTGGTAGCTGTACTATACTTCAAGGTATCCGAAGTCAAGACAAACTTCGGATTGACCAGCTTCACGTCGTGATTGAAGACAGCCAACTTGGTGGCAGGGCTATATTCTCCCCACTCGGAAGTCAGCACATTATCCTCGTCGGTCAGCGTACCGCCTTCGAAGTAATAACCCAAATCGTACAGACGGTCATAGTTCAAACTGTCGGTTGTCAGCACCGTATTACGATTTATCATACGTACATTCTCACGCAGCATGGCCAGCTGCGACATGCCGTCATAATACAGATAGTCTCCATAGATAAACAAGGTGTCGCCCTGCTCCATACGCACATTGCCGAATGCCTCCACAGAATTTATCTTTTCGAATATCAGCGCACTATCACAGAACATGTACATACTGTCATGCTTCATCCTCACCGAACCGATGAGTACCTGCACATCAGGACGCAACTGTTTGTCCGCCTGCGCCTCATCTGCGTACAACAAATCGACGCGCGTCTTCTTCTTTTCCGACGTCTCCGTCTTTTTCTGTTCAATCGAGTCCACTTTCCTCTTCTCCGGTGCACCAGTACTCTTCTTTTTGTCCTGCGCACTCAGCAGACAGATGCCAAACAAGCATAGAATGCCTACCAGGAGGTATCTATGCTTGTTCAGGAAATGATTTTTTGTATTCTTCTTTTGCATACAAATCCATGTAAATCCTTCCGGATTATTCTTTGATCCAGCCCGGATACTTGAACGTACAGTTATTCTTCCAATTATCCTTGATACGGACATACGTGTGCTTCTGCTTCTCACGAATCCACTTGTCCAGCACTTCGTCGCGGCGTTTCTCCAACACAATCTCTTTCAAGTTCTGATAGTCATCGGCAATGGTAGCCTTGTGTCCCGTCGTACGGCTCTTCAGTTTCACAATCACACACTCTTCTTTTCCGGTCTTTTGCGGAATCATGGTGAAGGCTTCGGAGATTTCGCCCACTTTCATCTTATCCACCACCTTGGCTATTTCAGGGGGAAGTTCCTGCATCTCAAAACGGGAAGTGTTCGTATTGGGATTCGGCAACAAACCATGATTGTTACGCGTATCCTTATCCTGCGAAAGCACTGAGGCAGCCTCTTCAAAAGAGAACTTGTTATTGCGGATATCATCGGCAATAGAATCCAAACGGGCACAACCGGCAGCCAGAGCTTCTTCCGGAATATGCGGTTTCAACAGAATGTGGCGTGTTTTAATACGGTCACCGCGCTTCTCTATCAACTGAATGATATGGAAACCATATTCAGACTCTACAATCTTGGAAACCTTGCTGGGGTCTTGCAAGTTGAAAGCTACATTGGCATAAGCGGGGTCCAGCATACCGCGTCCCGAAAACTCTATTTCACCGCCACGCATGGCCGAGCCACGGTCCTCGGAGTACAGACGAGCCAACATGGAAAAGCTTTCGCCCTTATTGACACGGTCGGTATACTCACGCAGACGCCTCTTTACATCTTCTATTTCCTCCAAAGGAACCTTGGGCTGCTGAGTGATAATCTGCACCTCCACCTGGGTAGGGATATAAGGAATGCTGTCCTGCGGCAAATCCTTGAAGTAACGGCGCACCTCAGCCGGAGTTATCTTAATCTCACCCACCAGTTTCTGCTGCATCTTCTGAACTTTCAATCCTTCACGGGCATTCTCGCGCAGCGTTTCACGAATCTGGCTGGAAGTCTTATTGAAGTATTCCTCCATTTTCTCACGCGAACCGATGTTGGCGATATACATGTTCGTCATATAGTCCACACGCTGGATAACCTCACTCTCGGATACTTCGATACTGTCGAGGGCAGCCTGGTGAAGATACAGCTTCTGCACGGCTATCTCCTCCGGTATCACGCAATAAGGGTCACGGTCAAATTTGCGTCCTTCATACAATGCACTCATGCGTGCTTCTTCCACTTCGGACTTCAGTATAGCCTCGTCACCTACTACCCACACTACCTCGTCAATTACGTTGTCTTGTCCATAAACGGTAGAACCGACTAATAGCGTCAAGGCAAATAAAATTACAAACTTAAAGTTCATACACTGTTTCATTCTTGGTGTCTTATTCTAAATAATATTTAATCTTGTCTCTTTTCACCGCCCGTTGGTACAAATCATCCTTCACTTGCTTCATGAATTCCACCTGCTTCACGTTCAGCAGCATATCCTTCACTTGCCTACGGGCAAACTCATAGGGTTCCTGCTCTCCCACCGGGCGATAATCGCTCACATTCAGGAAATAATGGAAAGCCGTATCCTTCAGCTCTACATGGCGATTCTTGTCCAGATACTCGTCCACATTAGGAACCTTCAAGGGCAGCATATCCAGCACTTCCGATACCGGCACCCATTTATCATAAAAATACTCATACTTCACAGCATTCTGCAGACTGTACTTTTCCAGATGTTCCACCGCCTCACGGGTTTCCGTCTTGTACCAGCGACGAACATTGCCCAGCTGCGGGGCTGTCAAAGGAACTTTGATGAACAAGCCTTTCATCAACGGACGTTCCACCTTGAAGAGCGCCTGGTTCTTCTCGTAATACTCCGTCAAGTCTTGTTCTGAAATCTCCTCTGATAGCCGCTGATGTATTAAAGCCTGCTGATAGGTATGCATTATCAATGCTTTGCGATAATTCTCCACAAGTTTATCAATCTCACCGTTATTGGGAATATTGCTCTGCGCTTTATCGTACAGCAAAATATCTTCCACCCAATTACGGATATAATGTTCTGCAAACAACAGACTGTCGTCTTTGGACAAACCGGCAGGAAGTACCGATTGCAAATCTTCCCGGTAAAGGAAATTGCCGTCCAACTCCACTAACGGTGTCCACCCTTTATGGTCGTGCTGCTCGCTGCACGCCGCACAGAGAAGGAAAATTAAAAGCCCAAAGCAGGTTGTTCGCATCACCAACTGATATTTACTTCGTTTTGAGGTACGAAGATAGTGTTTTAATCGGTTGCATCAGTGATTATTAACGGTTTTTAAAACCTCTTGGTCAATTTCAACCTTACCGGCAGCACGCAACTTTGCCACCCAATGCGTTTCCAAATAGTTCCGATAAGCGGTTACGAGCGGCTCTCGCACCTCTTGCCAACTATCTGGTCCCTTCTGCTTACGACCTTGTACAGCAGTAAAGGGAAATGACAAAACCGGGGTTGCATTCTTCCCTTTGAACACCAATTCATCCACATATGCATTATCACCGGGAGCAAATAATCCTTGCTCTGCCCGCACCTTGGGAGTATCGCCGGCATTGAAAGTGAGACGGATGGCATCCATCCACTCCTCTTCCGGAATCTGTTTCAGAAATTTCCGTACTTGCTTCGCCACCCGCTTGGTAGTACAATGCAGCACAATACCCTTATAACGCGGTTCGTCCCAATGGAAGTCCGAACGGTGCGCCTCAAAATATGCTTTCAATCCCGCTTCATCCACCACACTCCTCTTTCCCACTTCACGGTCAGTGATTTCGGCAAGCAACATGCTGTCACGATGCCCCTGCACCAACGCACAGAATTCGGGATGCTTCAATTCCAGACGGGAGTTTTCATAGTCCAGAATCGTTTTTACTGTAAAAGCCTCCAACTGTCTGCGCGTCCCTGCCGGATAAACAGCGGCAAATCCGGCAAACTCTTTTCCACCGTATGCCTTGCCATCCAGTGTAAACAATACACGGGAAGTGCTTCCTTTGGCCAGCAGTTCGTCGATACCGGCTTTATCCGGCATATAGTGATATTCTTTCTTCAGTTTATCCACAAAAGCCCGCGTTCCTTTATCCATTCCATGACGACGGGTTTGACAACGGATTATCTTGTCCTTCATCCTCTCAAAAGGAAGGATTTCCTGCTGTTCGAGTACTTTCACGATATGAATGCCTTGAGGAGTGAGGAACGGACGGGAAATCTCTCCGGCATTCAACCCGAATACAATATCCTCAAACTCCACCGGCATCTGCAGCCAACCCACCCAAAACGCTTTCTTCTCATCGGAAAATTGCTCGACGCAAGCATCGAAAGACGGCACAGCTCCCCCTTCCTTTGCAAGAGCCCTGTAGATAGAATCCATCCTGGACTCCATCTCACGCAAGGTATGACCGGAAATATTCTGGGGAAGATATTTAAAAATATGCTTCACATATACCCGGCCCGCACGCCGGCCGGATTTCATCTTGTCATAATACTGCCGTGCCTCCTGCTCTGCCGTCTCCTCATCTGTCAAGTATGATTTAATCAGACAGCGGCGATACTCATCCTGCTCCTTCTGGAAGACACGGGAAGTATCCAATCCCGCAACTTCGGCAGCCTCTATTTTCAGCCTGAAGTCTATAAACTTATTCACATATGCATCCAATGCCTTCCGGCCTGCACCGACAGAGGTACCGCCCTTATTATAGCTACGTTCGAATTCAGAACGGAGGACCTCCTTTCCATTGATACGCATCAGTACCGGATCGTCCTGGGCCGAAACAGCCAATCCGAACCCGAGGAAGAAAAACACCCAAAACAATCTAACCATAAGCACCATCCGTTCTTTTTATACGGCTGCAAATATAAACAAAATGCCCGGAAAGCGGCAATCTCTCTCCGGGCATTCACTATTATTTTGTTATTATCTTACTCTGGACGGCTATAGTTCGGTGCCTCACTGGTTATAGATACATCATGCGGATGGCTTTCGAGTACACCTGCATTAGTAATGCGGGTAAACTTGGCATCGTGCAGTTTCTCTATATTGGCTGCACCGCAATAGCCCATACCGGCACGCAGACCGCCAACCAACTGATAAATCACTTCATACAAAGTACCTTTATAAGGAACGCGGGCAGCAATGCCCTCTGGAACCAATTTCTTCACGTCACTGGTACCGCTTTGGAAGTAGCGGTCCTTGGAACCATTTTCCATAGCTTCCAGCGACCCCATACCCCGATAGGACTTGAACTTACGACCGTTGAAAATAATCGTATCGCCCGGAGACTCTTCCGTTCCGGCAACCAGCGAACCGATCATCACGCTGTAACCACCGGCAGCCAACGCCTTCACCACATCGCCCGAGTAACGCAAACCGCCATCGGCAATCAAAGGAATACCCGTGCCCTTCAGTGCCTTTGCCACATCATAAACCGCAGACAACTGAGGAACACCCACACCGGCAACTACACGGGTAGTGCAGATGGAACCCGGACCGATGCCCACCTTTACTCCATCAGCACCAGCCTCGACCAATGCCTTCGCAGCTTCACCGGTAGCAATATTACCAACAACAATATCAATATGAGGGAAGTTAGCCTTGGCTTCTTTCAATTTTTCAATAACCCCCTTGGAATGTCCGTGAGCCGTATCAATGACAATGGCATCCGCCCCTGCATCCACCAAAGCCCGCATGCGCTCCAAAGTGTCATTCGTCACTCCCACTCCGGCAGCAACGCGCAGACGACCTTTGCTATCCTTGCACGCCATAGGTTTATCCTTTGCCTTGGTAATATCCTTATAGGTAATCAGACCTACCAATTTGTTGTCTTTATCTACTACCGGCAACTTCTCGATTCTATGTTCTTGCAGAATTTGAGAAACAGCCTCCATATCCGTCGTAGGATTGGTAGTAATGATGTTCTCCTTAGTCATTACCTCATCGATACGCTTATTCATATCTTTCTCAAAACGAAGGTCACGATTGGTAACAATGCCTACCAAATATCTTTCATCATCTACCACCGGAATACCACCAATCTTGTATTCAGCCATCAAAGCCAGCGCATCAGCTACCGTAGAACCTCTCTTGATAGTCACCGGGTCATAAATCATACCGTTTTCGGCACGCTTCACAATAGCTACCTGACGTGCCTGCTCCTCAATGGACATATTCTTATGAATAACTCCGATACCACCTTCGCGGGCAATGGCAATAGCCATCTTCGCTTCGGTAACCGTATCCATGGCAGCAGTTACAAACGGGATTTTTAACTCAATGTTTCGTGAAAACTTAGTCGAGAGTTCGACTGTTTTGGGCAAGACTTCAGAATAAGCGGGGATTAACAGTACGTCGTCATAAGTTAATCCATCCATTACAATCTTATCAGCAATAAATGACATAGGGCTATGCGTTTAAAATTTATTGCGTGCAAATATACGGTTTTTATTCCATTCCGTATACTTGCACGCAACATTTTTTTCTTTTTTATCAACTAAAACCAATCAGTTTGCCATCTCTGAAATAAACTTGATGCGTACCAAACGTACCTCTTCTTCCGTAAAGTCATCACCCAACTCATCCAGAGCATCGTCAATCTTATCAGTGGTAGATTCCTTGAAATAATCATAGATATCCAGCAAGTGGTCTTCATCCATAATATCCTCCAAGAAATAGTCGATATTCAATTTCGTTCCGGAGTAGACGATAGCTTCTATCTCATCCAGCAGCTCTTCAAACTCAATGCCCTTTGACATGGCAATGTCATCCAATGCCACCTTACGGTCAATGGCCTGAATGATGGCCACCTTCATTTTTGACTTATTGGCCACAGTACGCACACGCAAGTCCTCGGGACGTTCAATCTCATTCTCCTCACAGTGCCGCTTAATGAGTTTACAGAATTCCTCGCCGTAGCGTTTTGCCTTTCCGGCTCCTACACCCGGTATGTTCTGCAACTCGTCCAAAGTCACCGGATATATGGTCGCCATCGCTTCCAAAGACGGGTCTTGGAAAATGACATAAGGAGGCACTTCCAACTTCTTGGACAACTTCTTTCGTAAGTCCTTCAACATGGAGTACAATGCCGGGTCTACCGCACACGCACCGCCTCCACGTGCAGGTGCTTCCTCTTCCACATCCTCAAAGTCATTGTCTTCCACTATTTTGAATGATTTGGGATGTTTAAGGAACTTCTTACCGTCATCTGTCACTTTCAGCAAGCCATAGTTTTCGACATCCTTACTCAGGTAACCGGCAATAAGTGCCTGACGGATCACAGCATTCCACGTTTTGTCTTCTTCGCCCATACCAGAGCCGAACACTTCGAGATCTTCATGCAGATGCGCCTGCACTTCTGAAGTTTCCTTACCTTGTATTATGTCTATAATATAGTCCGCTTTAAAATTTTCTTTCACCGCGAGAATAGCTTCAATCACGGTACACAATAATTCTTGAGCTTCCACTTGTTTTTTCGGATTTAAACAATTGTCACAATTACCACAATTTTCTTCTATATATTCTTCGCCGAAGTAATGAAGCAATGCTTTTCGGCGGCATACGGAAGATTCGGCATACGCAGCAGTCTCCAGCAGAAGCTGCTTGCCAATTTCCTGCTCTGCTACAGGTTTGCCTTGCATAAACTTCTCGAGCTTCTGCAAGTCTTTATTGGTATAGAAAGTAATACACTGCCCTTCTCCTCCATCTCTTCCGGCACGTCCGGTCTCCTGGTAATATCCTTCCAGACTTTTGGGTATATCGTAATGGATGACATAGCGCACATCCGGTTTGTCAATCCCCATACCAAAAGCAATGGTAGCTACAATCACATCAATTTTTTCCATCAGGAAATCATCCTGGTTCTGTGTTCGTGTAGCCGAATCCATTCCGGCATGATAGGCACGGGCATTGATTCCGTTTGCCTGCAGGATTTCAGCAAGCTCCTCCACTTTCTTCCGGCTCAGGCAATAGATAATGCCTGACTTTTCGGGATTGTTCTTAATGAACTTGATGATGTCCCGGTCTACATTTGCAGTCTTGGGGCGTACCTCATAATAGAGATTCGGGCGGTTGAACGATGACTTGAACACCTGCGCATCCACCATACCCAGATTCTTCTGGATGTCATGCTGCACTTTCGGTGTAGCCGTCGCAGTCAACGCTATCAGAGGGGCTTTTCCTATTTCATTGATAATGGGACGGATGCGGCGATACTCAGGACGGAAGTCATGACCCCATTCAGAAATACAATGGGCTTCGTCCACGGCATAGAACGAAATCTTCACCGTTTTCAGAAACTCCACATTCTCTTCCTTCGTCAGTGATTCCGGAGCTACATACAACAGCTTTGTCTTACCACTGAGTATGTCGGACCGGACCTGGTCTATCGCGCTCTTGTTTAGGGAAGAATTGATGAAGTGGGCTATCCCATCCTCTTCGCTGAAGTTACGCATCGCATCGACCTGATTCTTCATCAAGGCAATCAGAGGAGAAATCACGATACCCGTGCCCTCCATCAACAAGGACGGCAGTTGGTAGCACAAAGATTTTCCACCACCGGTAGGCATCAACACGAATGTATCATTACCCGCCAACAGATTCTCTATGATTGCTTCCTGATTTCCTTTAAATGTATCGAACCCGAAGTATTTCTTCAGCTGGTCTATCAAATTAATCTTCTTCCCTGCCATGATTCATTAGGTTGTTGTTTATTGAGTTAACTTTTAATAGTGGTACTCCGCCTTGTTTTCACAAAGAACCCTAACAAAGTTATAAACAACTTCTTAAATTTCAAGCATAATCCATCGAATATTTTTCAATAAAAAGTAAAATAGTCGGTTTTACCCCGTATTACCATCTGATTCTTAAGCACTTTGCAGTCGTGCTATATTTGCCTTTTCAAGCTGGCGCTTGGCGTAGTCCAACGTCACAACAAAATTGTCCTTCTGTTCTGACGGAATTTCGAACATGGCATCCATCATAATTGTCTCCACAATGGAACGCAAGCCGCGGGCTCCCAACTTATATTCTACCGCTTTATCCACGATATATTCAAATACAGCATCTTCAAACGTCAGCTTCACATTGTCCATCTCAAACAGTTTGATGTATTGCTTGATGATGGAATTCTTCGGTTCCGTAAGAATGGAGCGCAATGCCGCACGGTCCAACGGATTCAGATAAGTCAGCACCGGAAGGCGGCCGATAATCTCGGGAATCAGTCCGAACGACTTCAAATCCTGCGGAGCAATGTACTGCATCATGTTGCTCTTATCAATGGTTGCCGTATTGCGTACAGCGCTATACCCGACAACGTGCGTATTCAGCCGCTGGGCAATTTTCTTTTCAATGCCATCGAAAGCCCCACCGCAAATGAACAGAATATTCTTGGTATTGACCGGAATCATTTTCTGGTCGGGATGCTTGCGCCCACCCTGGGGAGGCACATTCACCACAGAACCTTCCAGCAGTTTCAGCAATCCCTGCTGCACGCCTTCACCACTCACATCACGGGTTATGGAAGGATTATCACCCTTGCGCGCTATTTTGTCTATCTCATCAATAAACACGATACCTTGCTCTGCCTCGGGCACGTTATAATCCGCCACCTGGAGCAGACGTGTCAAAATGCTTTCAATGTCCTCACCCACATAACCTGCCTCTGTCAGAACTGTTGCATCTACAATAGTAAAAGGAACATGCAGCAACTTTGCGATAGTACGCGCCAATAACGTCTTTCCCGTACCGGTACTGCCTACCATGATGATGTTCGATTTTTCAATCTCCACATCATCACCGCCGTCCTTCTGGAGCAGACGTTTGTAATGGTTGTACACCGACACAGACAAGAAACGCTTGGCATCGTCCTGACCAATGACATATTGATCGAGGAACTTCTTTATTTCTACGGGTTTAGGAAGTTCTTTCAGATTCAGCTTCGTGGCACTTGCCTTCTTGCCAGCCCCCAAAGCCTCCTGAGTAATCTCATAAGCCTGGGTGGCGCAACTGTCGCAGATATAGCCATTCATCCCCGTTATGAGAAATCCGACTTCATCTTCGGTGCGACCGCAAAAACTGCATCTATTTTTATTCTTTCTTGAATCTGCCATATTTATTTTTTAATCAAAACCTCATCTACCATACCATATTCTTTGGCCTCCTGGGCTGTCATCCAGTAGTCACGGTCAGAATCTGCCCATACCTTGTCAAAGGGAGTGTGGGAGTGGTCGGCGATAATGGTATAAAGTTCTTTCTTCAACTTCTGGATTTCACGTGCCGTGATTTCAATATCCGAGGCCTGCCCCTGGGCACCTCCCATCGGCTGGTGTATCATCACGCGGGAGTGGGTCAATGCGGAGCGTTTGCCTTCGGCACCGGCAACCAGCAATACGGCTGCCATGCTTGCCGCCATTCCAGTACAGATGGTAGCCACATCACTACTGATGAACTGCATGGTATCATAAATACCCAGACCGGCATATACCGAACCGCCCGGCGAATTGATATAGATGGAAATATCCTTGCCCGGATCCACCGAATCCAGATAAAGCAACTGAGCCTGCAAAGTATTGGCTGTATAGTCATCAACCTGCGTACCGAGGAAAATGATGCGGTCCATCATCAGACGGGAAAACACGTCCAACTGCGTTACATTGAGCTGGCGTTCCTCGAGGATATAGGGATTCAAATAGCCGGCTTGTGATTTAATCACATCGTCCAGCACCAAACTGTTCATACCAAGATGCTTGGTAGCGTATTTTCTAAAATCATCCATTTCTTTCTATTTTTTAATTTATAAGGATACAAAGAAACAAAAAAGAACACAGAGACACAAAAAAACACAGAGTTATAGTTTGTCAAACTCTGTGTTTCTTTATAAATTTTAGCCGTAGGCTCACATTACTCTTATGCAAACATCTTATTGAACTCTTCAGCAGAAACGTTCTTATGCTCCAGTTCCACCTGAGACTTCAATGCTGTAGCCAATTTAGATTCAACCACACGATTAACCAAGCCTTCTATGCTCTCTTTCTTCTTAAGCATTTCCTTTGAGTAGTTTTCCAGGATTTCTTCAGGCACACTCATCATACCATATTGTGCAAACTGTGCGCGGGTAGCTTCCTTAGCCATGTTTGTGATGTCTTCCTGCTCAACCTTGATATCATTGGCTTTCACCAGCTGTTCTTTAATCAGGTGCCAAGTCAGCTCTTCGATGCTCTTGTCATAGTTGTCCTCTACAAAGCTTTCTTCCTTGTCAGGATTGTTCAGACGCATAATGCGCTTCAGTAATGCATCCGGGAATTCCAGCTTGCCTACTTTCTCTGTCAGCATCTTACGTGCGTCAATCAAGAACTTATAGTCACTGTCTGCCACGAACTGGTTGGCAATAACTTCCTTCACTTTGGCACGGAATTCCTCTTCCGTTTTCACATTACCTTCGCCAAATACCTGGTCGAAAATTTCCTGAGTCAAGTCACCCGGAACGAAACGTGTGATTTCTTCTACCTGGAAGCTGAAATTGGATTTTACTTCGGGAGCAGCTTCCTTGTCAATCTTCAATAAAGAAGACAATTCGGCAGCATTTCCGTCCCAAGCAGTATTCGGATTGAATACAAGCACATCGTTCACTTTTGCACCGGCAAAGATAGCTTTCTGTTCATCATTTTTCATGTACGAAGGCATCATTACAGCACCTTCCACCTGAATACCACCCTCTTTGGTATTACCTTCTTCATCCAGTTCAGCAAGCAAACCTTTCAGCATGTCATTGTCCTCGTAAACGTCTACCTTGTCATACTTGCCGTTACGTTGAGTGTAAGCCTTGACCTGGTTATCCACCATTTCGTCTGTAACTTCAATAGTATAGTAATCTACCTTATCTTTTGCACTGACTTCAGCTTTAAATTCCGGAGCCAAAGCAATATCAAACAAGAATTCGAACTCTTCCATAGTATCGAAATCAATTTCCTGCTGCTTGTCTTCGTTGGGCAAAGGCTCGCCCAATATATTTACCTTATTGTCCTGGATATACTTATATACTGTTTCTGAAAGCAGCTTGTTCACCTCTTCAGCCAATGCAGACTTACCATACATTTTCTTAACTAAGCTCATAGGAACCATTCCCTTACGGAAACCGGGAATCTGTGCCTTCTGACGGAAGCTCTTCAATGATTTGTCTACTTTTTCCTGATAATCTGCTTTCTCAAGCTTTACAGTAAGCAGTGCGCTTACTTTGTCAATGTTTTGTAATGAAACGTTCATTCTGACAATTATTTATTTGATTTATACTTTGTTCCATATCTCAAATGGGCGTGCAAAATTAGCGTTATTCTTTCAATTATCAAAAGAACATTGCCGATTTATTTCAGTTTAATTCTTGGATAGAGCGGTAGAAGAGCCCAACCATCGGGCTGACAACGGAGGACGTTTACGGGAAAGATACTCAGGGAAAAGACGATGATAAACCGAACCGTCCAGTTTCTATGAAGAGAAATGGGAGATGCCCGAAGGCACGACAATCTACAAAAATAATTAAGGAAAAACATTGTTTATCCGAATTTTATGCGTTTCTTTGTCGCGGAATGATGGCGCATTAGTTTTTCGATTTCCATTACATGGTTTTTACTTCCGTTTTCAAGAACGCTTTTGTAAACTCTCTGTCGTTGTAATCCATTTATTATTCAGCCTTCCTTCCAAGAGAGTTTTATTCATTATATTTATTTTATCAATTTCATTATGAACATTTATGTTGGAAACCTTAACTACCGCGTTAAGGAGAGTGACCTGCAGAAGGCAATGGAAGATTACGGCACAGTATCTTCTGTAAAATTTATCAATGACCGCACCACCGGACGTTTCAGAGGCATCGCTTTTGTAGAAATGGAAGATGACGCTGCTGCAGCTAAAGCTATTGCCGAACTAGACGGTGCTGAATTCTTCGGCCGCCAAATGGTAGTGAAAGAAGCAAGACCTCCAAAATATTAATCATAGAGATTTAAGGAGAAATAAAAAAAGGCCACTGAATGAGTGGTCTTTTTTTATTTCTATCAATCGACAGTATCCGGGATTACTTCATAAAATCCTTGCGACGAAGTACGAAGCTATTACTCAGATACTTTTCACGTACAATCTTATTCTCGGCCAACTCTTCCGGCGTACCCTGGAACAGAATTTTTCCTTCAAACAGCAGATAAGCACGATCGGTAATGCTCAGCGTCTCCTGCACATTGTGGTCAGTAATCAAAATGCCGATATTCCTATCTTTCAACTTCCACACAATCTGCTGAATATCCTCCACTGCAATCGGGTCTACACCGGCAAAAGGCTCGTCCAACATAATAAATTTGGGGTCAATGGCCAGACAACGGGCAATTTCTGTACGGCGCCGCTCGCCACCTGACAACTGGTTACCCTTGTTCTTCCTTACCTTCTGCAAGCGGAACTCTGCAATCAGACTCTCCAGCTTGTCTTTCTGATACTCCAAAGGCTTGTCGGTCATTTCCAGTACAGATGCAATATTGTCTTCCACACTCATTTGACGGAACACGGAAGCCTCCTGCGCCAAATAACCGATACCCGTCTGCGCACGCTTGTATACCGGATATTTCGTTATATCCAAATCATTCAAGAAGATACGTCCCTCATTGGGAGTAATCAGCCCTACGGTCATATAAAACGAAGTTGTCTTACCGGCGCCATTCGGCCCCAGCAAACCGACAATCTCCCCTTGCTTCACATCAATGGACACATGGCTCACTACCGTACGCTTTCCGTACTTTTTCACCAAATCCTCCGTACGCAGCACCATGCTACCTTCCTCCCGTGGCTCTGCCCCGGCAGTCAAGCTTGGTCCGGCCTGCAGATTTTCCTTAACTTCCTCTACATTGTCCTTTATGCCTTTTTCTTCTTCCATACTCTAAAGGTTTTCGCCGCAAATGTAGCAAAAATAAGCCGAAATAGTGTACATTTGCATTCAAATACTTATATGTTATGTTTAAAGCACTTAAGACAGTGGGACGATATATCATACTGATGGGACGCGTATTTGCCCGTCCCGAACGTATGCGTATGTTTTTCCGCCAATATGTCAACGAGTTGGAACAGCTCGGCGTGAACTCTATCGGCATCGTATTGCTGATATCGTTCTTCATCGGAGCTGTAATCACCATACAGATAAAGTTGAACATCGAGAGTCCTTTCATGCCTCGATGGACAGTGGGATATGTAACCCGAGAAATCATGCTGCTGGAATTCTCCTCCTCCATCATGTGTCTGATTCTGGCAGGAAAGGTCGGGTCAAACATCGCCTCGGAGCTGGGCACCATGCGAGTCACCCAGCAGATAGACGCCCTTGAAATTATGGGTGTCAATTCTGCCAACTATCTCATCCTACCGAAAATTGCCGCTATGGTGACAACCATTCCACTGATGGTGACGTTCAGTATATTCGCCGGCATCATAGGTGCCTTCTGTACTTGCTGGTTCGGCGGCATCATGTCGGCGGTAGATTTGGAATACGGCTTGCAGTACATGTTTGTCGAATGGTTTATTTGGTGCGGCATCATCAAGTCACTGTTCTTTGCCTTTATCATTGCCAGCGTATCGGCATTCTTCGGTTACACCGTCGAAGGCGGTTCCATCGAAGTGGGCAAGGCGTCCACCGACTCCGTAGTATGCAGCAGCGTACTTATCTTATTCGCCGACCTAATATTAACTCAACTTTTAATGGGATGATTGAACTGAAAGGACTTTGCAAATCATTTGAAGAGAAAGAGGTACTGAAAGATATCAATGCCACTTTCGAGAATGGAAAGACCAACCTAATCATAGGGCAGAGCGGTTCGGGAAAAACCGTACTCATGAAATGTATCGTGGGTCTGCTGACACCGGACAAAGGAGAATTGTTGTATGACCACCGCAACTTCCTCGCCATGGGAAAGAAGGAAAAGAAAGCGCTCCGCCGGGAAATGGGAATGATTTTCCAAAGTGCCGCGCTGTTCGATTCCATGACGGTACTGGACAATGTGATGTTTCCACTGAACATGTTCAGCAACGATACCCTGCGCGATCGGACTCGTCGTGCCATGTTCTGCTTGGAGCGTGTAAACCTGATTGAAGCCAAAGACAAATTTCCCGGAGAAATCAGCGGCGGTATGCAGAAACGCGTAGCCATTGCCCGTGCCATTGCCCTAAACCCGCAATACTTGTTTTGTGACGAGCCGAATTCAGGACTTGACCCCAAGACCTCGCTTGTCATCGACGAACTGATACAAGATATAACCCGAGAATACAATATGACTACTCTCATCAACACTCATGACATGAACTCTGTAATGGGTATCGGAGAAAAAATCATCTATATTTACGAAGGACACAAAGAATGGGAAGGCAATAAAGACGATATCTTCACTTCCACCAACGAGCGGTTGAACAGTTTCATATTTGCATCTGACCTATTCCGGAAAGTCAAAGAAGTGGAGATACAGAACCTTGAAGGATAAAACCACACCTCATTTTCTAACCTATTACATAAGAAAGCGTCCGGAAGCTATGTTCCGGACGCTTTCTCTTCATAAAACCAGTTAATAGAATCGACTATATCATCACGATATATTTTACTTCTGCCGGATATAGATATTTATCGGAGTTCCGGTCAACTTCCATTTCTCACGCATCTTATTTTCCAGGAATCGTCTGTAAGGCTCTTTCACATATTGTGGAAGATTTGCAAAATAAACAAATGACGGCACCTGGGTATTGGGCAACTGCGTAATATACTTTATCTTGATATACTTACCCTTAATTGAAGGGGGTGGATACGCCTCGATAAGCGGCAGCATTTCCTCGTTCAAACGAGCTGTCGGAATACGCGTCATACGATTTTCGTACACATCACGCGCCTCTTCCAATACCTTCAGAATACGCTGTTTGGTCAGTGCCGAAGCAAAGATGATAGGAAAATCCACAAACGGAGCGAAACGGTTGCGGATAGCATCTTCGAAAGTCTTCATCACCTTCACAGTCTTGTCCTTCACCAAGTCCCACTTGTTCACCACAACCACCAGCCCCTTGGCATTCTTCTGTATCAAGGAGAAGATATTCAAATCCTGGCTTTCGATGCCACGCGTAGCGTCTACCATCAAAATACATACATCTGCATTCTCAATGGAACGAATGGAACGGATTACAGAGTAGTACTCCAAATCCTCATTCACCTTGTTCTTCTTACGGATACCCGCCGTATCTACCAGGTAGAAATCAAAACCGAATTTATTGTAGCGGGTATAGATAGAATCGCGCGTGGTACCGGCAATCTCCGTCACGATGTTGCGGTCTTCTCCAATAAAGGCATTGACTATGGAAGACTTTCCGGCATTAGGGCGTCCCACTACTGCAAAGCGGGGAATATCCTCGTCCAGAATTTCATCAGATTCCTTCTTGAACTTGCTGACGATAAGGTCCATCATATCGCCCGTACCGCTACCCGTTACAGCAGAAATACAATAAGGGTCACCCAAACCCAAACTGTAAAACTCAGGAGCATTGTATTGCAGTTCATGATTATCAGTCTTATTGGCAACCAGCAACACAGGCTTCTTGGCACGACGCAAGATGGCAGCTACCTGCTCGTCGAGGTCCGTAACCCCGTTCATCACATCCACCACGAACAGTATCACGTCGGCTTCGTCCACCGCCATCAATACCTGCTTACGAATCTCTTCTTCGAAAATATCATCAGAGTTCACTACCCAACCGCCGGTATCTACCACGGAGAACTCACGTCCCAACCATTCGGTCTTTCCATATTGGCGGTCACGGGTGGTTCCCGCTTCCTCATTCACAATTGCCTGACGTGTCTTGGTCAGACGGTTAAATAATGTAGACTTTCCCACATTGGGACGTCCTACGATTGCAACTAAATTTCCCATAGTTCACACTCTTTGTTTTTTGCGACTGTCACAGTCGTATGAATAACTCTTAATCCAGCTGATAACCAAAATTACGCAGTTCCTTGTCCGAACTCCGCCAATCCTTATCAACTTTCACAAACGTCTCCAGGAATATCGTTTTCCCGAAAAACCTCTCCAAATCACGGCGCGCTTCAGTAGCCACTTTCTTCAAAGCCTTCCCCTGCTTGCCTATGATAATACCTTTTTGCGAATCACGCTCCACATAGATTACGGCACTGATATGAATCTTCTTTGCCTCCTCCTTAAACTGTTCTACCATCACCTCCACCGAATAAGGGATTTCCTTATCGTAGTACAACAGAATTTTCTCACGGATTATTTCGGTCACGAAGAAACGCGCCGGCTTGTCCGTCCACTGGTCCTTGTCGAAATAGGGAGGAGAGTCGGGCAACAGCTCCTTCACCCGCTTCATGACATAATCCACATTAAATTTCGAAGTAGCAGAGATAGGAATAATTTCCGCCTTCGGCAGCAATTCCTTCCATGCTTCCACCAGTTCCACCAGCTTTTCCTGGTTGCTTAAATCAATCTTATTGATAAGCAGCAATACCGGAACGTCCAAGTGTCCCACTTTCTCCACAAAGTCATTATGCTTGTCGGGAGTCTCAACCACATCTGTCACATACAGCAACACATCCGCATCCGTCAATGCCGAAGTGGAGAAATTCAGCATGGACTCCTGTAACTTATAGTTTGGCTTCAATACACCCGGAGTGTCCGAAAACACAATTTGCATGTCATCCGTATTATAGATGCCCATAATCCGATGACGGGTGGTCTGCGCCTTGAAAGTGGCGATAGAAATGCGCTCACCTACCAAAACGTTCATCAATGTGGATTTGCCCACATTCGGATTTCCCACGATATTTACAAAACCTGCTTTGTGCATGACTTCAGTATTTGAATTGAGACAAAAAAACGCATCGAATCGAAATAGGATGCGTTTTTATCATATTATATTTAGCAATAGTATGTTACTGCTTCTTTCCGTCGTATCCCCACTTCACATACACGGCTCCCCAGGTAAATCCTGCGCCGAATGCAGTGAAAATAAGGTTGTCGCCTTTCTTCAGCTTATCTTCAAAGTCCCAGATGCAAAGAGGCAACGTAGCAGCACTGGTATTGCCGTAACGTTCGATATTAATCAGTACTTTCTCACGAGGAACTTCCAGACGATGTGCCACAGCATCAATGATACGAAGATTGGCCTGGTGCGGAATCACCCAGTCAATGCTATCCTTTGTCAGACCGTTTTTCTCGGCAATGGCCGCGCTAACATCCGACATATTGGATACGGCATACTTAAACACAGTACGTCCTTCCTGATAAATGTAATGCATGTGGTTGTCTACAGTAAAATAAGAGGGAGGACAAACCGACCCACCCGCTTTCATATGCAGGAAAGGCAAACCTTTGCCGTCGGTTCTCAGAATAGCATCCATAATACCTACATCTTCTGTTGTCGGCTCGAGCATGAAAGCTGCAGCGCCGTCTCCAAAGATAGGACAAGTAGCACGGTCTGTATAATCAACCATTGACGACATCTTGTCGGCTCCCACAATGATAACCTTCTTATATCTTCCAGAACGGATGAAATTGGCCGCCGTCTCCATCAGATAGAGAAATCCGCTGCAGGCTGCCTGCAAGTCAAAAGCATATGCATTTTTCAGCCTTAGCTTATCACATAAAATAGAAGCTGTAGAAGGGAAATGATAATCCGGAGTGGAAGTAGCTACAATCACCAGATCTATATCATCCGGATCCGCGCCAGTACGTTGCATCAGCTGTTTGGCAGCTTTACGCGCCATATAGGAACTACCTAACCCTTCTTCATTCAGGATACGTCTTTCCTTTACTCCGATACGAGTCATAATCCATTCGTCATTGGTATCCACCATTCTTGAGATTTCGTCGTTTGTCAAGACGTAATCAGGTACATAACCGCCGACTCCTGTAATTACTGCATTTATTTTTTCCATTAAAATCTTGTTTACTTATAGAACTACTGAAACAACGGTAGTCTAAAAAGGTTTGCTTATTAAATTACAAATCTTTTTAGACGCCCGATATTCAAGTATAAGTTTTAGTCAAACTGACCGTAATTATACGGCAGCTTCCTTTTCAACTGCAAGCTTACCTCTATAGTAACCACATGCACCACATACAGTGTGATATACATGCCACTCACCACAATTCGGGCAAATAGCCAGTGTAGGAGCTACTGCTTTATCATGAGTTCTTCTCTTCGCAGTTCTTGTTTTTGACTGTCTTCTCTTAGGATGTGCCATTTTCTTTAATCTTTAATTGTTATCTAATATTTTCTTTAATTCGTCCCAACGCGGGTCTACCTGCGTTTCTTCTTCATTCATCAGCTCCACCTCTTCTTCCGGAGCAAATGTGTCCTCAGCCATATCATCATCCGGAGTAGTGCGCATATGCTTACTCAATTTGCTGGTCATTGCCTTGTTACACTTACCCGGAGCATGCACATGCTTCATGGGGATGGCCAAAGCTACAAACTCGTACATAAACCATGCTACATTAATCTCACCTTCCTCTTCGGGAATTACAATGAGATTGTCACCTTCTTCGGCATATTCATGACCGAACTTAACCAGCAGCTTATCTGTCGAGCTGACAAGCTGTTCCATATCGTCCAAACAACGGTCACATGGCACCCACACCATTCCGTCTGTCTGGAAGTTCAATTCGAAAGCACGAGATGTTTTCTTTACAACTAACACCACATTGACTTTACCCTTCTGCACTTCCGGTCCATCAATATTGGCAAAGAAAAGGTTGTCTAGCACAAACTCATATTTGCATGAATCTGCTTGCATACCTTTCAGGTCTATTTTGTATTTATCAAACTTTCCCAAAGCTTCTTTTGTTTATTCGGGCGACAAAGATACGAATAATTATCCTCATTATGTAGTATTTAGAGTAAAATATTCATTTTTTTATGTTCATTTCACCCTGATATCACTACAAATCAGCAGAAAACTCATGGCCTAAAACACAAGAACAATCCATGCCGGCATCCAAGTATATGTAAAGATATAAAACGAACAAAGCCTCCGTATCCTTATCAGACACGGAGGCTTCTTCTGAAAACG
>NZ_QSOX01000029.1:0-41201 GCF_003466325.1 Bacteroides sp. 4_1_36
GAATTTGGAGACAAAGATAATAATTTATAAATTTACCCCTCAGGTTTTTACATTGACCCTTAAATACTTTGCGAAACCAAGAATAACTGATATTCAACTTCATTGCCAGTTCTTCCGGGTCAACATCCTTGAATACATTCTCGTTCATGATGATTTTAGCCTGCTCTATTTTCTGATCGACATCACCCACTTCGAAAATCTTGTTTTTAGAGATGGACAATATCATCCCTATCATATGTAGCACAATACCGGCAAGATATTGCTGGGAAGAAATCTTATCAGCTTCCGCAATTTCCAAAGCGCGAGAGAAAAGTGAAACGAGCTCTTCATTCAACCCCACCTCCAACACTTGATTCTCTTTCGATAGAAAACCACCTTTCACCATATCATCAATCACAGCTCCCTCGAAACCAATATAATATTCATTCCAACCCGTCTGCACATAAGGATAATATGTATGCCACTGACCAGGAAACAGCACCATCAGTCGTCCTTTGCACACTTGCTTCTCTGGCGTGGTCTCCGAGGAGCCCCCCCCCTCCCTTTAGTAATATAGACCAACTGGTACTCGCGCAGAATCCGTCCTTTCTGCGCATTGAAAAAATAACCGGTAGGATGATCCTTCAACGGATAAGGAGAATTAGGCTGGATAGACTGAAAGCCCACAGTATTTACCCAAAGACCATATTTCTGGTCCATGTCATTTACAATAAGGTACTTAAACTCTACTCCTAAATCATTATAATTTTTAGTCATAACACGTGCCTTCCATAATAGCTCCGGAACAAAAATAGAGATTATTTATGAAAAATCCCGTCCGCAGCGAATATTATTCATCACGGACGGGAATAGACATGTAACCTAAAATAGCGCTTGCCTTAAAAAGCTTTATGATACAGAGCTTCTATATCTTCCACAGATGTAGGTCTCGGATTGCCACCGGTGCAGACATCATTAAAAGCATCGATAGCCAATTGATGCAAATCCTCTTCCCTAACATTGATTTCACGCAACCGCTGTGGAATGCCAATACTTAAAGACAATTTCCGGACAGCAGCAATAGCAGCACATATACCTTCTTCCACGCTCATACCTTCCGTATTGACTCCCATCGCCTTCGCAATATGGACATATTTAGGAGCAGCCGGGGACGCTGCATTATACTCCATTACGTAAGGAAGAAGCAATGCGTTGGCCACCCCATGCGGAGTGTCATAATGGGCACCCAAAGGATGGGCCATGGAATGAACGATGCCCAGACCGACATTGCTGAACCCCATACCGGCAATGTATTGCGCTTGAGACATGGCCTCGCGGGCAACCGGATCGCTGCCATTGTCTACGGCAGCTTTCAAATGGACAGCAATCATTTCAATGGCTTTCAGTTCGAACATATCCGACATAGCCCATGCACCCGGCGTTATATAGCTTTCTATGGCATGAGTCAGTGCATCCATACCGGTTGCAGCAGTCAATCCTTTCGGCATGGAATACATCAGCTCCGGGTCAACAATAGCTACTGCCGGAATATCATTAGGGTCTACACAAACCATCTTTTTTTTGACCTCTTCGTCAATGATAACATAATTGATGGTCACCTCAGCAGCAGTTCCCGCCGTAGTAGGTAAAGCAAAAGTAGGGACAGCCTTTTGACGAGTATCCGCCACACCTTCCAGAGACTTCACATCTGCAAAATCCGGATTATTCACAACAATACCAATACCTTTTGCCGTATCAATAGAAGAGCCGCCACCCAAAGCCACGATAAAATCGGCACCGGATGCCTTGAAAGCAGCCACACCATTCTGTACATTGGTAATGGTAGGATTGGCCTTCACATCACTGAAGAGCTCATAAGGTATACTGTTCTTCTCGAAAACTTCAATCACTTTATCAGCCACCTTGAAACGGATCAAATCTCTGTCCGTTACAAAGAAAGCCTTTTTGAAACCTCTGCGGGCAGCCTCCACGGCAATCGTTTCGCGACAGCCGGCACCGAAATAAGAGGTCTCATTCAATATCATTCTATACATAATTACACACTATCTGTTAAAACAATTATTTGGGCAAATTAAACGCTACGGACATTTCCTTCATTTGAAGCTGGCTCATACCATCCGGTTCAAAACCCATATTTTTGGCAGCGATATAAATAAGGGCGGATTTATTGAGTACATCCACCTGGTCGAAAGCAGCCATCACATCCACATCCACAGCAAACACACCATGTTTCTCCCACATCACTACATCATAGTCATCCAGTTCGCGGATGGTAGCCTCAGCCAATTCTACCGAACTGGGAAGTTGATAAGGGATGATACCCAAACCGCGGGGACAGAAAGCCTTTGTTTCCGGTATCATACTCCAAAGCAGGTTCGAAGCTACATCTTTTTCCAGAAACTTCTTGTTGTGAGTCATGGCTACCAGCTCAATAGGATGCGTATGCACCGAAGCTTTATAGGGAGAACCTTTCGCTATCAGATTGTTGTGTACACTAAGATGGGAAGGAAGTTCCGATGTAGGCTGTACAGACTGGTCGGCTATAATGACATAGCTGGCACAGTCATCCAAAATGCGGATGACCGAACCGTTCTCCATCGGCCAACGGGCCAAATCGCGCATACGCTTGTTGGTGCCTTTGCAATAAAAATAGCAGTCTTTCAAATAAGGTAAAGTAGCACCGATTGATTTCACCTCACTAATGGCGGGCATAGCCTTGATTTCATCGTCTACAAACTCAGTGATGTTGACCGTAATATTGCCCCCATTACGTTCTGCCCAACCTTTCTGCCAGAGATAACCAGCCACCTCAGCCACCTTATTAACTTCCGCAGCCAGCGCCGGACGATTTTCTAGAATTGATTTCATATATGCAGATATATTTTAGTTTTATATTCAAAGATAGGTATTTAAACTTACCCCAGCAACTGTGGCAGGAAAGAAGAAATTATCAAGACTGCCAAGCCTATGACAAGCACTGTAATTGTCTTGGGTGTACACCCTTTCCATTCCTTCAAAAGGATACCCCAAACATTGGAGAACGTTACGTTCAACGACATCAGGATGCACCACGAGAATGTGAGCAATACCGGAGAGGCAGCAAGGAATCCCTTACCCAAGCTAAGACCAAAGAACTGGCTGTACCACAACACACCGGCCAAAGCACAAAACAAGACATTGTTTACATAAAGGGATTTCTTGCCATAATCGCCCCAACTTTTGTTCCTGGAATTCTGATAGAAACAATAGACGGCATTCGTAATGAAACCACCCAGTGTCACCATCAATGTAGCAGGCAGTGTCTTGAATATATCCGCACTTTCAGCAAAACAGAGTTTCTCTCCAAAACCCAATCCTATACTGAAACACGCACTCATAAATCCGGCAAGAAGGGCTACAATAATACCTTTAGTAAAATTGAAATCCTTTACGGCCTTCTTCTTCTCTTCTTCGCTCAGGCTGGCAGACTTCATGCTACCGGCCAGACCGATAATGCCAATACCTACCAACGTGACCACTACACCAACAATAACCGATGTTGTCAAATCTCCTGCCTTACCAGTAAATACCGGAGTCAATATCGTTCCCAATCCGGCACAAGTACCCAAAGCGATAGACTGCCCAAGAGCTACGCCCAAATAGCGCATAGACAAACCAAACGTCAGTCCCCCCACTCCCCATAAAGCTCCGAAGAACATAGTCCAAAGCGTATCCGCAGGATTGTTTGCATAAATCTCGAACAGCGAATTGCCGGCAGGTACTGCCAGCAACGCGCCCAAGAACGGAAAAACCAGCCAAGCGAAAACACCTTGTACAATCCAATACGACTCCCAGCTCCACTCCTTGATGCGGTTAATGGGTACATAGCAACTGGATTGGCAGAATGCTCCGATGGCAATAATCAATAACCCTAATATTATTTCCATTTCTGTCAGTTACAAGGGTTTCCTATCCTCTTTTAGAGGTTACATTAGCTTCATACTTCTCTATTTCAGCGATGAACTCCTCACCTACCGGAACATTGTTTTTCAGACAGAACATGTCCCAAACAGCGTTCCAAGGCAAAGCCTTAGCCTCTTCGAGCAGAGCAAGGCGCTGGAAACCTTGACCGGTGGCCTCATATTCGCGAAGCTTTGCCAATGGTTCTAGTAACGCACGCAACATGCATTTCTGCGCCGCACGGGTACCGATTACATAAGCACCGATACGGTTGATGGAAGCATCAAAATAATCAAGACCAATGTGTACACGGTCCAGTGCATCGCAACGGACAATTTCTTGGAAAAGTTCAAGAGTGGGGTCATCCATGATAGTTACATGGTCAGAATCCCAACGTACCGGACGGCTTACGTGGAGCATCAGCTCAGGGACAAAGAGCAACATGGAAGACACCTTGTCTGCAGCACTTTCCGTAGGATGGAAGTGCCCGGTATCAATAGTAATAAGTTTCTGATGCTGTACACTATAGCCCATACAGAATTCATTGGAGCCTACTGTATAACTCTCTAAACCTATGCCAAACACCTTCGATTCAAGGCAGTCCTTCATATGCTTGTATTCCGTAGCAAAAATACGGTCGAGAGAATCTTTGAAAAGCACACGATACTTCATACGGTTTACAGTGATATCCTTGCTACCATCATGCACCCAAAGATTCATGATGCAGGGATCTCCCTGGCGGCGCCCCATTTCTTCGGCAATGGCACGACAACGTTTAGTATGTTCGACCCAAAAGTCACGGATACCTTGGTCCGGATGAGCCAGAGAAAGATTACCGCTCTTCGGATGAGAGAAAGAAGTGGAATTAAAATCCAATTTTATACCATTCTCGGCTGCCCATTGCATCCAGCTTTCGAAATGTTTCACCTCTACCTGATCGCGATCTACGAAGGTACCGCCAAAGTCACCGTAAATCTCATGCAAATTCAAACGGTGCTTACCGGGGATATAAGAAGCAGCTTTCAAAATATCGGAACGCAGTTCTTCCATATTACGGGCTTTACCGGGATAGTTTCCTGTTGTCTGGATACCACCGGTCAATGAGCCGGCAGATTCGAATCCCTGAACATCATCGGCCTGCCAACAATGCATGGAGATAGACACTTTCTGAAGTTGCTCCATTACTTTTTCTACATCCAATCCGAGAGCTGCGTAACGCTCTTTAGCAATTTCATACGCTTTGTTTATCAATTCTTCTTTCATGATACGTGATTTGATTATGAGTTATAAGTTATTGGTAATCATTATCCATTATAATTAGTCATCGTCAATTGCTTGAAGTGCAGGTAAGCGGTATTCCAATCCTCCATATCCTGCGGATAGAAAGTCTTTAATGGTATGGAACGGTTGATGAGCTGTCTCATGGAAGCAATGTCTCTAGCTGCTCCGGCAGCCAATGCCTGAACCATAACGTTACCGATAGCAGTAGCTTCGGAAGGTCCGGCAATCACGGGAATACCGACAGCATTGGCTGTCCACTGGTTAAGCAGTTCGTTACGGCTACCGCCACCGATAACATGTAAAGCCTCCACCGGACGTGGTGAAAGATTTCGCAGGCTATCCAGCACCTGACGGTATCTCAAAGCAAGACTCTCAAAGATACAGCGTACTATCTGTCCATGTGTCATGGGAATAGGCTGACGATAATCGGAACAATAGGTCTTGATGGCTTGCTCCATATTCGCCGGATTGGTAAACAAAGCATCATCCGGATTAATTAGACTACGGAATGGTTCACAAGTACCAGCCTCAACGATGAGTTCAGAATAAGGGATTTCCCCCCATTCGGTACGGCAACGTTCAAGCAGCCACATACCACAAATATTTTTTAACAAACGAATGGTTCCTTCCACACCGCCTTCATTCGTAAAATTCAAGGATTCTGTTTCAGCAGTAATGACTGGAGCATCCGTCTCCACTCCCATCAGAGACCAAGTACCACTACTTAGATAAGCAAAATTACGGTCCATGGCAGGTACGGCAGCAACAGCAGAAGCCGTATCATGCCCGGCAACAGCTATCACGGGGACAGCGCCAAGTCCGGTTATTCGTTGTACTTCCTCCGTCAAGCCCCCTATTTTTTCACCAGGATAGACAAAACGCCCGAAATGAGCTTGTGTCAGTCCAATCTCCTGCAGCAAGGCATCCTCCAGCCTGCAGGTATTGGCATTTACCAACTGTGCCGTACTGGCAATAGTATACTCCGTTACCATCTGACCGGTCAACATATAGCTCAAAGCATCAGGCATAAACAGCAATTTATCTGCAGCTGCCAATGCACTGTCATGATTACGGCGTAATGTATCAAGTTGGAACAAGGAGTTGAAATTCATCACCTGAATCCCCGTCCATCCATACACATGGCTACGAGGTATACGTGTGAAGAACGCTTCCGGAGCACCCACCGTATGAGGGTCACGATAGGAATACGGCTGGCGAAGAAATCCCCCATCCTTACCTACACAGACAAAATCTACTCCCCAAGTGTCGATACCGATGGAAGTTATTTCTACACCTTTACGGGCGGCAATCCTTAGCCCTTCAATAATATGACGGTAAAGTTCATAAATATCCCAGTAAAAATGTCTGCCAGCTTCAATCAGATGATTTGGGAAACGGTTTACTTCTTCCATTTCCAAACCATTCGAAGTAAAAGTTCCCAGAATTGTGCGACCACTGGTAGCCCCCAAGTCGACCGCAAAAAAGCATTGTTTCATGGTAATTAGTTTTAGTTGCTATTCAACGATACAAAAATAGGAGATTATCCCCCTACTTTTTGTACAGTTTTTGATTGAAAGGGTGTCAGATTTGACAATTGCATATCTATTCTATATTATATCAACATTTACCAAAGACATACGGAAACAATCTCCAATAACGTAAAAGAACAAACAAGACTCCAACAAAGAGAACAAAAACAACATATACAGTACACCCGATGTATAAAAAGAATAAAAAAGCTCTCCTTTTTGCATATTCTTTCCGAAATAATCCCTAATTTTGCACTACTCTTAGAATAATTATACAGAAAATGAAGAAAAAAGCCAATCGGTTAGACGCCATCAAGATGATTATCTCAAGCAAAGACGTCAGTTCTCAGGAAGAACTGTTGCAAGCTTTGAGCAAGGAAGGCTTTGAACTGACACAAGCCACCTTGTCACGCGACTTGAAACAGCTGAAAGTAGCGAAAGCAGCGAACATGAACGGTAAATACGTATATGTGCTGCCCAACAACATCATGTATAAACGTTCGAACGACCAGAGTGCAAGTGAGATGTTGATGACAAGCGGATTCGTTTCACTTCAATTTTCGGGCAATATTGCCGTCATCCGTACCCGGCCCGGATATGCCAGCAGCATGGCCTACGACATCGACAACCGGGAGTGTCCCGCCATTCTGGGTACCATTGCCGGAGATGACACCATCATGCTGGTGGTGCACGAAGCGGCGTCACATGACGAGGTACGCAGCTTCCTATCGCAAATCATCCCGAACATTAAATGATAGATAACAACAAAAAATAAGAAATTAAATAAGAAATGGATTCGAAACAAATTGATGTGATGGTGGCTGACGCCTCACATGAAGTTTACGTGGACAAGATTTTGGATACCATCCGGGAAGCTGCCAAGGTACGCGGAACGGGCATCGCAGAACGCACACACGAATACGTAGCTACTAAGATGAAAGAAGGAAAGGCCATCATAGCCTTGTGTGGAGACGATTTTGCCGGTTTCACCTACATAGAGAGCTGGGGCAACAAGCAATATGTAGCAACCTCCGGTCTGATAGTACACCCCAAATACCGGGGACTGGGACTGGCAAAACGTATCAAGACCGCCTCTTTCCGCCTGGCACGCCTACGTTGGCCCAATGCCAAAGTTTTCAGTCTCACCAGTGGAGCTGCCGTCATGAAAATGAATACCGAGCTGGGATATGTGCCCGTCACCTTCAACGAACTGACCGATGACGAATCGTTCTGGAAAGGTTGCGAAGGCTGTATAAACCATGATATATTGGTAGCTAAGAACCGTAAATTCTGCATTTGCACAGCAATGCTTTACGACCCGAAGCTGCACGAAGAGGATAAAATATAAAAATACTAAGGATATGGAAAAGAAGAAGAAAGTAGTAGTCGCATTCAGCGGAGGTTTGGATACCTCGTTTACGGTGATGTATCTTACCAAAGAAAAAGGGTACGAAGTATATGCAGCTTGTGCCAATACGGGCGGTTTCAGTGCTGAACAGTTGAAGACAAACGAAGAAAATGCCTACAAGCTGGGCGCCAAAGAATACGTCACCCTCGACGTGACGCAGGAATACTATGAGAAAAGCTTGAAATACATGGTATTCGGCAATGTTTTGCGTAACGGCACCTATCCTATCTCTGTAAGTTCCGAACGTATCTTCCAAGCATTGGCCATTGCACGCTATGCCAACGAAATCGGCGCGGATGCCATCGCCCACGGTTCTACAGGTGCGGGTAACGACCAGATTCGTTTCGACATGACTTTCCTCGTCATGGCTCCGGGCGTGGAAATCATCACGCTGACACGCGACATGGCACTGAGCCGTCAGGAAGAGATTGATTATCTGAACAAACACGGCTTTGCCGCCGACTTCACCAAACTAAAATATTCCTATAACGTAGGTTTGTGGGGCACTTCCATTTGTGGTGGCGAGATTCTGGATTCCGCGCAAGGGTTGCCCGAAAGCGCCTATCTGAAACACTGCACCAAAGAGGGCAGCGAGCAGTTGCGCCTCACTTTTGAAAAAGGTGAGCTGAAAGCCGTGAACGACGAGACATTCGACGACCCCATCAAAGCCATCCAGAAGGTAGAAGAGATTGGTGCGGCATACGGTATCGGACGCGACATGCACGTAGGCGACACGATTATCGGTATCAAAGGCCGCGTAGGTTTCGAAGCTGCCGCACCTATGCTGATTATCGGAGCACACAAGTTCCTCGAGAAGTACACTTTGAGCAAATGGCAGCAATACTGGAAGGACCAGGTAGCCAACTGGTATGGCATGTTCCTGCACGAAAGCCAATATCTGGAACCAGTAATGCGCGACATCGAAGCCATGCTGGAATCCTCGCAACGCAACGTAAACGGTACGGCTATCCTCGAACTTCACCCGCTCTGCTTTTCTACCGTAGGTGTAGAAAGCAAAGATGACCTTGTGAAAAACAAGTTTGGCGAATACGGTGAGATGCAGAAAGGATGGACGGCAGAAGATGCCAAGGGCTTCATCAAAGTAACCTCCACAGCACTGCGTGCTTATTATTCAAATCATAAAGACGAGAAAATCTAAATGACCGGCAGGAAGCAAAAACTGACACGTCCCCGGACTGGAAGGATGCTTTCAGGCGTATGTGCAGGACTGGCAAACTTTTTCGGACTCGATGTCTCATTGGTGCGTATCGTTTATACGTTCGCCACGATCTTTACTGCATTTGCAGGCATACCCATATACATTATAATGCTAATTGTTATACCACAAGAACCAAATAGATATTATCGAAATGATTAAAGTAGGAATCATCGGCGGAGCCGGATACACGGCAGGCGAACTGATACGTTTGCTGCTCAACCATCCGGAAGCGGAAATCGTTTTCATAAACAGCTCAAGCAACGCCGGCAACAAAATTACCGACGTACACGAAGGACTGTACGGCGAAACAGACTTGGTATTTACCGACCAGCTCCCGCTGGAAGAAATCGACGTACTCTTTTTCTGTACGGCACATGGTGACACGAAGAAGTTCCTCGAAAGCCACAACGTGCCCGAGGAACTGAGAATCATCGACCTCTCCATGGACTACCGCATAGCCTCTCCCGAACACGACTTCATCTACGGCCTGCCGGAGCTGAACCGCCGTGCCACCTGCAAAGCGAAGCACGTAGCCAATCCGGGCTGCTTTGCCACCTGCATACAGCTGGGCCTGCTGCCGCTCGCCAAACATCTGATGCTGAACGATGATATCATGGTGAACGCCATTACCGGAAGTACCGGCGCCGGTGTGAAACCGGGCGCCACGAGCCACTTCAGCTGGCGCAACAACAACATGAGCGTCTACAAAGCTTTCGAGCACCAGCATGTGCCCGAAATCAAGCAATCGCTCAAACAGCTGCAGAACAGCTTTGATGCGGACATTGACTTCATCCCCTACCGCGGCGACTTCCCGCGCGGCATCTTCACCACCATTGTGGTGAAGACCAAAGTGGCCCTGGAAGAAATCGTCCGCATGTATGAAGAATATTACGCCAAAGATTCCTTTACCCACATCGTGGAGAAGAATATCGACCTGAAGCAAGTGGTAAACACCAACAAGTGCCTCATCCATCTGGAGAAGCATGGCGACAAACTGCTTATCATTTCCTGCATTGATAACCTCCTGAAAGGCGCCAGCGGACAAGCTGTCCATAACATGAATTTAATGTTTAACCTGGAAGAGACCGTAGGATTACGGTTGAAACCTTCTGCATTCTAAAAAAAATGAATTTATTCGACGTATACCCTCTCTTTGACATCAACATCGTCAAAGGAAAAGGCTGCCATGTATGGGACGAGAACGGTACCGAATACCTCGACCTCTACGGTGGCCATGCAGTCATCTCAATCGGACATGCACATCCACATTATGTAGAGATGGTGAGTAACCAAGTTGCTACGTTAGGATTCTACTCAAACTCAGTAATTAACAAGCTGCAACAGCAAGTGGCAGAACGCTTGGGAAAAGTCTGTGGCTATGACGACTACTCATTCTTCCTCATCAACAGCGGTGCCGAAGCCAATGAAAACGCCTTGAAACTCGCCTCTTTCTACAATGGCCGTACCCGTGTGATATCCTTCTCAAAAGCATTCCACGGACGTACCTCACTGGCGGTGGAAGTAACGAACAATCCTAAAATCATCGCTCCCATCAACAACTGCGGGCACGTCACCTACCTCCCGTTGAACGACATCGAAGCCATGAAGGCCGAATTGTCCAAAGGAGATGTCTGCGCAGTGATTATCGAAGGCATACAAGGTGTAGGCGGCATCCAACTGCCGACAGACGAATTCATGCAGGCTCTCCGCCAGACTTGTACGGAACACAACACGGTCTTGATTCTCGATGAAATCCAAAGCGGCTACGGACGCAGCGGCAAGTTCTTCGCCCATCAGTACAACGGCATCAAAGCCGACATCATCACCGTGGCAAAAGGCATCGGCAATGGTTTCCCGATGGCAGGCGTACTCATCAGCCCAATGTTTACACCAGTATACGGGCAACTTGGAACCACTTTCGGCGGAAACCACCTGGCTTGCAGTGCCGCCCTTGCCGTGCTGGATGTGATAGAGCAGGAAAACCTGATAGAGAATGCAGCCCAAGTCGGCAACTTCCTGATAACGGAACTAAAGAAATTCCCTCAAATCAAGGACGTTCGCGGACGCGGACTCATGATAGGGCTGGAATTTGAAGAACCCATCAAGGAACTGCGCCTAAGACTACTGAAAGAGCAGCATGTATTCACCGGTGTAAGCGGTACGAATGTACTTCGCCTGCTGCCGCCTCTGTGCCTCGGCATGGATGAAGCAAAGGAATTCTTGGAACGCTTCAAGAAAGTACTTTAATATTTGACACAAATAATCAGCCAGCAAAAGAAACGACCGAAAAGCAGAATACCTTTCTCTCTCGGTCGTTTTTTGTAGAAAATTTATCTACCTTTGCCAGCAAAACAACTCTTTTAACAACAAAAAGATATGAAAACAGCAATTATCGGTGCAGGAAATATGGGGGGAGCCATTGCCCGAGGGCTGGCAAAAGGAACAATCATCCCTGCCGGTAACATCATTGTCTCCAACCCCACCCAGGGCAAGCTGGACAAGCTGAAGGCAGAATTCCCCGCATTGCAAGTGACCAATGACAACCAGGAAGCGGCAGCCGGTGCAGATATGATAATCTTTGCCGTGAAGCCATGGCTGATGGAGCCAGTGATAAAGGAACTGGAACTAAAAGGCACAGAGATTCTTATATCCGTTGCAGCCGGCATTCCTTTTGAAGAGCTGACACACTATGTAGCAGACAAAGAAATGACCATGTTCCGTCTTATTCCCAATACCGCCATCAGCGAGATGGAAAGCATGACACTCATCGCCAGCCGCAATGCCACCAAGGAGCAGGAGCAACTGATGCTGGACATTTTCAACCAGATGGGACTCGCCATGCTCATTCCCGAAGAAAAGATTGCGGCAACCACTGCCATGACTTCCTGCGGCATCGCCTACGTGCTTAAGTATATCCAGGCAGCCATGCAGGCCGGCGTTGAAATGGGTATCTATCCCAAAGACGGCATGCGCATGGTGGCACAATCCGTGAAAGGGGCAGCCGAGCTGATTCTGAACAACGACACGCACCCCAGTGTTGAGATTGACAAGGTGTGTACCCCCGGAGGAATTACCATCAAGGGAATCAACGAGCTGGAACATGAAGGATTCACCTCCACTGTGATTAAAGCCATCAAAGCGAGTAAATGATATTTAATGTGCTAATGTAACGATGTCCCGATATGCCTATGAGCTACGGTATAATTAAACATTGTGCAGCCTATTGGCACATTGCCACACTTTAATAACAACCCATTAAAAAAATATAATTATGGACGAACAAATCAGACAAATAGCCGAACGCCTGCGCGGACTGCGTGACGTATTGGAACTGACTGCCGACGATATCGCCCGCGACTGCGACATCTCTGCAGAAGAGTACCGTCTGGCCGAAACCGGAGAATTCGACATCTCGGTCAGCATGCTGCAGAAGATAGCACGGCACTACGGCATATCACTGGACGCACTGATGTTTGGGCAAGAGCCCAAAATGAGCTCCTACTTCCTGACACGTGCCGGAAAAGGAACCAGTATAGAACGTACCAAGGCATATAAATACCAATCGCTGGCAGCCGGTTTCATCAACCGCACGGCAGACCCGTTCATCGTGACCGTAGAACCGAAACCGGACAGCGAGCCGATACATTACAACAGCCATACCGGTCAGGAGTTCAACCTCGTACTGGAAGGCCGTATGATGGTCAGCATCGACGGCAAAGACTTAATCTTAAACGAAGGAGACAGTCTATACTTCAACTCCAAACTGCCGCACGGCATGAAGGCGCTTGACGGAAAGACTGTAAAATTCCTGGCAGTAATCATGTAATAAAGTTATGGTAGAAAGATTTTTATCTCAAACATCCTTCACCTCACAGGAGGACTTCATCAAGAACTTGAAGATAAACGTACCGGAGAATTTCAACTTCGGCTACGACGTAGTGGATGCCTGGGCAGCCGAGCAGCCCGACAAACCCGCACTGTTGTGGACCAATGACCAGGGCGAATGCCGGCAGTTTACCTTTGCCGACATGAAACGGTACACAGACATGACGGCTTCCTATTTCCAAAGCCTCGGCATCGGGCACGGAGACATGGTGATGCTGATACTGAAACGCCGTTATGAATTCTGGTTCAGCATTGTGGCACTGCACAAACTCGGTGCAGTGGTGATTCCCGCCACCCACCTGCTGACGAAGAAAGACATCGTATACCGCTGCAACGCCGCAGACATTAAAATGATAGTCTGTGCCGGCGAAAGCGTCATCACCGACCATATCACGGCAGCTATGCCAGAGTCTCCTTCTGTGAAACGCCTCGTAAGCGTCGGGCCGGAAGCTCCCGAAGGATTCGAAGACTTCCACAAAGGTATCGAGGCCGCCGCTCCTTTCGTGAAACCGGAACATCCGAACACGAACGATGACATCTCCCTGATGTACTTCACCAGCGGTACTACCGGAGAGCCCAAAATGGTGGCCCACGACTTCACCTATCCGTTGGGACATATCGTCACCGGCAGCTTCTGGCACAACCTGAAAGAGAGCAGCCTACACCTCACCATTGCCGACACCGGTTGGGGAAAAGCCGTGTGGGGCAAGCTCTACGGACAATGGATTGCCGGTGCCAACGTATTTGTATACGACCACGAGAAGTTCACTCCCGCAGCCATACTGGAGAAGATACAGGATTATCACGTCACGTCGCTTTGTGCACCGCCCACCATCTTCCGGTTCCTCATTCACGAAGACCTTACGAAGTACGACCTATCCAGCCTGGAATACTGCACCATCGCCGGAGAAGCCTTGAACCCCGCTGTATTCGAGACCTTCAAGAAACTGACGGGCATCAAGTTGATGGAGGGTTTCGGACAGACCGAAACGACCCTCACCGTCGCCACCATGCCCTGGATGGAACCGAAACCCGGCAGCATGGGATTGCCCAATCCGCAATACGACGTAGACCTGATAGACAACGACGGCCGTTCTGTGGAAGCCGGTGAACAGGGACAGATTGTAATCCGTACCGACAAAGGCAAACCGCTGGGATTGTTCAAGGAATACTACCGTGATGCCAACCGCACCCACGAGGCATGGAACAACGGCATTTACTACACGGGAGATGTAGCCTGGAAGGACGAAGACGGCTACCTCTGGTTCGTGGGTCGCGCCGACGACGTCATCAAAAGTAGCGGCTACCGCATCGGCCCGTTCGAAGTGGAAAGTGCATTGATGACCCACCCAGCCGTAGTAGAATGTGCCATTACCGGTGTGCCCGATGAAATCCGCGGCCAAGTGGTAAAAGCTACGATTGTGTTGGCAAAAGAGTACAAGGCACGCGCCGGAGAAGAGCTTGTCAAGGAGTTGCAGAACCATGTGAAGAAAGTGACGGCTCCCTACAAATACCCGCGTGTCATCGAATTTGTTGATGAGCTCCCCAAAACCATCAGCGGGAAAATCCGCCGTGTGGAAATCCGGGAGAACGACCGGAAATAACACTCGCCACCCAGCATCTGAATCATAAGACAACATCCGGGTAAATGAATAAGGAAGGGGTAAAACCGAAGTCTGCCATTCTATTGACGATTTCAGTTTTACCCCCTCTTTTTACAAATAGTTGTCTCATTGTGAATACCAAAAGGAGAAAAAAACTATATTTGCACGAAATTAAACTTCACTTGGAACATTTATAAACAAGAAAGACCGACACGGCATATGAAAAATAGAATGCAGATATGGAAAATACTGGCTTTCTTAGGAGCGGTACTTTTCTTGTCTGATACAATATACGCCCAACAATGGACATCCGATAGTCATTCGGAATACAAACGGGATACACTCCCTTTCTCACAGCGCTTCATCCACAGATTAGGCGTAGAAGGGCGTGCTGGCTATATTTTTCAGACCAACCCTTTTCTGGAGTACTCCAACCACCAATACAAGGCCATGAAAAATGCCTATGCCGGCCATCTGAAATACTCCTTCCAGCTCCGTCCCCACACCGTTGCCGACCAGGCTTATATAGGAGCCTATCAAGGGATTGGAGTCGGCTATTTCAACTTCGGCAATCCGGAAGAGCTGGGCAACCCGCTGGCGGTCTATCTGTTTCAAGGGGGACGCATCGCCCAATTCAGCCCCCGCATATCCTTGAACTATGAATGGAACTTCGGCGCATCGTTCGGCTGGAAACCCTACGATGAATATGACAACCCGGAGAACCAGATTATCGGCTCGAAAGTGAATGCCTATCTCAATGTGAACCTCTACTTAAAGTGGGCACTCTCCCCCAAGTTCGACTTGATGATAGGAGCTACCGGAAGCCACTTTTCCAACGGAAACACCCAATATCCCAACTCCGGTCTGAACACGGTGGACTGCAAAGTGGGACTGGTATATAACTTTAACCGCAGAGCGGATGAACTCGCCCAATCATGGCAACGCCCTATTGTTCCTCCATTCCCCCGCCACGTCAGCTACGACTTGACTTTGTTCGGCTCCTGGCGAAAGAAAGCAGTGGCCCATGAGGGCAGTAGTGGCCAGGTACCCGCACCCGGCACTTACAACGTGTTCGGTTTCAGCTTTGCACCCATGTACAACTTCGGCTATAAATTCCGCGCCGGTGTGGCGTTGGACGGCGTATACGACCACAGTGCGAACATGAAAGAATCGTACGAGGAAGAGAACGGCTTCTATACTCCGCCCGCCAAGAAACAGATGGCATTGGGCTTATCCGCCCGCGGAGAATTTGTCATGCCTTACTTCACGGTAGGTATCGGTCTGGGAGCCAATGTTCTGCACGGCGGCGGTGACATGAAGTCTTTCTATCAGATTCTTGCCCTGAAAATAGACGTAACACGCAATTCGTATCTCCATATAGGATATAACCTCCGGGAATTTCATGAGCCCAATTATCTGATGTTGGGTATCGGCTATCGGTTCAATAACAAACGCCCCAAGCTGTTCTGAACAATAAAGAGGAGGCTATTTATATAGATTCTTTTATTTCATCTGCAAGCACATATTAGTAAGTGCCACGCGCATATCATCTACTATAGTATTATAGTTAGTTTGTTAGTTCACAGCGATGAACACTTTGTTCAAGTATAGAGAAACAGTTTGTTCCAATAAGGAAAAACAGTTTGTTTTCATATGATGAAACGAAATGTTTTGTTAAGGGAAACAAAGTGTTCGCCATAATGAAACAACTTGTTCTATTAAGGGAAACACTTTGTTCGCTATAGAGAAACGGTCTTTCATATCAAGAGCTTATAAAGAAAAAGCTCTGCAAATCAATGATTCACAGAGCTTAATCGAGTACTCGAAGCGGGACTTGAACCCGCACAGCCGCAATGGCCAAAGGATTTTAAGTCCTTCGTGTCTACCATTCCACCATTCGAGCATCCTAAAAAGGGAAAAGAGAGCGGAAAACGAGACTCGAACTCGCGACCCTAACCTTGGCAAGGTTATGCTCTACCAACTGAGCTATTTCCGCATTTGGAGAACGGGTGCAAAGATAAACAGTTTTCCCGTTTCTGCCAAATTTTTTTTTATAAAAGTACAGTACTCGCAGCGGGACTTGAACCCGCAGAACCTTTTACCTGCCCAGCAACTCTTTCTCTGCAGCTTGCATGGTCTCAAAATTGAAACCATCTACCACTTTCCGCATCAGGGCAGAGACTTCATCGTTGCAAAGGTTTCCGATACTGCCTTCATGGGTATGATGTACCTCTTTGCTGTGCGAGAAGTTTCCGGCTTCAATATCCAGTCCCACCTTCTTGTAGGCATCGCGGAAAGGCATCCCTTCACGTGCCAAGCGGTTGACTTCCTCCACACTGAAAATAAGCAGATACTTGTCATCATCAAGAATATGTTCGTTCACCTTGATTTCATTCATAATGTAAGTCGTCATCTGCAGACAGTCTTTCAGTTCCTGAAAAGCAGGCAGGAAGACCTCTTTGATAATCTGCAAGTCACGGAAATAGCCGGAAGGAAGATTGTTGGCTATCATCATAATCTGCTGGGGAAGGGATTGCAGTTTGTTGCACTTGGCACGCGTCAGTTCAAAGACGTCCGGGTTCTTCTTGTGAGGCATGATGCTGGAGCCGGTAGTGCAATCGTCCGGCAGCTTCACAAAACCGAAGTTCTGACTGTTGAACATACATGCGTCAAAAGCCAATTTCGATATGGTTCCGGCCACACTGGCAAGGGCGAAAGCAACATTACGCTCCATCTTGCCACGCCCCATCTGGGCATACACTACGTTGTAGTTGAGGGAATCAAATCCCAAAAGACGGGTAGTCATCGTACGGTTCAGCGGGAACGAGGAACCGTATCCCGCAGCAGAACCCAAAGGATTGCGGTTGCACATCTTGAAAGCTGCCTGAAGGAACATCATATCGTCCACCAGGCTCTCGGCGTATGCCCCAAACCAAAGTCCGAAAGAAGACGGCATGGCTATCTGCAAGTGTGTATAACCCGGCATCAGTACATCCTTGTAGCGTTCGCTCTGCATAACCAGCACATGGAACAATTGCTCCACAGCTTCCGCCACCTCCTTTATCTCTGCACGGGTAAAGAGCTTCAAATCGAGCAACACCTGGTCGTTGCGCGAACGTCCGCTGTGTATTTTCTTACCTATATCACCCAAGTTGCGCGTCAGCATAAGTTCCACTTGTGAGTGAACGTCTTCCACTCCCTCTTCTATCACAAATTCTCCACGCTCGGCCATCGCATAGATTTCCTTCAATTCGGCCAGCAATTGCCGCAGTTCTTCCTTCGTCAACAAGCCAATGCTTTCGAGCATCGTGATGTGCGCCATGGAACCCAGCACATCGTGCTTTGCCAAATAAAGGTCCATTTCACGGTCACGGCCTACCGTGAAGCGTTCGATATCCTTATTTACCTGAACGGATTTTTCCCAAAGTTTCTGAGCCACGTTGTTTCTAATGATTAATGGTTAGTGATTAATATTGTATCATCGCCAACATATCTGCCATCTTCTCCAATCCTTCCTGCAAGGGTTTCTGCACCATGGTCTTCATAAACGGATTTATATCCATGCCGATGGTCAGTTTCATTTTGCATTCGGTTTCGGTGGTGGGTACAATCTGTATCCACAGATTGAAGGGTAGCGGTGAAGTGGTTGTTGCAAACTTGATACACTTGCAAGGTTCCTTCTCCACAATCTGCAACGTAATCTTTCCCACGGGGGCCACCTCTATCGTCATGCTCTCCGCGTCAAAACTCAAGTTCTTCACTTTGTCTTCAGGCAGACGGTCTTTCACCTTCTCCAGATTGCTCAGGTCGGAAAGCTTTTCATAAACAGCTTCTTGTGAAGCCGGTACAACTTTCACTCCACTCTCAAATTTCGTCATAATCAATCGTATTCAAAAAGAAAAAAGAACTATCCGGACAGAATCTATCCGAATGGCTCTTTTATCCATATTAACATTTTTACAAATAAGTTCTTATTTACCAGATTCCCAATGTGCAGGGTCTTTACGCCATTCATTCAGAGTCTCCACATCTTCTTCCTCGATATAGCCCGTACGCAGTGCCACTTCCATCACAGCCTCGTAATTGGTCAGCGTCACCAAAGGCACCTTGGCATCCTTGAAAGCCTTTTCGGCAACCGGGAAACCATAAGTATAGGCAGCCACCATACCGATGACCTCACATCCGTCACGGCGGATAGCTTCTACAGCCTTTAAACTGCTTCCACCCGTAGAAATCAAATCTTCCACGACTACCACCTTCATACCGGGACGAAGTTCACCTTCAATCAAATTCTCCAGTCCATGGTCTTTCGGAGTGGAGCGTACATATACAAACGGCAAGTTCAATGCATCGGCCACCAAGGCACCTTGCGGGATAGCTCCCGTTGCCACACCGGCAATGGCATCCACCTGTCCGAAACGTTCCAAAATCAGACGCATAATTTCAATCTTTACGAAATTACGGAGAGAAGGATAAGAAAGGGTTTTGCGGTTATCACAATAAAACGGAGACTTCCATCCGGATGCCCAAGTGAACGGGTTAGCCGGTTGTAGTTTAATCGCTTTTATCTTCAGCAACTTCTCTGCAAACAATCTTTCTAAAGTTTTCATAGCAAAACTAATCTATATATGATAAATATGGCACAAAAATACGGAAACAGAATGAGAATAAAAAAGAGAAAGCCGATAATTTTCATTCGGAGTAGTCATTTTCCTCAGAAACCTCTATGCAACGACATATATCCTTCATTTCGAACCCCCTGCTCAAGGCAAAACGCACCAGTTTGCCATTCAACTCATACTCACTTTCGGCACGGACGCTTTTACGCTTTGCCGCCAGCAGTTTCTGCAAGACGGCGTGGTATTCCTCCTCATCAATCTCGTTCAAATAGGGCCAATAGACAGATGAAGATATCTTTTTCAACTGGAGCGCCTGCCCTATCTTCATCTTGCCCCATTTGGCTAAACGGTATTTGTCGTTGATGAAAGCACGGCAGAAGCGTTCTTCATCAATGTACTTCTCTTGTTCCAGACGGTTGATGATACGGTCTATGGCATCATAGGCAATGCCCCAGCGTTGCAGTTTCTCCGCAATCTCCGCCCGGCAATGCTCGGCAGTGGAGCAATATGCCGCCACTCTGTTCAAAGCTTCAGTTTCAGTTATTTCTATCATCGTTCTGCAATTACGTACCGGTCGTTGCCGGAAATATCTTTTCGGATACGGACATTCGTATAGCCTTGCTTGCGAAGCATCGAAGCGACAGCCTCTCCAAATGCCCGGTTGATTTCAAAATAGAGTCGGCCGCCGACCGTCAGCATGCTCCGTCCCAGTTCACCTATACGCCGATAGAAACGGAGCGGGTCGCTGTCTGGAACAAACAAAGCTCCCGAAGGTTCCCAGTTCAAGACATTTGGCTCCATGTCCTTCTTTTCTGTTTCCGTAACATAAGGCGGATTACTGACGATTACATCAAAGTACTCATCCTCAGTCGGTTGATACGTCAGGACATCACGCTGTACAAATTGTACGGAGGTCTGCAAAAGGCGGTTATTGTCGCCGGCTATGGCAAGAGCTTCTCCGGAAATGTCCCAAGCAGTTACTTCCGCTTCCGGCAACTCTTTAGACAAAGTGACGGCAATACACCCACTTCCAGTGCCAATGTCGAGAATACGGGAAGCCGGAGCGACTTCCTCCAGCATCCTCTCCACCAGTTCTTCCGTTTCGGGACGGGGAATAAGCACCCCCGGAGCCACCCGAAAAGTACGTCCCAGGAAACGGGCAGTACCCTGCACATACTGTATGGGCTCAAAATTGCACAGACGGGAAAGAATGCTTTCCAATTCCTTTTCATCCTTTGGAGATAAAATCATATCTTTGCCCAGGTAATAGTCAATATGACTCTGACCTAACATTTCACAGCAGACAATACGGGAAAGATTGGCTGCCTCCCGGGGAGGATAGCACTCCTGCAAAGCACTGCGGATATGTGAAACGGTTACATTCATTCGGAGTCCGGTTTTATTCGGGCTGCAAAAGTAATCATTAATTTTGATTATTCAACCAAAAGACAAGCAAGGATATGAATTCAGAAGAAGAGAAATATATGCTGCGATGCATCCAACTGGCACAAAACGGACTTTGCAATACAGCACCCAACCCGATGGTGGGAGCGGTAATAGTATGTGACGGGAAAATCATAGGCGAGGGATACCATGTGCGCTGTGGAGAAGCCCACGCCGAGGTCAACGCCATCCGTTCCGTGAAAGACACGTCCCTGCTGAAACGTTCCACCATCTATGTCAGCCTGGAACCGTGTTCGCACTATGGCAAAACTCCTCCTTGTGCAGACCTCATCATCGAGAAGCAGATTCCACGCATCGTCATCGGGTGCCGGGACCCTTTTTCTAAGGTTGCGGGCCGGGGCATACAGAAACTGAAGGATGCCGGACGTGAAGTTATTGTCGGAGTGCTGGAAACAGAATGTCGGCAGCTCATCCGCAGGTTCATCACTTTCCATACTTTGCGACGCCCCTACATCACCCTAAAATGGGCGGAATCTTCTGACAGATATATCGATTACTCCCGCACGGACGGTAAACCGGTTATCCTCTCCAGCCCGCTGACTTCGATGCTGGTACACAAGAAACGGGCAGAGCACAGTGCCATATTAGTAGGTACCCGTACGGCTGAACTGGACAATCCCGGCCTGAATGTCCGCCATTGGTATGGTCGTTCACCGGTACGTATCGTGCTGGACCGGCAACAAAAGCTATCCCCCAGCCTTCACCTATTTGACGGTAGCGTGCCGACCCTCGTTTTTACAGAAATCCCGCACGCTCCGCTACCGAATGTAGAATATCTGCCAGTCAGCGACTACCGGCAGAATATACTCCCCGAAATCATGGAAATGCTGTATACACGCGGATTACAATCCCTTTTGGTAGAGGGTGGCAGCCAAACGCTCCAATCCTTCATTGATGCCGGATTGTGGGACGAAATCTTTGTGGAAGAAGCTCCGCACCTTCTTCATTCCGGCGTCAAAGCGCCCGAAATCAGTGACGGATATCCATTTGCAACAGAGTATTCTTTCGGCAGGAGTTTTCGCCATTATACGGCCTCAAGAAACAGTCAATAGCCTCATTTCAGGGCTTTTTTATCGAGAAAAAGGGGGATATTATCTATAATTTTATATAAAACTTCCCCGTAAAGCTGTTTATAGAAAAAAATGTTCCTATTTTTGCAACTTGTAAATAAACACTAACTTTCAAAATGAGAATAAAGTTTCTATCAGTAATTGTGAGTTTTCTTATTGTGTCATTTGCTCTAAGTTCATGCCTTGACTCTGACGACAATTATGAATTCAGCTCCGATGCTACTATACATGCTTTTGGTATCGATACCATACATGGCAAACATTACAAATTTACAATTGACCAGCTCAATAGACTCATCTATAACAGAGATTCATTGCCCGTAGGTTCAGATACCATCATTGACCGTATTCTGATTGATACTATGACCGTTACCGGTTGGATAACTTCAGGCTCGCCTACCGACACGGTATTCGTCATGTCGGACTCCGTGGATTTGAGACCCGCCATGAATAACGATGCCGGCATGCTGTTCAAAGCACATGCCGCCGACGGTGTTACAGTCCGCGAATATAAATTGAAAGTTAATGTACACCTGCAAGACCCGGACTCACTCGTATGGACAGACATGCAGAAAAGGGGGAATATATTCTCCAATACCATCAATTTAGGTCAGCAAAAAGCGGTTGTACTGGGAGACGAACTATTTGTCTACACTTCCAACAGTACTGCTTACAAGACATCGACTGCGCCCGATAAATACAACTGGAGTAAAGTCAATGTCAGCAACCTCCCCTCAGACGTAAAGCTGACATCTGCCGTAGAGTATAACAATGCGCTTTATATGGTTACAGAAAGCAAAAGAGTATTCAGCTCTACCAACGGCGGCGCCTGGACAGAAGTCACTACATTGGGAGACAATGTCATAGTCCTCATCAATGGTTTCTCCGACCGGCTCTCGGGTATTGTGGAAATCAACGGAAAGCAATATTTCAACATCTGTAAAGACGGAAAGAATTGGGAAGCGGAAAACACGGCTGACAACCTTACCCTTGAGGAAGTCCCGGCAGGATTCCCTACCGAAAACATATCCACCACCCAGACCAACACCGGCAATGGTGTAGAGAAGGTGGTTCTGGCAGGAATGCCGCTGGCCAACGAACAAGAGACAATACCCTGGTTCTCATTGGACGGCAAAGGCTGGGCAAGCCTGGCTAACACCATGTATGACACATATTGTCCCGGCATGGACAACCCAGCCATCATGTACTATGGCGACATGTTCTATTGCTTTGGAGGGGAACTTGACGCTATCTACAGCTCCATCACCGGCATTGCATGGAGCAAGACAGAAACCAAATTCCTGTTACCCCAGGAATTCAAAGGAAAAGGCGCGTACTCCATTATAGTGGAACCGACGAAAGACAAAACTGTGGCCCCGGCAGACAAACGGGACTTCATTTGGGTGATATTCGGCGGTAACGGCACCAAGAATGAAGTATGGCGCGGACGTCTTAACAGATTGGGCTTCGAAATACAATAATAATGATGTCATATAAGGAAGAAATCGATCTAAACCGGATACCCCAGCACGTGGCGATTATCATGGACGGTAACGGACGGTGGGCCAAGCAGCGTGGACACGAACGCAGCTATGGACATCAGGCCGGCGCAGAGACTGTGCACGTCATTGCAGAGGAAGCCGCTAAATTAGGAGTCAGATACCTTACTTTATATACGTTCTCTACCGAGAACTGGAATCGTCCGTCGGACGAGGTAGCTGCCTTGATGGGGCTGCTCTTCGACTCCATAGAGGAAGAGACGTTCATGAAGAACAATATCAGTTTCCGAGTAATAGGAGATATTGAAAAACTGCCTGCCAACGTACAGCAACGGCTCAACACTTGCGTGGCACACACCTCCCACAACACGGGAATGTGCCTGGTGCTGGCATTGAGCTACTCTTCCCGCTGGGAAATAACGGAGGCTGCCCGGCAAATAGCCGACCTGGTACAGAAAGGTGAGCTGAAACCCGAACAAATCGACAGTGAGCTCATATCCCGTCATCTGACGACCCACTTCATGCCCGACCCCGACCTGCTGATACGTACCGGAGGAGAGCTCCGCCTCAGTAACTACATGCTCTGGCAATGCGCCTATTCGGAACTTTATTTCTGTGATACCTATTGGCCCGACTTCCGTGAAGAAGAATTACGCAAAGCCATATGTGACTATCAGAAACGCGAACGCAGGTTCGGCAAGACCAGCGAGCAAATCAATTAATCACCGGACACACAAATAGTAAATAGTAAATTGTAAAATAGTAAATAAAAAGATGCACTATCGTATTTTCTCCATACTCGTAACGTTTGTCTGCCTTTTCGGCTGCGCACTGACAACAGCAGCACAGGACGTAAACAACACCGATGAAACCGAAAAGCCGGTTATACTCTATTCGGGAACACCCAAGAAGTATGAAATAGCCGACATTAAGGTCGAAGGAGCCCAGAACTATGAGGATTATGTAATTGTCGGATTGTCCGGACTATCCAAAGGGCAGACTATCACCGTGCCGGGTGACGAGATTACACAAGCTTGTAAGCGCTACTGGCGCCACGGTCTGTTCTCTGACGTGGAAATTACAGCAGACAAGATTGAAGGCGACCAAATTTGGCTGACCATTCATCTGACCATGCGTCCGCGTGTTTCCGACATACGCTACAACGGTGTGAAGAAGTCAGAGCGTGAAGACCTGGAAAGCAGAATCGGCATGATAAAGGGCGGTCAGATTACACCTAATCTAGTGGACCGCGCCAAGACCTTGATAAAGCGCTATTTTGACGACAAGGGCTTCAAGAATGCAGATGTAATCATCACCCAACGTGATGATCCGGAAAAGAAGAATGAAGTGATTGTCAACATCGACATCGACAAGAAGGAGAAAGTGAAAGTACATCAAATCACCATTGTAGGCAACGAGGCCCTCACGACCAAGAAGCTGAAGCGTGTGATGAAGAAAACAAACGAAAAGGGCAAGCTGCTCAATCTGTTCCGCACCAAGAAATTCATTGAGGACAACTACGAAGCGGACAAACAGCTGATTATCGACAAATACAACGAACTGGGTTATCGTGACGCCATCATCGTGACAGACAGTATCAAGCCCTACGATGACCGCACGGTAGACATCTTCATGCAGATTGAGGAAGGACAGAAATACTATCTCCGCAATGTAACCTGGGTAGGTAACACACTGTATCCTTCCGAACAACTGAACTTCCTCCTCCAGATGAAGAAGGGTGATGTCTACAACCAAAAGTTACTTGAAGAGCGTACAATGACCGATGACGATGCCATCGGTAACCTTTACTACAACAACGGTTATCTGTTCTACAGCCTCGAACCGGTGGAAGTAAACATCGTGGGCGACTCCATCGACCTGGAAATGCGTATCTACGAAGGTCGCCAGGCTACCATCAATAAAGTCAGCATCAACGGTAACGACCGTTTGTATGAAAACGTAGTACGCCGTGAACTCCGTACCCGTCCGGGCGAACTCTTCAGCCGTGAAGACCTGATGCGTTCCATGCGTGAAATCCAGCAGATGGGACACTTCGACCCCGAACAAATCCAGCCCGACATCCAGCCGAGACCGGAAGACGGCACGGTAGACATCGGTTATGACCTTGTATCCAAAGCCAACGACCAGGTAGAGTTCTCCGCCGGTTGGGGACAAACGGGTATTATCGGTAAGTTAAGTCTGAAGTTCACCAACTTCTCTCTGTCCAACCTGCTGCATCCGGGTGAGAACTACCGCGGTATCCTCCCGCAAGGCGATGGTCAGACATTGACCATCAGCGGCCAGACCAATGCCAAATACTATCAGTCATACAGCGTTTCATTCTACGACCCGTGGTTTGGCGGTAAACGCCCGAATGCATTCTCCGTATCGGCTTTCTATTCCCGCCAGACCGACATCAGTAGCCGTTATTACAATTCAGCCTACATGAACAGCTATTACAACAGCTATTATAGCGGTATGTATGGCTACGGTATGTACAACTACGGCAATTACAACAACTACGAGAATTATTACGACCCGGACAAATCTATCCAGATGTATGGTCTTGCAGTGATGTTCGGTAAGCGTTTGAAGTGGCCGGATGACTACTTCCAGTTCACAGCCGAGTTGTCTTACCAACGTTATGTTCTGAGTGACTGGCAGTACTTCCCGGTTACCAACGGTAAGTGTAATAACCTCAGCCTCAACCTGACCTTGTCCCGTAGCTCTATCGACAACCCGATTTATCCGCGCCAAGGTTCCGAGTTCTCGTTGTCTGCACAAATCACACCGCCTTTCTCTCTGTTCGACGGTACCGATTACAGCAAGTATAGCACCAGCAGCCAGGAAGACATGAACAAGATGCACAAGTGGATTGAATACCACAAGTGGAAATTCAAATCCAAAGTCTACATCCCGTTGATGGACCCGATTACCGTCAAACGTACTCCGGTGCTGATGGGACGTGTAGAATTCGGTTTGCTGGGACACTACAACAAATACAAAAAGTCTCCGTTCGAAACGTTTGACGTGGGTGGTGACGGTATGACCGGCTACTCCAGCTATGCTACAGAAAGTATCGCCCTCCGTGGTTATGAGAACAGCTCATTGACTCCATACGGTTCTGAAGGTTATGCCTATACACGTCTCGGACTGGAATTAAGATATCCTTTGATGCTCGAAACAAGTACCAGTATTTATGCGTTAACGTTTGTGGAAGCCGGTAATGCATGGCATGATGTCAATAAGTTCAACCCGTTCGAATTGAAACGTTCAGCCGGTGTCGGTGTCCGCATCTTCCTCCCGATGATTGGTATGATGGGTATCGACTGGGCTTACGGTTTCGACAAAATAATGGGTTCCTCGCAATATGGCGGCAGCCAGTTCCACTTCATCCTGGGACAGGAATTCTAAGCAATGGACAATTGATAATTGACAATTAATGCAGTATCGTTATGAAGAAGAGTTTATTGATCCTTTTTACGCTGTTTGCAGTAAGTATAACAGCCAATGCACAGAAGTTCGCCTTGATTGACATGGAATATATCCTGGAAAATATTCCTGCCTACGAACGTGCCAATGAACAACTGGAGCAAGCCTCCAGACAATGGCAGAGTGAAGTCGAAAAGATTTCCGAAGAAGCCAAGACTCTGTACAAGAACTATCAGTCTCAGATTGCCTCCCTTTCTGAAACACAGAGAGGTAAAAAGGAAGAAGAGATTGTCGCTAAAGAGAAATCAGCAGCCGAACTGCGCCGCAAATACTTCGGTCCGGAAGGCGAACTGTATAAAAAACGTGAAAGTCTGATGCAACCCATTCAAGATGAAATATACAATGCTGTAAAGGAAATTGCGACACAGAACGGATATGCGGTAGTTGTAGACCGTGCTTCCGCATCAAGTATCATTTTTGCCTCGCCGAGTATTGACGTCAGCAATGAAGTACTTGCAAAACTGGGATATTCAAATTAATTTCATACATTTGTTTCAGAATATAGACTGCATTCAGGATTAAAAATAAGCTTGCTTATTTTGTATTGCGTTCAGTTTGCGCTATATTTGTCCCCGACGAATAATCATTCAAATAAATAATAAACATTATGCTTAAAAAAATCGCACTACTCGTAGTTATGTTCGCCCTCCCGCTGGGAGCTATGGCGCAAGCTAAATTCGCTCACATGAATTCTCAGGAAGTAATCACTGTTATGCCTGAATTTACCAAAGCTCAAGCTGACCTTGATGCTATGTCTAAGAAATATCAGGATGAAATGCAGCGCACTAACGAAGAATTCCAAAAGAAGTATCAGGAATATCTTGTTCAACAAGATTCTTTGCCCAAAAACATCGCTGAAAGACGCCAGAAAGAATTAAACGATATGGCCCAACGCCAAGAACAATTCCAACAAGAAGCTTATCAAAGTATGCAGAAAGCACAGCAGGATGCTATGGCTCCTATCTATAAGAAACTGGACGAAGCTATCCAAGCTGTCGGCAAAACTGAAGGTGTTGTCTACATTTTCGACTTGGCCCGTACCCCGATACCATTCGTAGGAGCACAGAGCGTTGATGTAACTGCCAAAGTCAAAACGCAATTGGGCATTAAATAATAGAATTATTATGATAAAGCAAGCGCGGATAGTTTTATCCGCGCTTATTTTTTATACATTACTGAGAAATTTGAATTATCTTTGCATGGTACATAGCCTTTAGAACGCATGAAACAGACATTACCTTCTGCAGCCGGTCCCATCGGAATATTCGATTCCGGATATGGTGGACTGACTATTCTGAGCAAGATACGGGAAGCCCTTCCCCAATATGACTACATTTACCTGGGCGACAACGCACGTGCACCTTACGGGACCCGCTCATTCGAGATTGTCTATGAGTTCACTTTACAGGCAGTCACCAAACTGTTCGAGATGGGATGCCATCTCGTCATTCTGGCATGTAATACAGCTTCGGCAAAAGCCCTGCGCAACATACAAATGAATGATTTGCCCCGCCTCGACCCAATGCGTCGTGTGTTGGGAGTAATCCGCCCAACCGTAGAATGCATAGGGAACATTACCCAAAGCCGCCATGTGGGAGTGCTTGCCACGGCAGGAACCATCAAGTCTGAATCCTATCCGCTGGAAGTGCATAAACTCTTCCCCGACATCAAAGTGAGCGGTGAAGCCTGCCCTCTATGGGTATCCCTCGTAGAAAACAACGAGGCACAAGGTGAGGGTACCGACTACTTCATACGCAAGAACATCGGCAACCTGCTGGCCAAAGACACGCAGATAGACACCGTCATTCTGGGCTGCACACACTTCCCGCTGCTGCTGCCTAAGATACAACAATACATGCCCGACGGCATCACGACCGTCACCCAAGGGGAACTGGTGGCAGACAGTCTGAAAGACTATCTTCACCGTCATCCGGAAATGGACAGAAAATGCACCAAAGGTGGAAGATGCGTCTACCGCACCACAGAATCGGAGGAGAAATTCACAGAATCGGCTTCCACTTTCCTGAATGAATCGATAAGAGTTGAGAGGATTGAACTATAAATCCATCAGCATTAAACATTAAAACAAAAACATTTGTTATATTTGTAAGACAGAAACCTCTAAATTCTTACCATCATGAAAGAAGAAGATAAAAGCAAACTCATTGAGGTGTTCACCGGTTCACCGTGGGAAGCAGAACTTGTAAAGAGCCTGCTGGGAAATAGTGATATTGAAGCTGTAACAAAAGACGGAATGGTAGTAAACGTTGTACTGCCTGCCACTGCGGTAGATGTTTCCGTCCTCGTCAATGAAAAGGACTACGAAGCCGCTATGGAAGTAGTCCGCGAATACGAAAAGAGAGAAAATGGAGATTGATTTCAATAGAATTGCTGTCAAGATAGGCAGCAATGTTTTGACACGTCGTGACGGCACTCTCGACGTCACCCGCATGTCCGCTTTGGTGGACCAGATAGCCGAGCTGCACAAGGCCGGCATAGAAATAATACTTGTTTCTTCCGGAGCCGTTGCTTCGGGACGTAGTGAAGTGCACCCCACCAAGAAGTTGGACAGCGTAGACCAGCGCCAGCTCTTTTCCGCTGTAGGGCAGGCCAAACTCATCAACCGCTACTACGAGCTGTTCCGGGAGCATGGCATCCCCGTGGGACAAGTGCTCACAATGAAAGAGAACTTTTCCACCCGCCGCCATTACCTCAACCAGAAAAACTGTATGACCGTAATGCTGGAGAACGGCGTCATTCCCATTGTCAATGAGAACGACACCATCTCCGTGAGTGAACTGATGTTCACCGACAACGATGAGCTGTCCGGCCTGATAGCCTCCATGATGGATGCCCAGGCACTAATCATTCTCAGCAATATAGACGGCATCTACAACGGTTCACCCGCCGACCCGAATTCTCAGGTCATCCGTGAAATAGAACAAAGCAAAGACCTCTCCTCCTACATACAAACTTCCAAATCCAGCTTCGGACGCGGCGGCATGCTGACAAAAACCAACATTGCCCGCAAAGTGGCAGATGAGGGCATCACAGTAATCATAGCCAACGGGAAGCGGGACAACATCCTCGTGAAAATAATGAATAATGAAGAATTAAACTATACCCGTTTCATTCCGTCTCCGGAACCGGTATCGAGCATCAAGAAATGGATTGCGCACAGCGAAGGGTTTGCCAAAGGCGAACTGCACATCAATCATTGTGCCACCGAACTGCTCTTCTCGGACAAAGCAGTAAGCATCCTACCGGTAGGCATCACTGACGTTATAGGCGAGTTCGAGAAGGACGACATCGTACGGATTATCGACTTCGGCGGTAAACCCATCGGTGTGGGAAAAGCCAACTGTGACTCCAGCCAGGCACGGGAAACAATGGGAAAACATGGAAAGAAACCCGTAGTGCACTACGACTACCTATATATAGAATAGGCCACAGACGGATACTATCCACGATATTCATACTTGCATATTTATCACTCTATACTCAGTAAGAAAATGAACTTAAACAAAACTTTTGTCGCCGTACAAGATGCCAGCCGTAACATGCTAGCGTTGAGCGACAAAGAAATCAACCAAATATTACTGGCTGTTGCAGACGCTGCCATAAACAAAACAGACTTCATTCTGAGTGAAAACCAGAAGGATTTGGAGCGTATGCCTTCTACCGACCCTAAATACGACCGCCTGAAACTGACAAAAAGCCGTTTGCAGGACATCGCTGCGGACATCCGCAACGTAGCCGCCCTCCCTTCTCCTTTGGGAAAAGTCCTTAAAGAGAACGTATTACCCAACGGATTGAAGATAAAAAGGGTCAGTGTACCTTTCGGTGTCATAGGCATTATCTACGAAGCCCGTCCCAACGTCAGTTTCGATGTATTCTCACTCTGCCTTAAAAGCGGCAATGCCTGTATTCTGAAAGGCGGAAGCGATGCAGACTATTCCAACCGTGCCATAATCAGCGTGATACACGAGGTACTGGAGCATTTCAACGTAGATACACATATCGTGGAACTGCTTCCTGCCGACAGAGAGGCGACTGCCGAACTACTGCATGCCAACGATTATGTAGATTTGATAATTCCGCGCGGCAGCAGCAGCCTGATAAACTTCGTACGCCAGAATGCCACAGTACCGGTTATAGAGACAGGTGCCGGCGTATGCCATACGTTCTTCGACCGCTATGGCGATATAAGCATAGGTCCATCTATCATTGCCAATGCAAAGACACGCCGGGTCAGTGTATGCAACGCTTTGGATTGCCTGATTATCGAAGCCGACAGCCTGGCTAATTTGCCCGACCTATGCCTGCCGCTGCAATCAAGCAATGTAGAGATATTTGCCGATGAACCCGCCTACCACAGTCTGCGTGACAAATATCCCGTCGAGCTGTTGAGACTTGCCACTGAAGACTGCTACGGCAGAGAGTTCCTGGACTACAAGATGGCCATTAAAACCGTGAATTCTTTCCAGGAAGCATTGGCACATATCCGGAAGTACGGTTCCAAACATAGCGAATGCATCATTACGGACGACAAGACACGTGCCGAATGGTTCTGCCGGGAGGTGGACGCCGCTTGCGTATACGTCAATGCACCGACCTCTTTCACCGACGGCGCACAATTCGGACTCGGTGCCGAGATTGGCATCAGCACCCAGAAGCTACACGCCCGCGGTCCGATGGCTCTGGAAGAAATCACCACATACAAATGGATTGTCGAAGGTTCCGGACAGACCAGACCTTGACAGCCGAATAACAAAGATATAGATACACTAAAAAGACTGTAAATATGAAGAACTTTACTTGCGTGCAGGACATCGGTAACCTGAAGTCTGCACTGGACGAAGCATTCGAGATTAAAAAAGACCGTTTCAAATATGTGGAACTGGGACGTAACAAAACGCTGATGATGATTTTCTTCAACTCCAGCCTGCGTACCCGCCTCAGTACACAGAAGGCTGCATTGAATCTGGGCATGAACGTAATTGTACTGGACATCAACCAGGGAGCCTGGAAACTGGAGACAGAGCGTGGTGTCATCATGGACGGTGACAAACCGGAACACTTACTGGAAGCCATTCCCGTGATGGGCTGCTATTGCGACGTCATCGGCGTACGTTCTTTTGCACGCTTCGAAAATAAGGAAGACGATTACAACGAAGTGATACTGGAGCAGTTCATCAAGCATTCCGGCCGGCCGGTATTCTCCATGGAGGCTGCCACACGCCATCCGCTGCAGAGTTTTGCCGACTTGATAACCATTGAGGAATATAAGAAGACGGCACGCCCCAAAGTAGTGATGACATGGGCTCCACATCCGCGTCCATTGCCCCAGGCTGTCCCCAACTCCTTTGCCGAATGGATGAATGCAACTGATTATGACTTTGTGATTACACATCCCGAAGGTTATGAACTCGACCCCAAGTTCGTAGGAAATGCCCGCGTAGAATATGACCAGATGAAAGCTTTTGAAGGAGCCGATTTTGTCTATGCCAAGAACTGGGCGGCCTATACAGGCGACAACTACGGACAAATATTGAGCAAAGACCGCACCTGGACAGTAGGCGAGCGCCAGATGGCCGTTACCAACAATGCCTACTTCATGCACTGCCTACCGGTTCGACGCAACATGATTGTGACGGATGATGTGATAGAAAGCCCGCAGTCCATCGTAATCCCCGAAGCGGCCAACCGGGAGATTTCAGCAACAGTGGTGCTGAAGAGACTGCTTGAAAGCCTCTAACCAGAGGACAAGACTACTTTATTCTTTTTAGGCGCGGATTACGCGGAAAACGCGGATTCTTTTCTTAAATTTTTCCGTGAAATCCGCGTAATCCTCGCCTAAAAAGAAATTATAGCAAATGCATTTCAGCTACACCGCTATTACTTTTCCACTTCTTTGTCCGCTTCTTCCCAACCGATGAAACCTTTGTCAAGGTCATAGATTATATATCCTTTTTTGCTCAGTATGGCAGCGGCCTTTTTACTACGCTTACCACTACGACAATATACTGCAACCGGTTTGTCCTTCTGCAGAGTGGAGTCGGCCATCGTTTCAAACGACTCATCCAATACATTGATATTGATACTGTGGGGCACGTGTCCTTCCGAGTATTCGGCAACAGTACGCACATCCAGAAGCTGCACCTCCGGATTGGCTATCAATGTGGAAAAGTCATCTACCGAAACAGACTTGAACTGTCCCTCCTTCTGCTGGCAGGAAAAGAGGGTGGTAAAAACGAGGCAAAAGCCCGCGAACAATGTCTTCATCGAATATTTCATTTTAGTCAGGGTTATAAACAAAATCGTAAGTCTTGATGTCACCGGAATAAGTGTGCACACTGAAATGAACCATAACCTTCTGTATACCCTCTGCCGCATACTGCCGCAAAGGTACGGAAGCGTAGGCACGCCTGGTATAAGACACCACCTCCTCCTTTGCGTCATGATACAGCGTCAGATATACTTCACTACACCCGGTAGCAGTATCCACAATCACTTCATCCTCAATAAAATGGAACTTATGTTCACCATTCTCCTTGACTATCAGTGTCATATTGAGATAGTCGAGTCCCATCCAGATACCCAGTACATCAGTAGGGTCTGTCTTGACGCCCTCCTCGAACTTGTCGACCGTTTGGGGAACGACAGAAAGAACACCGCTCAAGGCATACAGCACCGCACCGGCAGTTCCATCGGCAGTTACCTCCGAAGCATAATTACTGATGACACGTACCGAGGCGTTTGCCTCTATGTTCGTCTTTGTCTTGTCCTCCACTACCGGCAAGGTTTCCCCTTCATCCGTCACAACAGACCGCAGATAGCCGTCAGCCCCCGAAAAGGCAGTCAAGAATTCCAACTTCACGGAAGGATAATGATAATCATCATCGCCACAACCAGCCAACAGACAGGCCAACAAAGGCAAAAGCCACCAATCACAGTACTTCTTCATGTATTCATTCTTTTATAGCCGCCAGATAATTCTTCAACGGGTTGGCATACATCAGCAGCATTTTTCCGCGCAGAAAGTCCACGTCCTTATTAGGAATGGAGATACGCTCCAACTGTTGTTCTATATAGGTCGTGAAGCGCTGCTTATCCTCGGCAGTGTAATGGTCGGAAAAATCCTCCTTCCCCTCGAGAAGGTCGTGTGCCACATAATTATTGGGATACATCCGGTAGCTGGCATGAATACGTTTGTCTATCAGTGCAGACATGCGTGCAAAGAGTTCGGGCTTCGGAAGTGAACGGTCCATCTTCGCCAATTCATCATTCATGCAGGCACCCGTCTGGAAATGTACCCGCCCTTTATAGCCGAACAGTCCGGTCTGCATATTCAGCAAGTCGTCAGCCGTCGTTTTCTTATAGCCTTCAATGTCCCGTTTCAATTGGAACTCCTGCGCTTTCAGGAAGTCGCAAGGGTCGTATTCATAGGAAATGGCAAGCGGAGCTATATTCATTTCCATTAAGCGGTCAATGACGTCGCCTTCACCGCCTATTGCCAGCATCTTCAGCACACTGTCCTGCGTGCGGTCGTTGGAATCCTTGGCACGCCCTTCACGTTGTGCAATCCAGATAGACTGTTTCTTCTCACTGATGGTATAATGCATATAGCGGGACATGCGTGCGGAAGCCTCCAGCATCTGGCGCATGGTCAACGCACGCAGCACGATGAAGGACTTGTTGACACGCACGAATTTCTTAATCCACGGATAGACAAGCAGGTTGTCGCCAATGGCTATCTCTACCGTATCCATACCCTGGTCTACCAAAAGAATGGACAAGAAACCGGAATCGAGAATAATGTCGCGATGATTGGAGATATAGGTATACGCCGCCGACTTGTCTGCCGGCAACGCGGTATGGTCCAAAGTCAATCCATCCGTAGCCTCCTTCGCCAATTTCCACAGAAGCCCATAGCAGAAGGTCTTCTGAAATTCCAGCTTGGTTTTACACGCGCGCATTTTCTGCGACCAGACTTCAAAAGGTACACCAGGCATCACAGTATCCACTGCCTGCCGGAACGCCGCATCGCCAATCAGTTCCTCATAGACTTGAGGAAGTTCCTCATCATGATAAGGACGGATTTCATCAAATTCCACGTTCGCATTCATAATGAATAATGATTAATCCTTAAACTTGTTTTCTATAATATCTGTCATTACATCCTTCATCTCCATTCCGGCAGCACGAACCTGCTGGGGAATAAAGCTGGTGGCAGTCATTCCGGGGGTGGTATTCACCTCCAGCAGATTGATTTTTTCCCCTTCGGTAATGATATAGTCCACACGGATAATGCCGTAGGCCCCGAGTATATCATAAATGGCAGAAGTCAGCGTCTGCACCCGGCGGGTCAAATCGTCCGAGATGCGGGCGGGAGTAATCTCGTCAGACGCACCATTATACTTAGCTTCATAATCGAAGTACTCGTTGTGGCTCACCACCTCCGTAATGGGGAACACTACGGACTTGTCTTTTGTTTTGTAACAGCCGCAGGTAATCTCGGTTCCGTCCATAAAGGCCTCCACCACTACTTCCTGCGCTTCCGCAAATGCCTTGGCTATGGCAGGTTGTATCTGCTCTTTCGCCGTCACCTTGGTCACGCCGAAGCTGGAACCTCCCAAGCTGGGCTTAATGAAGCAAGGCAGACCGATTTTCTCCATCACATCTTCATCCGTTACCGACTGTCCGCCGCGCAGCAACAACGATTCGGCAATGCGCACACCGAAACCTTTCAGATACTGGTTGCAGGCAAACTTATCGTACGTGAGCGACGCTGCCAGTACTCCGCAACACGAATAAGGGATGTGGAGCATATCAAAATAGCCCTGCAGACGGCCGTCCTCACCCGGAGTTCCGTGGATGGTGATATAGGCAAAGTCGAATGTCACTTTCTCGCCATCCAGCACGAAGCTGAAGTCATTGCGGTCTACCGGAGTCTTAGCGCCGTCGGGCAGCTGTACATGCCAGTCCAGTCCGTGCATTTCTACAATATATAAGGTATACTTCTCCTTGTCGATGAAGGAGTAAATCCCCTGTGCACTACGCAGGGAGACGTGGAATTCGGAGGTATCTCCTCCGGCTACAATAGCAATCGTGCGTTTCATTCTAATTCTCTGTTACTGATATAGCCTCTCCATTTGTCTATCAGTCGGGTCATGTCATCGGGCAATTCCGAAGTGAAGTACATTTCTTCTCCGGTGACGGGATGCACAAACCCCAGCGTCATGGCATGCAATGCCTGCCGCGGACAAGTGTCGAAGCAGTTGTTTACAAATTGTTTGTATTTAGCGAAGTGGGTTCCTTTCAGGATTTCGTGTCCACCGTAACGTTCGTCGTTGAAAAGTATGTGTCCGATGTGCTTCATGTGCACACGGATTTGATGGGTGCGTCCCGTTTCAAGGATACATTCCACCAGTGTGACGTATCCCAAACGTTCGAGCACCCGGTAATGGGTGACGGCATGCTTTCCCTGGTCGTCGGGGAGGACGGTCATCTGCATGCGGTCTCTGGGATTACGACCGATATTGCCGACAACGGTCCCTTCATCCTGCTCCACATTTCCCCAGACCAGCGCCCGGTAACGGCGTTTTGTCGTCTTGTTGAAGAACTGGTTGCCGAGATTCGTCTTGGCATCCGGAGTCTTGGCTATCACCAGCAGGCCGGAGGTGTCCTTGTCGATGCGGTGCACCAGTCCCACATGCGGGTCATTGGCATCATAATCGGGATTATCCTTCATATGCCAGGCTATGGCGTTGACAAGCGTACCGTGATAGTTGCCATGACCGGGGTGCACCACCAGACCGGCAGGTTTGTTCACTACCATCAGATACTTGTCCTCATATACTATATCAAGGGGGATGTCTTCGGGGATGACTTCATTCTCATAGCGTGGACGGTCCATCATCACAGTGATTACATCCATCGGCTTCACCTTATAGCTGCTTTTCACAGCCTTGCCGTTCGCCATCACGAAGCCTGCATCGGCAGCCTTCTGGATGCGATTGCGCGAAGAGTTCGTCAAGCGGTCGAACAGATACTTGTCCACCCGCATCATCTCCTGCCCCTTGTCCACCACCACACGGAAGTGTTCATAGAGTTGCGCCTCGTCACCCACCGGCTCTACGTCGTCCAGCTCATCATTATCTATATCATCCGGCAATTCTTCTATCATCACGGCATTTACAATTTGACTATTTACAATTTACGATTGGAGTCAGATGTTTATCAGAACCAGGACTCATCTGCCGCGGAGTCTTCGGACAACATGGGTTCAACGGTACCTCCCACAGAATCCACTCCCAGGGAGTCTGCCTGCAAGGCGCCTCCATCTCCCACCATCAGCGTCAGCACTGCACCGGCGGGCACTTTCTCGCCGATGGAAAGCTGACGACCCTTATACTTCACGCCATACACCCAGTCCTTCTCACCCGGAATATACTGTATCTCGGCCAGCTTGAAGCCCGAAGCCAGAATACGCGCTTCCGCCTGCCGCAGCGAACTGTTGTCCGCCACATCGGGTACTATGTGCAGAGGGACTTCAATCGTATTGATTGTAAGATAGATGGTACGTCCTTCCTTTACCTTTTGTCCGGCTGCCGGATTATATTCGAGGATGCAGCCGGCAGGAAGAGTCTTGACATAACTGGAATCCGAAACGATGCAGACCAAGCCGCGGTTACGGAACATTTTCTCGGCTTCCTCCACTCCCATGCCCTTCACATCGGGCACTATCACAGCCTCGCCGTGGCGGGTATATATATCCAGTCCTTTCAGCACTCCGAACAGCAATCCCACTACCACAACGGCCATCGCAAGTATGTTCGCCCAGAAGAACCGGTTCTGCCGGAAAGAGAAAAAATCTTTTATTGTCATAATCGATAATGCATTATTTGGGACAAAGATACAATTTTCACCACATAGTACACGGAGTTGGCAATAGTTTTTTCCGGAGAAGCGGGCACAATACATAAGAAAAGCTGCAAAAGACCAGAATCAGTCTTTTGCAGCTCCCTTATTTCTTTAATACGAACGAGAACGACTATTATGCCTTTACTCCGTTGTATTCGTCAGAAACAGTCAGTTTCTTTCTGCCTTTAGCACGACGTGCTGCCAATACTCTGCGGCCGTTTGCTGTAGCCATTCTCTCACGGAAACCGTGTTTGTTCTTTCTCTTTCTGTTCGAGGGTTGAAATGTTCTTTTCATTACTGTATCTTGTTTTATGTTATTATTCTCACGAATTCGGGCTGCAAAAATAGATACTTTTTTCAAATAAACCAAGAGATAACTCATTTTCTCTCAAAAGTTTTTGTGTTTTTTACCGATTTCCATTACTTTTGCACTCGCAAACCAGCACTAACGAAGTAAATACCAATATAATAATATTAAAGACTATAAGTATGATTAATGCCCAAGACATTAAAATCGGAACTTGCATCCGTATGGACGGCAAGCTGTATTTCTGTATCGACTTCCTGCATGTAAAGCCGGGAAAAGGTAATACTTTCATGCGCACCAAGCTGAAAGACGTGGTAAACGGTTACGTTCTGGAACGCCGTTTCAACATCGGTGAGAAACTGGAAGACGTACGTGTAGAACGTCGTCCCCACCAATACCTCTATCATGACGGTGACAACTACCAATTCATGAACCAGGAGACTTTTGACCAAATTCCCATCGCCCACGACCTCATCAACGGTGTTGACTTCCTGCTCGAAGGAATGATAGTAGACGTGGTATCAGACGCTTCTACAGAAACCGTACTCTATGCTGATGTGCCCATCAAGGTTCAACAGAAGATTACCTATACGGAGCCGGGACTGAAAGGCGACACAGCCACCAACACGCTGAAGCCCGCTACGGTAGAATCAGGTGCAACGGTCCGCGTTCCTTTGTTCATCAACGAAGGCGAGACTATCGAAATCGATACGCGCGACGGTTCTTACGTAAGCCGCGTAAAAGCATAAGCCCTTTTGGAAATCAGGCAAATGCCCTTTTCATATCATCCCCGGTGCTCCACTTGGCATCCGGGGATTTTTCTTTCCATTTATTCATCTACAAAGCTTAAATGATATATCTTTGCGGAGACAACCAAAACATAAAGCCATACCCATGAGATACTCCGTCATCATCCCCGTATACAACCGCCCCGATGAGGTGGATGAACTGCTGCAAAGCCTGACGCAGCAAAGTTTCAAGGATTTTGAAGTGATTGTGGTGGAGGACGGCTCCTCCATCCCCTGCAAGCCGGTCACAGAGAAGTATCAGGAACTATTGGACGTGCATTACTATGACAAGCCCAACTCCGGCCCCGGGCAGACCCGTAACTACGGGGTGGAACGAAGCAAGGGCGAATACCTGATAATACTGGATTCGGACTGCATCCTGCCCGAAGGTTATTTCCTTGCTGTGGAAGAAGAGCTGCAGCACGAAGCCGCCGATGCCTTCGGAGGCCCCGACCGCGCGCACGAATCATTCACAAACATACAGAAAGCCATCAACTACTCCATGACCTCCTTCTTCACCACCGGCGGTATCCGTGGGGGGAAGAAGAAGATGGACAAGTTCTATCCGCGTAGCTTCAACATGGGTGTGCGGCAGGAAGTGTACCAAGCCCTGGGCGGATTCTCGCGGATGCGCTTCGGGGAGGACATCGACTTCAGCATCCGAATCTTCAAGGGAGGATATACATGCCGGCTGTTCCCCGGTGCCTGGGTATACCACAAGCGACGGACAGACTTCCGAAAATTCTTCAAGCAGGTACACAATTCCGGGATTGCCCGCATCAATCTGTACAAGAAGTATCCGGAATCACTGAAGCTCGTCCACCTGCTGCCGGCCGCATTTACCCTGGGAGTGGCCATATTCCTGCTGGGAACGCCCTTCTGCCCGTACAGCCTGCTGCCCATCGCTCTTTATGCGCTTCTGGTATGCATGGACTCCACTATCCGGAACCGTAGCCTCAGCATCGGGCTCTACTCCGTCGCCGCCGCCTTCATCCAGCTCATCGGATACGGGACGGGGTTCCTGCGCGCCTGGTGGAACCGCTGCATACTTGGCAAGGACGAGTTCGAGGCGTTCAAAAAGAACTTTTACAAATAAGGAGGATTAGGGGTTAAGGATTAGGGATGATATGGAGAAACTGAATATCAACCAGTGGGCTGCAGAGGACCGCCCGCGGGAAAAGATGATGCAGAAAGGGGCGGAAGCCTTGAGCGATGCCGAACTGCTAGCCATCCTCATCGGCTCCGGCAATACGGAAGAAACCGCCGTGACACTGATGCAGCGCATACTCGCCGCCTGCGGCAACGACCTCAACCGCCTGGGCAAATGGGAGGTGCGGGACTTCTCCCGATTCAAAGGCATGGGCCCCGCCAAAAGCATCACCGTCATGGCATCCCTGGAACTGGGCAAACGCCGCAAGCTGCAGGAACGCTCCGGACGTACCGCCATCCGCTCTTCCGCCGACATCTACGAGCTGTTCCATCCCCTGCTCTGCGACCTTGCCACAGAAGAATTCTGGGTACTGCTTATGAACCACGCCGCCAAAGTGATAGACAAGGTACGCATCAGCCGCGGCGGCATCGACCAGACTACCGCCGACGTGCGCAGCATCCTGCGCGAAGCCCTGCTGCAACGCGCCACACAGATAGCCCTTATCCACAACCATCCCTCCGGCAACCCGCACCCCAGCAACGACGACCAGCGGCTGACGGAACTCGTGAGGAAAGCCGCCCAAACCATGAACATACACCTGACCGACCACGTCATCGTCACGGACGGAAGCCATTACAGCTTCAACGACGAAGGATTGCTATAAATAATCCAAGTTACGGACATACTATACGAAAGACAAAAGCGGTCATAACACTAACTATCAGCATATTGTATTTACCTGCTATTTACCAGCTAATGTAAAAGCCGTTACCGCGGTATGTAAAAGCCGTTACCCTATATTGTAACGCCCTTTACCCCATATTGTAAAGACCTTTACCGCCTATTGTAAAAGGAGTTTCCCCAGGGGTAAAGGGAGTTCCCCCAGAGGGTGAAGCGTGTTTCCCCACCGTCAAACTGTCTTTTCCTAATTTAGCTAGACGCTTTTTCTTTTTATAACCGACATCAGTAGACGGTTCTTGGAATGTTGTACTGGTTCAGTAGTCACTTCTTCCCAAGCCCT
>NZ_QSOX01000003.1:0-245646 GCF_003466325.1 Bacteroides sp. 4_1_36
TTTTTGTTGCTCAGGTACTTAAAAAAAATATTTTATAATAGTGTTGCGGAATTAAGGTTAATACAAAGACTAACAAACGAATAATTATGAGAGTAATTCAAAGAATTTGTAGCATATTGTTACTGCTGGTTACATTTGGGGCTTCGGCATTGTATGCGCAGACGTACGATAAGTTGTGGAAGCAGGTGGAGCAGGCTCAAAAGAAAAGCCTGCCTCAAACAGTGATAAAACTGGCTGATGAAATCTATCGGAAAGGTCGGCAAGAGCAGAATGCTCCGCAAATGTTGAAAGCCTACATTTGTAGGGAGACTTATCAAGAGGGGCTGACTCCGGACAGCCTTTACTCCAGTCTGAAATATATGGAATCTTGGGCACAATCGGAGAGGAATCCGGTGAACAAGGCTATTCTACACTCTTTGTTGGCATATGAATATGCTGACTTGATGCGGAAGAATCGCCGTGTCTTGCTGTCACGTACTTTACTGACTGTTGACGAGGTTCCAGCAGATATCCGTGAGTGGAGTATCAGCCAGTTTGTGGATAAAATAGATAGGTGTAACCGTGCATCCTTGCAGGATTCCATCCGCTTGCTCAATACATCTGCAGAACAATATGTGCCTTTTGTGGTGTTGGAAGACGGTAGCCGGTTCTATGGGCACGATATGTACCATCTATTGGTGAGCCGTGCTGTTGATGCTTATCGGCAGCTGGATGGTTTCAGCGTGGATTCTTTGGTACAGACCCGTATCGAAAGGATTTATCTGGATATGATGAATGCTTATCGCCATCGTGCCGGTTCGGAAGATGCTATGTTGCTCTGTTCTCTTGATTATTGGAACTGGAAGTTGACCGGTGGTATCAGCCAGCAGCCTTATCCTACTTTCCGAATGCGTCAGGAAAAGGCTAATCGGGAATATCTTGAGGTTTTGAATAAATTGATAAAGGAATACGGTTCACGAGAGGTTTGTGCCGAGGTTTACATTCATAAAGCCAACCACCTGCGCCGTTTGGAACCGAAACGCGCTGATGAGGCTCTAAAAGTCTGTGAAGAAGGCTTGAAGCGCTATCCTGCGTATAAGCGTATCAATGAGTTGAAAAATATCCGTGAACAGATTTTACAGCCTGAACTCATTCTGACTATGAATGAAAGCGGTTATCCCGGCGATTCGGTGAATATGAGGCTGCATTATCGTAATGTCGAGGGCTTCACTCTCAACTTATATACCACTACTTTAAGTGAAGTACCTTGGATGGACCATGGTATAAATAAAGATACTTATAGAAAGTATGCCCGGAAGTTTTCTTCCACGCATTTTGGCTTAAAGCCGTTGCCAGGCAAGGATAAATTGCCTGAAGATGTCCCTTATCTTGCCTCGGACACTGTATTTAAGTTCATGATTCCTCGGGAAACGGGAGTCTATATTCTTCAAATAGTACCTGATACTGAAACGGCCCGTACAGATGATAAATTTCTGGTATCTACCCGCTTCAAGGTGCTGACATTGGATTTGGGTGACAACCGTATGGAAGTGGCTACATTGGATGCCCGTAGTGGACAGCCGATTGCTGGTGCCAAGGTGAGTTTCTACTCTTTTTATGATGAGAAGAATAGAAAAGCGATGGCAGAGGTACTGACTGATGCCGGGGGGAAAGCTGTATTACCCTGGCAGAGTGAAATCCGAAGTTATGTGGCGCGTAAAGGCAGAGACACAGCCATGATGCCGCAGAACGTTTATATGAATCATCCTTATTACGGTATTAAGGATACAGATTGGAGGCAGATGGCATTGCTGACAGACCGTTCGCTTTATCGTCCCGGGCAGACCGTTCATGTAAAAGGGATAGCTTACAAGCAGAATAGTGATAGCGCCCAGGTACTACAAGGAGTTGATTATGAGCTTGTCTTGTTGGATGCCAACCGCAAGGAACTTGCCACCAGGAAGGGGCGGACCAATGATTTCGGCTCTTTTGCTACGGAGTTTGTACTTCCGGCAGCTTGCCTGAATGGCATGTTCAGCATACGAACCAAAGAGACTCAATCTACCGTCACTTTTAGGGTAGAGGAGTACAAGCGACCTACGTTCGAGATTGCCTTCACTCCGGTTTCGGAAGCTTATCGGCTGGGTGACAAGGTTGTGTTGAAAGGAAATGTCAAGGCCTTCAATGGCATGATGGTGCAGGATGTGCCATTGGCATATACGGTGACTCGCCGGAATCCGAGACCTGGTTATTGGAGCAATGCTGATAAACCATTATTGTCTGACACCATACAATTGGATACCAACGGGGATTTTTCCATACCCTTGACTTTGGAAGCTCCGGCTGTAGATACAGACGGGTATGGGAGTGTGTATACTTATCATGTGGAGGCGGTGGTGACGGATGAGGCCGGTGAAACGCAATCCGCTTCGTATAACTTGTTGGCAGGTCCTAAGGCTTATTCCTTTGATATTCGCTTGCCTCAATATGTTTGTAAGGAAGACAGTATGCTTTTCACTTTTGGAGTGAATAATGTAATGAATATTCCTCAGCACATTGAAGGTTCCTATTGCCTTTATCCATTTGCAGAACAAAATGGGGCAAGGAATATTGCAGGTTCTGAACCCTTGGATGATGTTGTATTGGAGGGTACCTTCACAGCCAATCGGCTCCAGGATTTTTCGGCTTGGAACAAGCTTCCTTCAGGTAACTATCGCTTGAAACTTTCTGTACGTGATAGTTTGGGACGTGAAGAGAATAATGGGGCATATGGCAGTGACAGTTTCATGCTCTTTTCAAAGAGTGACAAGCGTCCGGCTGCGTTTACAGATTTCTTTTATTATAAAGAAAATGAGGAATTTGATGTACAGTACCCTGCCGCTTTTCTTTTGGGGACTTCTTATCGGGATGCATATGTGCTGATGGATGTCTTTTGTGACAGAAAACGCATTGAAAGCCGTGTGTTGCAGTTGAATGATACTATTATTCGTATGGAATTCCCTTATAAGGAAGCATATGGCAAGGGAATCACCATTCTTTTCAGTTTTGTGAAAGCTGGCGAGATGTACAGTCATCAGGTTGAACTGAAGAAGCGGGAGCCGGAACGTGCTCTCGACATGAAATGGGAAGTGTTCCGTGACCGTTTGCGTCCCGGACAGGAAGAAGAGTGGAAGCTCGTCATAAAGACGCCTCAAGGTATGCCTGCTGCGGCTGAGATGTTGGCTACGATGTACGACGCTTCACTGGATAAGATTTATAAGAGTAACCAGATACTACGGGTTTTCTATCCGGATAATCTGTATGGGGCATTCCGTGGTGCGAGCCGTTATAATAGCAATTACTTCTCCGTTTATTTCCCGTTGAAGGCTTGGAGGGTTCCGGTGTGGTCGTTTGACTACTTCTGTTCTCCTTATATGGATGGAAGGATGCGGATAGTGATGGTAGAAGACAATGCGCTTTTGGAAGAAGTAAGTGTTGTGGGGTATGGGACTACCCGGAATAGCTCTTTGACCGGTAATCTTAGAATACGTGGTGCCAACCAGCCGATGCTTGCTTCCAAAGCAGAATCCGGGAATGCCGTTGAAGTGAAATATGTTCCTGCACAAGTAGCGGAAGACGCGGTGGAAGATGTTGTTTTTGAATCGGAAACGATACCGGTTGGCGAGGCCTTGCAACCTATTGAGGGGCTTCGCACCAACTTTGCCGAAACAGCCTTTTTTTATCCTCAACTTCGTACAAACGAACAAGGGGAGCTTGCGTTTTCTTTTACGATGCCGCAGAGCTTGACTCGTTGGAATTTCCGTGGTTACTCACATACTAAGGATATGCTGACTGGGATATTGGATGCTTCCGTTGTAACTGCCAAGGAGTTTATGCTGACTCCGAATATGCCTCGGTTTGTCCGCGTTGGAGATAAAACACAGATAGCCGGAACAATAGCCAATCTGACGGGTAAAGCGGTGAAAGGAACAGCAGTATTCACACTGTTCGACCCTATGACGGAGAAAGTTATTGCTACTCAACGTCAGAAATTCTTGGTAGAAGCAGGAAGAAATACTGCTGTCAACTTCCATTTCGAAGTGTCCGACCGCTATGATTTGCTTGGTATTCGTATGGTTGCCGATGGAGGTACGTTTAGCGATGGCGAGCAGCATCTGTTGCCCGTATTAAGTAATAAGGAGTATATTACGGAAACGCTTGCTATGCCTATCCGTGGCGAGGAGACCCGTACGTTCTCATTAGACAGCCTTTTCAACCGTAATAGCCGTACAGCGACAGACCGTCGTCTGACTGTAGAATTTACCGGGAATCCGGCTTGGTATGCTGTACAAGCGTTGCCGGCATTGAGCCTGCCTGCCAATGATAATGCCATTTCTTGGGCTACAGCTTGGTATGCCAATAGTCTGGCAGGCTTCATTGCCAACAGCCAGCCCCGCATTAAGACTGTATTTGACAGTTGGAAGGCTGCCGGTGGCACGAAAGAAACCTTCCTCAGCCAGTTGGAGAAGAATCAGGATGTGAAGAATATCCTGCTCAGCGAGTCTCCGTGGGTACTGGAAGCTACTACTGAAGCCGAACAGCAGGCACGTATTGCCACGCTGTTTGATATCAACCAACTGAATAACCGCAATCTTTCCGCTTTTACCAAATTGAAAGAATTGCAGGGTGAAGACGGTGGATGGAGCTGGTATAAGGGAATGTCCGGTAGCCGCTATATAACTGGCTATATTACAGAATTACTTGTTCGTCTTCCTCTGCTGACGAAAAATGAACAGCCTGAAGAAGTTGCCGCCATGCGGCAGAAAGCTTTCGGCTATTTGAATCGGCAGGCTTTGGAAGAGTATCGCAATATCCGTAAAGCCGAAAAAAATGGCGCCAGAATTACTGCCAACTCCGAATCGGCAATGACATATCTGTATCTGATAGCCCTTAGCGGCGAACAAGTGCCGGCAGACAATCAAGCGGCTTACCGCTATTTCCTATCAAAAGTAGGTGCCAATCTTAAAGATGGAACCATGAGCAGCAAGGCGCAGTCTGCCATCATCCTGAAAGCAGTAGGGCGTACAGCCGAGGCGAATGAATTCATCGCTTCCCTCAAGGAACATCTGGTACAGACGGATGAACTGGGTGCATACTTTGCTTTCCAAGCAAATCCGTATAACTGGGGTATGCTGCCCATCCCTGCCCATGTGGAAGTAATGGAAGCCCTGCGTATGGCAGGTGGCAACGATGCTTTGGTGGAGGAAATGAAACTCTGGCTGCTGAAACAGAAGCAGACTACCAGTTGGAATTCTCCGGTTGCAACGGCTGATGCTGTTTATGCATTGCTTTGTCAAGGTACTAATCTGCTGGAAAGTCGGGGAGACGTACGTATCACGTTAGGTAACAAAGTTTTGGAAACATTGTCGCCTACAAAGACCATAATCCCGGGTTTGGGTTATGTCAAGGAAACCTTCGCTCAAGGAAGTCCGGAGCTGAAAGCTAAAACCGTCACCGTAGAGAAACGGGATGCAGGCATTGCCTGGGGAGCTGTTTATGCCCAGTATCTGTCACCCATATCTGATGTAAAGCAGCAGGGGGGGGAATTGAATGTAGAGAAGAAACTTTATGTAGAGCGTATATCGGCCGGTGGTAGCAAGTCCTTGCAACCGGTTACGGAAGGGACCGTATTATCCGTCGGTGATAAAATAGTGGCCCGTTTGACTATCCGCTTGGACCGTACTATGGATTTTGTTCAGTTGAAAGACCAGCGGGGTGCCTGCTTTGAACCTATAGGCTCGCTTTCCGGTTATCGTTGGAGTAACGGCCTTGGTTATTATGCAGAAGTGGAAGATGCCGCAACCAATTTCTTCTTCGACCATTTGGGCAAAGGCGTTTATGTCTTAGAGCACAGTTATCGCATAGCCCGTGGCGGAACATACGAAACGGGGCTGGCCACGATACAGTGTGCGTATGCTCCGGAGTATGCTTCGCATTCGGCGGGAGGGATAATTGTAATAAAGTAACAATAGAGTATGGAGCGGAGCGCAATTTGTACAAATTGCGCTCCGCTATTTTAGGTACTCTCGCTAAAAACACCTATTTTTGTCCGACTAATATTGAATGAGAGTGGCAGAATTAGGAAATCTTGATATTAAGAAAAATAGATGAAGCGGATATTGATAACTTTATATGTGCTTGCAAGTGTGGTATTGACTGCTGTAGCGCAAGCTCGTTTTACCTCGAATACAGAGATGTACAGTTTCGGCCAGATAGAATGGAAGCATCCCGTGACTGTGCAATATACCATCACCAATACGGGTGACCAGCCTTTAGTGCTTACAGAAGTGGAGCCGGATTGTGCCTGCTCCGTGGCCCAGTGGACAAAAACGCCTATTGCACCGGGGGCAAAAGGAACGGTGAATGTGACTTTTGATGCCAAGGCATTGGGACATTTCCAGAAATCCGTGGCTATTTACAGCAATGCGCAACCCAATCTGGTCTATTTGAAGTTCAATGGTGAAGTAGTACAGGAAATCAAGGACTTTACCAAGACGCATCCCTATCTTATCGGTCAGATACGTATTGACAAGAACAGCCTCGACTTTCCCGATATTCAGCATGGTGAGCAGCCGGTGATTCATATCGGCGTGGTCAATCTTTCCGACCGTCCTTATGAACCGGTACTGATGCATCTGCCTCCTTATTTGCAGACAAAAGTAGAGCCCAATGTCTTGCAAAAGGGAGAAAAAGGAGTGATTACACTTACATTGAATTCGGAAAGACTGACTGGCCTCGGACTGACTCAAACGTCGGTCTATCTTTCTCGCTTCTCCGGTGACAAGGTGGGCGATGAAAACGAGATTCCCGTTTCTGCCATTCTTTTACCGGATTTCTCCGGAATGACGGAAGTGGAGAAGGCAAATGCTCCTGCCATCAGCCTTTCTACCAAAGAAGTTGATATGAGTGCGATATTGGCAAAGAAGTCAAAAGCACGTCAGGATATTACCATTACCAATACCGGGCGTTCTCCTTTACAGATAAACAAGCTCCAGGTATTCCACCCGGCAGTGGGAGTTAACCTCAAGAAGAGTGTATTGCAACCCGGTGAAAGCACTCGCCTGCGGGTAACGGTAGTGAAGAAGAATATAGGCAAGAAGCGCCGTCATCTGCGTCTGCTGATGATTACCAATGACCCGATGCAGCCGAAAGTTGAAATCAACATTAAAGCAAAACAATAAGAAGTCGTAAAGTCCTTCATAACTCATAACTTATAACTCACAAATAGCCATGGAACATCCCGAAAATAATGAAGCATATAAAGGCTTGGTTGTCAATGCAGGCATTGAGCAACCTTCATCGGTCAATCCTTACTTGAAGAACCGTCCCAGGCGGAAGAAACGCGAGCTTTCCGTATCAGACTATGTGGAGGGTATAGTGAAAGGTGATGTTACGGTACTCAGCCAGGCTGTAACACTGGTGGAAAGTGTGAAACCGGAGCACCAGGCTGTGGCGCAGGAGGTGATAGAGAAGTGTTTGCCCTATTCGGGCAACTCCGTCCGTGTGGGTATCAGTGGTGTGCCCGGTGCCGGTAAAAGTACCTCTATTGATGTATTTGGCTTGCATGTACTGGAGGAACACGGCGGCAAGTTGGCTGTCCTTGCCATTGATCCGAGCAGCGAACGCAGCAAAGGCAGTATTCTCGGTGACAAGACGCGTATGGAGAAACTCTCCGTTCATCCCAAGTCCTTTATACGTCCCAGTCCCTCTGCCGGTTCGCTGGGTGGCGTGGCACGCAAGACGCGTGAAACGATTGTGCTTTGTGAGGCTGCCGGTTTCGACAAGATATTTGTAGAGACAGTAGGGGTGGGGCAGAGTGAGACTGCCGTACATTCTATGGTAGACTTCTTCCTGCTGATACAGCTGGCGGGTACGGGCGATGAGTTGCAAGGCATCAAACGCGGCATCATGGAAATGGCCGATGGCATTGTCATTAATAAGGCTGATGGCGACAATCTGGAGCGGGCCAGGCTGGCAGCAACTCAGTTCCGTAATGCGCTGCACCTCTTCCCGGCTCCGGAGAGCGGTTGGACACCCCAAGTGCTGACTTATTCCGGTTTCTATAATCTTGGTGTAAAAGAAGTATGGGATATGGTCTACAAATACATTAACTTTGTGAAAGACAACGGCTACTTTGAATACCGCCGCAATGAGCAAAGCAAATACTGGATGTACGAGACCATTAACGAACAGCTGCGCGACAGCTTCTACCACAATCCGCAGATTGAAGCGATGCTGACTGGCAAGGAAAAACAAGTGCTACAGGGCAACTTGACTTCTTTTGTGGCTGCCAAGAACTTGCTGGACACCTATTTTGCAGAACTGAAGAAATAAGGGCATATCCCTTTCCCTATATCGATGACTAAGGAAAACAACATGGAAGTGGCGCGGCGGTTTACCCGCCGCCTTCATGAACTCCCTTCTGAGGAGCTGGAGCTCATTGCCGGTTTGTTTGTACGCCGTGAGGTGCACAAAGGAGAACTGTTGATTAGTGAGAAAGATATAGCCAGGGATATTGTTTTCGTAGAGAAAGGACTGCTTCGCCAGTTCTATTTCAAAGAAGGCCGGGACATTACAGAGAACTTTGCCTGCGACGGTGACGGCGCTATGTGTATCGTCAGCCTTTTCACCGGACGCCGTAATTGCCTTCAGCTGGAATCCCTGGAGGAAGGCGTCATCTGGAGCATTTCGTATGCAGGACTGGTCGAACTCTCTGAGCGTTATCTGCATATAGCCCGTCTGCTTCGCCATTTATTGGAGGGGTCTTTAATGCTTTCCCAATATAAAGCAGACTCTTGGCGTTTCGAAACCTCACGCGAGCGGTATGCGCGCTTCGTCAGGGATTATCCGGAGATAGCCCGGCGTGCCTCAGTCAACCACATAGCATCTTATCTGTTAATGACTCCCGAGTCTCTGAGCCGGGTACGTGCCGGAGTACTGTGACGGTGGAACGGCTGTTTTATACGGCTTTCCCTTCTTTCTCGAAATCCTTGCGTGACTTGCTTTGTGTCACGATGTACACTCCCAGGAATACCAAGGCTATGGCTATTCCCTTTTCCAAATTGAACACTCCCAATCCTAAGATGATGGCAACGGTTGAGGCCACGATGGGCTGCATGTAGTTGTACATGCTCACCACAGTGGGGCGCAACAGCCTCTGCGCACTCATTATGAAGATATAGGCAAGGAAGCTTCCTCCCACAACCACATATCCCGCTTGCAGCAGGGCGGCTGTAGATATTTCGCTCCACTGTATGGCAGCCACGTCGTGGTAAGAGAACGGGATGTAGCACATGGAGGCATAGACAAACATCCATTTGTTCAGGGTGATGGGAGAGTATTTTTGCGACAACCCCTTGAATACGGTCAGATAAATGGAGAAGCTGATTTGGGCGAGCAGGCAGAGAAGGTCTCCGATGAGGCTGCCATTGCCGGCACCGGTGGTCTGGCTGCTCATGATGAGTATAAATGCTCCCATAGCCCCTACAAAGATGCCCAGCACTTTCTTGTTGGTGACCGGTTCTTTCAGATAGATTGCAGCCACTATCATGGTGACGATAGGCAGCGTGGTTGTAACGATGGAGGCGTCTATGGGCGAAGTCATGGAGAGTCCGAAGATATAGACACCCTGATTGAATACCAGTGCGAAGAGTGCGGCGAAGAATATCTTCAGCATGTCCCGGTGGTCCACCTGTTCGCGTTTGCAGAATAAGGAGAGGAGCCAGAAGCAGGCGGCTGCGCCTACCATGCGGAATGTGGTTACTGACAACGCGGAAAACTCTACCAGAGCTGACTTGCCTATAGGTGCCATCAAGCCCCATAAGATATTTGCGGTAAGGGCGAACAGATGCCCTTGAATGTTCTTGTTCATACTCTTTTGTTCTTTGCGGGTGCAAAAGAACAACTATTTTCTGAAAAGAGAAAATCTTTCATTATATGATTTTTCTGGTTCATGGGCGTAGAAATAAGAGATTATCGTGTATATTTGCTTCTAATTAAAGCAAGAAACCATGGAAGTACAAGCCAATTACATCAAGCGTATCGAAATACACGGATTGTGGCATCGGTACGATATTGCCTGGGACCTGCGTCCTGACGTCAATATACTTTCCGGCATCAACGGAGTGGGGAAAACCACTATCCTGAACCGTTCGGTCAACTATCTGGAACAGACATCGGGTGAAGTGAAGAGTGACGAGAAGAACGGCGTACACGTCTACTTCGACAATTCTGCAGCCACCTTTATCCCCTATGATGTAATCCGCAGCTACGACCGTCCCCTTATCATGGGCGACTTTACGGCACGCATGGCCGATGCCAACGTGAAGTCGGAACTGGACTGGCAGCTCTATCTGCTCCAGCGCCGTTATCTGGACTATCAGGTGAACATCGGCAACAAGATGATAGAACTGCTCAGCGGTGACGAAGAGCAGCGCAGCCTGGCTCCCTCCCTTTCCCTCCCCAAGCGGAAGTTCCAGGATATGATTGACGAGCTTTTCAGCTATACCCATAAGACGATAGACCGCAAAAGCAACGACATCGTTTTCTATCAGAACGGCGAGCGCCTGCTGCCCTACAAACTGTCTTCGGGCGAGAAGCAGATGCTGGTCATCCTGCTGACCGTGCTGGTGCGTGACGATGACCACTGCGTACTCTTCATGGACGAGCCGGAAGCCTCCCTGCACATCGAATGGCAGCAGAAGCTCATCGGCATGATACGCAGCCTGAATCCCAATGTGCAGCTTATCCTCACCACCCATTCGCCCGCCGTCATCATGGAAGGCTGGCTGGATGCCGTCACCGAAGTCAGCGAAATCTCCTCCCTAATCCCTAATCCTTAATCCCTACCCAAGTGTCCACTTCTTTAAAACATAACCTTACTTCCGCCTATCTGGATGCCGCCCGCAAGTTGTCTCCCAAGAGAGCACGCAGGCGCATAGTGGCGTATGTGGAGAGCTATGACGACATCGCTTTCTGGCGGACGCTGCTGTCCGAGTTCGAGAATGAGGAGCGTTATTTCCAGGTGATGCTTCCGTCTGCCACCTCCCTGGCAAAGGGCAAGAAGATGGTGCTGATGAATACGTTGAACACATCGGAGCTGGGCCGCAGCCTGATAGCTTGTGTAGACAGCGACTACGACTTCCTGCTGCAAGGTGCCACCAAGGTGTCGCATAAGATAAACAAGAATCCCTATATCTTCCAGACTTATGGCTATGCCATCGAGAACTTCCACTGCTTTGCCGACAGTCTGCATGAAGTCTGTGTGCAGGCCACGCTGAACGACCGGCATATCCTGGACTTCCCCGCTTTTCTGAAGCGTTATTCTCAGATTGCCTATCCGCTGTTTCTGTGGAATGTCTGGTTCTACCGCCAGCACGACACACACACTTTCCCGATGTACGACTTCAACGCCTGCGTGCGTTTGCAAGAGATAAACCTGCGTCATCCTTACCGTAGTCTGGACGAGATGCAAAAGACGGTGTCGGCAAAGCTGTCCGAACTGCAAGCCCGTTTCCCCCGCTACATCGACCGGGTGGAGCAGCTGGGCACGGAGTTGGAACGTTTGGGACTGACTCCGGACAATACCTATCTTTATATCCAAGGACACCATATCATGGATTGTGTAGTGCTGAAAATCCTTATCCCGGTATGTACGGTGCTGCGTCGTGAACGCGAGCAGGAGATAAAGCGCCTGGCAGAGCATAACGAACAGTTCCGCAACGAACTGACGGGGTATGAGAACAGTCAGGTCAATGTATCCGTGATGCTGAAAAAAAACAGCGGCTACAAGAACCTTTATCTTTATCAGTGGTTGAAAGAAGACATTATGGAGTTCCTCGAGCGGGAGGAACAGTCGCGTAGATAAGATTGCCGTTATGATAAACATACGATTATGGAGATATTGAAGAAGATAGACGACCTTTTAATCGGGTGGGGCATATCCCCTTCCCGGGCTGATATGCTCGACCAATTCATTGCCTTCGCACTGATACTTGCCGTTGCTTTCCTGGCGGATGCCCTATGCCGGAAAATCCTGCTGAAGGTAGTGGCACAACTGGTGAAGAAGACCAAGGCTACGTGGGACGACATCGTATTCGACCGTAAAGTGATGGTGCACCTCAGCCGCATGGTGGCTCCCGTTATCATCTATCTGTTTGTTCCATTGGCATTTGTCGAAGTCGGTTCATCGGCAATGGATTTCATCCGGCGTATCTGCCTTATTTACATCATCATTACTTTCCTGAGTTTCGTTAACTCGTTCCTGAAGGCTGTTTACAGTGTATACAGTGAGAAGGAGCAATTTCGTGACCGCCCTTTAAAGGGGATGTTGCAAACCATGCAAGTCATCCTATGGCTGGTGGGCGGCATTGTGGTCGTGGGCGAACTGATAGGCCGCGACCCGCTTTCGCTGCTTGCCGGATTGGGTGCTTCGGCAGCCATCCTGATGCTGGTATTCAAGGATTCCATTATGGGCTTTGTCTCCGGTGTGCAGCTTTCGGCCAACGACATGCTGAAGGTGGGCGACTGGATTGAGATGCCCAAGTACGGTGCCAACGGTACGGTGATAGAGGTAACGTTGAACACCGTAAAAGTGCGCAACTGGGACAATACCATTACCACCATCCCTCCTTACCTGCTTGTCAGCGACTCCTTCCAGAACTGGCGCGGCATGCGCGAGAGCGGTGGGCGGCGAGTGAAGCGCAGTATCAATATCGACATGACCAGCGTCCGTTTCTGCACCCCGGAGATGCTGGCAAAATATCGCAAGATACAGCTACTGAAAGATTATGTGGAGCAGACGGAGGAAGTGATTGAAAAGTACAATGTGGAAAACGGCATCGATAACTCCATCCTCGTCAACGGACGCCGCCAGACCAATCTGGGTGTGTTCCGGGCGTATCTGACGGCTTATTTGAAAAGTCTTCCCGACGTAAATCAGGAACTGACCTGCATGGTGCGCCAACTCCAGCCTACCGACCGCGGTATCCCGATAGAACTTTATTTCTTCTGTGCGCTGAAGGATTGGGTGCCCTATGAAGGGGTGCAGGCGGATGTGTTCGACCATGTGCTGGCAATCATCCCCGAATTCGATTTGCAGGTATTCCAGTCTCCGTCCGGCAGAGATTTCCAGCGGGTACTGCCTGCTGCTTCCGAAGAAAAAGGAGCTTGATTCCGACCATCAAAAAGGCCTATATCTATTGTATTTCTCATAGGGAGTCATTACCTTTGAACCCTATACTGAAAGGTCAGAACATCCCCATCTTTTCTCCCAAAACATCCCCATGTTTTGGGGTATTACATCCGGGTGTTTTGGGTGAAAACATCCCCATGTTTTGGGGCAATACATCCGGGTGTTTTAGGTATTCAGTCATATAGTGAAAGGTATTCGGTCACGGAGTCTTTACCGTAAGGTATAGGCTTTGTGTATGCAAGTTGTAGGTGTGCCTCGCGTCGGGCGGGAATATCTTTCGTTTTTTACGAACCTAATTATAAAGAAAGATTGGTATGTCAATGAATTATGTGGTCCGCAAGAAGGTGGACAAGAGTGGAGACAAGGAAGTGGTGCGCTACTACGCGGCGTCAAAAGTGCTTCAGCCGGAACCGGTGAGCAATGACGAACTGGCCAAGAGGCTGGCTTTTGTCAGCTCCCTGCAGGTGGGCGATGCCCAGTCCGTGCTGGTGCAACTGCCGGATATTATAGCGGACTATCTGGCCAGTGGACGCACGGTGAACATCAAGGGACTTGGAAACTTTTTTCCCTCCATCACCAGCGAACCGGTGGAACGGATAGAGGACTGTACGGCAGATAAAGTGCGCATTTCGCGTATCTGCTTCAGGGCGGCAGGCAGTTTCATGCAGCGCGTTTGCCGTCATCTGGACTTGTTCAGCTTTCAGGTTCAGGAATTGAAGAAGGAGCTGAAGAAGAAGTAAACGGTACTTTTAGTTTCTTTCTTGAAACAGCGCGTACCCCTTGAAGCCGGAAGGCATTCGAGGGGTACGCTGTTGAAGAAGTTGTGTGTTTCTTTATAGTCTTGTGAGTGCTTCTTTTTTTTTACTTCACCCAGTTTCCGTTCATCCAGCTGCATTCTTTCTTGATGTCCTCGAAAGAACTATAGCTCAGGTTGGCGTCCACCTTGTTGCTTGTCACGGCGATAAAGTCGGCATGGGTGTAGATGCCTTCTTTGCAGCTCAGCTCGGAGGTGAGGGTGATGTTGGTCAGCTTGGAAGTGCCGTTCTTCAGGGCGTTTTCGGTAAGGGCGGTTTCCACGGTTAGGGGTTGGCCTTTGCCGCAGACCTTGGCGTTGTCTATTTCCACTTCCGTGCCGGCACGCAGACGGATGCCTTGCTTGCTGCCGCCGTTGCCGACGAGGATGAGGTTCTTCAATACGGGGTGGGCAACGGGAGTGGCGGCGTTGTTGCTGCCGTTGTTGTCGCACTCCATCAGGCAGTCGCAGTCGTAGCCCAGTGTGGATTCGGCTTCTTGGTAAGCCACGAGGTTGGTGCCTTTGCCGTTCCAGCCTTCGGTCCAGTCGAAGGAGTCGTCGCTACAGCTTACGGCTACGAGGTTGCTCACGTTTACCGAGCCGCCGAAGAACTCAAAGCCGTCATCGGAACCTTTGTAGGCTTGGCAGTGGTCCACGATGGTACCGTTGCCTACGCCGTAGAAAGAGATACCGTTGGCTTCGTGCTCTTCATCGAAGGCAAAGCCGGTGTATTCCAGACGAATGTATTGCAGCGTGCCCGAGTTGTCGGCATCATCGTTGCCGCCGTAAACGGCACCGCCTATTTCAGAACTTCCCTTGCCGCCTTCGGCATTGGTGTGGGCGCGTCCGCAGATGTGGATGCCTCCCCATGCGCCCGGCTCTTCTTTTTCGCTGGTCATTACGATGGGTTTGTCCGGCGTGCCTACGGCGTTGATTTTACCGCCCTGCTTCACGAGGATGTAGTCTGCGATGTCATCGTAGACGGCGATAATCTTCACGCCTTCCTCTATGTGGAGCGTGGCACCTTCTTCTACGATGTATTCGCCGCTCAGCTTGTAGGTGTTTCCGGCAGCCAGGGTCACGTCGGAGGTGATGGTACCTTTCAATATCGTACCGTTTTCGATTTCATTGCCGTTTCCGTTGCCGCCGTTACCGTCATTGTCGTTGTTGTCGTCGCTGCTGCAAGCGGTGAGGATAGACATTCCGGCTACAAAGGCCAGAGAGTAGAATTTCCATTTCATTGTTTTCATAATTCAATTGTTTTAGTTGTTATATCCAATTTATCTGTCTGTCATTCAGATTGATTCTCTTAAATCTGCTTGTTTGTCAAAGAGTGTTCTCCGTTCCCTTCAGGGGGAGGGCGGGGGCTTTATAGGTTGTAGCTTATTCCCACCTCAAAGTTCGTTCCCTTGTGGTAGCGTTCCACTTCCATTTCCTGCCCCGTGGTGGGCACATCTTGCTTGAAGATGACATCGCGGTTCAGCAGGTCGTTCACTTGCAGCTTCAGGTTGAAGTGCTTGTTCAGGCTATATCCGGCGCTGAAGTTCAACGTGTGCAGCGTCTGTTGCCTGACATCGCCCAGACCCGACACGCCTACCGCATGGATGCGGCTGCCTTGCAGGTTGTAGAGCAGGGCGAGGTTGAGCTGCCTGTCTTCGCCGAAGCGTGGCGAGTAGGTGAGGTCGGCATTGGCAAGGATGGGCGATGCGCCTTGCAGCGAACGTTCCTTGTTGGTGTAGGCACCGCCTTGGGGCAGCTTCACGTTGGTGTACATGTAACTGATGTTGGCGCCTAGGCGCAGGTCTTTGACGAGCCGTTTGCGCATCTCCAGCTCCACGCCGGCAGCCATGCCGTTGTCGGCATTCTTGAAGCTGTGCAGCGTGGCGCCGCCTTGCAGGTCTTGGATGCGTTCGATGGGGCTGTCGAGGTATTTGAAGTAGCCGGTCACGGAGAGCATGTCGCCGTCCTTGCCGAAGCGTTCGTAACGTAGGTCGAAGTTGTAGTTGTAACCGTTCTGCAACTCTTCGTTACCGCGGATTTGTGCCGAACCGTAGGACTCTTGATAGAGGAAGGGGGCCATCTCGATGAACGAGGGACGGGTGACGGTGCGCGAGGCAGAGAAGCGGATGCTGTTGGTGGGGTTCACCGCATATTTCAGGTTCAGGGCGGGGAAGAGGTCGTTCTTGTCTAAATTGCGCCGACGGGAGTACCAGTCGCCGCCGTCGCTGGCGTAGCGCACCCATTGCTTGCTCATTTCGTAGCGCAGGCCGAGGTTCACCAAGAGGGCTTCGGTGGGATAGAAGTCGGTCAGCAGGTAGGCGGAGTAGATTTCGTTTCCGGCGCGGTAGCTGTCTTTGGGCTGCATCACACGCTGTACCACGATTTGTCCGTCGGCAATGTTCTGCTGGTTGAGGAAGCCGTCGGTGTTGTAGATGTCGGTGATGACGGGGTTCAGTTTGTTCAGGTTGTAGTAGAAGCGGGTAGCGTTGTAGTCGCGGTTCTTGTCCTTGTAGTTGAAGCCGAGCTTGAGGTGGCTGGTGTCGTTCCACTTCCAGCGCATGGCGAGGTTGGCATTCCACTCTTCTTCGTCCAGGCTGCCGAAGTAGCGCATAGTCTCTTGGCGGTTCAGTTTGAAGAGCCTGAGACTGCCGTCGTTGTCTTTGACGTACATCACTTGCCGTCGGTCGGGCTCTTCGCTGCCGGTCTTGCTGTACGAGCCTCCCCAGGTCAGTTGCCACCTGTCGCCCTCGCCGAAGTTATGGATTCCGTTCAGTTGATGGTTTTGCAGGGTGTATATGTGCATGATGTTGTTGCTGCCGGTCAGCTCGTGTCCTTCGGCATCAGTACCTTCGCGGCGCTGGTAGGTGTCGATGGCGTTGCGGGCGTAGAAGAAAGTGTAGCCTATGCGGTCGCTCCGGCGCAGGGTGTAGCCCAGGTAGCCGAGGGCGGCGAGCTTCAGTTCCTGCGCAAAGCTGTCGTAGGAGAAGTCGTCCTGCACGGTGCCGGTGGCCTCGAGTGTCTTGTAGAAGGCATCTTCCATGTTTTGGTAGCCGTTGCTGGCGCTGAAGGAGGCGAGCAGGCTGAGTGTCTGGTTGCCTATACCGAAGTTCTTGCCGAAGCCGAGGTTCCCGCCCAGTTCGGGCAACGAACTCTTCTTGCCGGCGCTGAAGGAGGTATCGAAGATATTGCGGGTCTTCACGTATTTGTCAAACTCCATCAGGGGCATGCCGAGGGCGGCTGCGTCCACTCCGGGTGTCTTCAGGAGCGAGCCGCTGCGGTCCATCTGATAGCGGTCTTTGCCTAAGGTGTTGAACTTCCCGCCCGTGTTGAGGCTCAGTTGGAAGAAATCTTGCGGTATGTTTTCTTTGGTGCTGATGTTGATGTGCGCACCGCTGTAGTCGGCAAAGGCGGCTGCGTCATACACCTTGCTGACGGTGATGTTCTGTACGGTGGACGAGGGGAACAGGTCGAGCGGCACCAGCTTGTTGTCCGGGTTGGGCGAGGCGATGGGCAGTCCGTTCAGCGTGGTGGTGCTGTAGCGGTCGCCTAGTCCGCGGACGATAAGTTGTCCGGCGCTGGCGATGGAGATGCCCGTTATTTTCTTTACTCCTTCTTCCACATTGCCGATGCCTTTGAGGGACATCTCTTTGGAACCGAGGTTCTCGATGGCGAGGGTCGCTTTTTGCCGTTCCATCTGCAAGGCGCGTTCGCCCTCAAGGTTCTTCTTGGCGGTGACCTGCACTTCGCCCAGGGTTTGCGTGTCCGGCTCCATGTCGAAGTTCAGCACGGTTTCGCCCTTTATCTCTACGGCATTTATCGTCATGTCTTTGTAGCCGATGTAACGGACGGTGAGGGTATAGGTTCCGTTTTTCAGCTCCAGTGTATAGTTACCATCCAAATCGGCGACGGCGCCTTGTGCCGTTCCGCTCACTTGCACGGTGGCTCCCGTCAGCGGTTCTTTGGTTTGTCGGTCGGTGATTGTCCCTTTGATGGTTCCCGCCGTGGCAGCCATGACGGAAAGTGTGAGGAATAAAATAAGGAAGAAAATCTTTCCCAAGTCTAATTTCATGCTCATCTCTTTTCTTTGTACGTTTTTTAATCCGCTGCAAAGATGAGGCAATGACATTACACCGGTGATACATGGCACATACGTTTCATTTTCAAATTTATTACGATTCGGTTACCGCACATTCTTCCGGATTGTTTGTTATCCTTATATATAGGCTGCTTGGGACGAAAAAGGTTTCTAATGGTTGCTTATTAGAGTTTTATGGCTATTTTTGTATCTCAAACCAATATTGATAAATATATGGCTGTTCATCGTGACGATAGTGAACGTTTCCGGCGCCTTTCCATTCTTGGCCGGATAGGTTGGTGGGAGGCTGATTTTTCTTCAAGGCAGTATCTCTGCTCCGAATATGTCTGTAAGTTGTTAGGCTTGGAAGGGGAATACCTGAGCTTTGAGGATTTCGGTAAAATGATACGCGAAGACTATCGGACGCGTATCAGCCGGGAGTTCCTTGCCATTCAGAATATGGAGGTCTATGAACAGACGTTTCCTATCTATTCTACTGAAGGAGTGGTCTGGGTCTACTCGCGCGTGGGGTATAAGGAGCATTTGCCGGATGGTACGTTGAAGGCTTTCGGAGTGTTGCAGCGCGTAGAGATGCCGAAGGAGGAAGCTGCGAAGCAGGCTTTGCAAAGAGTGAACAATTTGCTTTATCGGCAGACCTCAATATCCCATTCCTTATTCCGTTTCCTGAAAGACGAGGATATCAGTGCGGGCATTTACGACATACTGAAAGATATTCTCGATTTCTTTCGCGGCGGGCGTGTCTATATATTCCAATACGATGAGAAGTGCCGGTACCAGAGCTGCACATACGAGGTGGTGGCTCCGGGAGTGGCTCCTGAGAAAGAAATGCTTCAGGGAGTCCAGGCTGACAGCTTGCCGTGGTGGACGTCACAGATTATGGCACAAAAGCCCGTTCTGCTGGAAACGCTGGGGCAACTGCCGGAGCACGCTTACGCCGAATATGAAATTCTGGCGAGACAGAATATAAAGTCCTTGATGGTAACTCCGCTGGTTGCCAATGACCAGGTGTGGGGATATATGGGCATTGATTTGGTGGACCGTACCCGAATGTGGACTAACGAGGATTACCAATGGTTTAGTTCGTTGGCAAATGTCATCAGCATTTGCATAGAGTTGCGCAAAACGAAGGATGAGGCTGTGCGTGAACGTACTTTCCTCAGCAATTTGTTCCGCTATATGCCTTTGGGGTATGTGCGGATGTCCATTGTCTGTGATGAAAAGGACAATCCCTACGGGTATTATGTGACAGATGCGAATTCTATCTTTGCCGATTTTCTGGGAAAACCCGCGTCGACGTTTATCGGCAAGACTGCCTCGTCTTTTTCAAGGGAGGCGGCCCCCAGACTGGAATATCTGCTTGATATAGTGAACACCGGGACACATAAGGAAATGGACATGTGTTTTGAGCTCACCAACAAGCACTGCCACGTGGTGATATACTCTCCGGAAAAGAATGAAGTGGTGGCGTTATTCCTCGATACGACAGACTCGGTACAGACTCATCTGGCTTTGGACCATAGCGAAAAACTGTTCAAGAATATCTTTGCCAATATACCGGCCGGGGTGGAAATCTATGACAAAGACGGATTCCTGGTAGACATCAACAATAAGGATATGGAGATATTCGGGGTCCGTGACAAACAGGATGTCATTGGAGTGAACTTATTCGAGAACCCGAATGTGTCCGCCCAATTGGCAGAACGTATACAGACTGAGGATATGGTCGACTTCCGCCTGAATTATGCTTTCGACCGGACTGAAGGGTATTACTCCACTTCCAAACAGCCGAAGGATGTGATACATCTTTATACGAAAGTGAGCAAGGTGTATGACAGTAAAGGTAACTTTACCGGCTATGCCATGATTAACATCGACAATACGGAACGGATTGATGCCATGAGCCGTATCTGTGATTTCGAGAATTTCTTCCTGCTTATATCGGATTATGCGAAGGTAGGTTATGCCAAGCTGAACCTGCTCGACCGGAAAGGCTATGCCATCAAGCAATGGTATAAGAATATGGGAGAGGACGAGAATACCCAATTGGCAGATGTCGTGGGAATATACAGCAAGATGTACCCCAGTGACCGCAGGAGGATGCTTGATTTCTTCAGTAAGGCCCGTGTGGGCGAAGCCAAACATTTCCAGGGAGAGATGCGCATTGAGCGTCCGGGCGAAAAGGGAAAATGGAACTGGGTACGTACCAATGTGGTTGTCAATCTGTTTGAACCGGAGAACGGACAAATAGAGCTGATAGGCGTCAACTATGACATTACGGAATTGAAGGAGACGGAGGCTATGCTGATTGAAGCCAAGGAGAAGGCAGAAACCGCCGACCGTCTGAAGAGTGCCTTCCTTGCCAATATGAGCCATGAGATACGTACGCCCCTGAATGCGATTGTCGGTTTCTCCAGTCTGATGGGAGAGACCGGGGACATGGAGGAAAAAAGGCAGTATATGGCGATTATTGAAGAAAACAATGACCTGCTGTTGCAGCTGATTTCCGACATACTGGATTTGTCCAAGATAGAGGCCGGGACATTTGACTTTGTGGAAAAAGAGCTGGACGTGAACATGCTGTGTGAGGACATCGTGCGCTTCATGAAGATGAAGGCTAAACCGGGTGTGGAAGTTCTCTTCGACCGTCATCTGCCGGAATGCCGGATTGTCAGTGACCGTAACCGTTTGAATCAGGTCATAGCCAACTTTGTCAACAATGCCATCAAGTTCACCACTGCGGGAAGTATACGTGTAGGATATGATAAGGTGGATGAAACTCATTTGCGTTTTTATGTGGCCGATACGGGCCTTGGCATTGAGCCGGAAATGCAGGCTCAGATATTCGACCGTTTTATAAAGCTGAATACGTTTGTGCATGGCACCGGCCTGGGGCTTTCTATCAGCAAGAGCATTATAGAGCAGTTGGGTGGCACAATCGGTGTGGACAGTGAACCGGGGAAAGGCTCATGCTTTTGGTTTGTGCTGCCGATTGTATAGTATGGAAATGTGCTAAAATACACACTCACCACAAATTATGCAGATTAACACAACTCAAAGCTCTTGATTATCAGAACTTCTAAAGATAATTTGTGCCAATCTGCGTAATTTGTGGTAAGTGATGATACCCTCCGGTTATAATCCGAATGAGAACTTATCGATGGATTGATATACCACACTTGCAATACTCAGTACCACAATACCCAGCGTGCAAATGGCCAGGCTGGCACGTGTATAGTTGTCACTGCGGAATGCTGCAATCGGCTCGTCGCTCTTGTTGATGTACATTGCCTTTACAATCTTCAGATAGTAATAAAGCGAGATGATTGTATTGATAAGGGCAATGAATACCAGCAGATGGAAGCCGCCTTCGAAAGCTGCCGCGAAGATGAAGAACTTCGAGAAGAAGCCCGCAAACGGCGGGATGCCTGCCAGAGAGAACAGTGCCAGTGTCATCAGGAACGCCAACTTCGGATTAGTGGTATACAGCCCGTTATAGTCTTCAAGTGTGAACTTGCCTGCCCGCAGTGCCACAATCGTGATAACGGTAAATACGGCAAGATTGGCAAACATATATATCAGCACGTAGTATACCAGCGACGTCATACCTTGTGCGCTTCCGCTGATGACACCCAGCATGATGTAACCTGCTTGCGAGATACTGGAGAAAGCCATCAACCGCTTCAGGTTCTGCTGGCGTAGGGCGAAGAGGTTGGCAATTGTGATGGAGGCGATGATAACCCAGTACAGCACTTCCTGCCATTGTTCCACCATTGGAGCGAATACCTTGATGAGAATAGCCATCAGCACGAAAGCGGCAGAGCCTTTAGAGATGACACTCAGATAGGCTGTCACCGTGCTTGGAGCACCTTCGTAAACGTCTGCTGTCCAAAGATGGAAAGGCACCAGTGATATTTTGAATCCCATGCCGGAGAAGAAGAATACGAATGCCATAATCTGCAACGGGTCGCCGGTGAGGCGTGCCGGTATGTCGGCAAAGTAGAGAGTGCCTACCGTACCGTAAATCAAAGATAATCCGTATAGCAGCAATCCGCTGGAGAACAGTGCCGTGAGAATATATTTGGCACCTGCCTCGGCAGAGTGGTGGCGGTATTTGTCGAAGGCAACCAGGGCTGCCATCGGGATGCTTGCCGTCTCCAGTCCGATGAAGAACATCAGGAAGTGTCCGGCGGAAATCATGAAGTACATACCCAGCAGGGTGGAAAGTGTCAGAATGTAGAACTCACCTTGTTTGATGGCAGTGTCTGGACGGCGCATCCATTCGTGCGCCATCAGGAATACAATCAGTGTACCTATACTGAGGATGGATTTCACGATGCTCTGTATCGGCTGATTGTGATACATGCCGCCGAAAGCATCTGCCACAGGACCGGGGACGATGGTGATAAGTGTATGTATGGTCAGCAGAACAACTGGCAGCATTGTGTTCAGCACCGGTTTGCCGTCATTCTTGTGTGCATCCGGACTCATGAAGAGGTCGGCGACAAAAAGGATGACGATGACCAATATCAGCGAAAGCTCTTCTTTGAGCAGGAGGAATTGGGAATAATCCATATCTATTTACGATTTTACGATTTACGATTTACGATTGAAATTACTCTTGGGATTTACGATTTTACGATTTACGATTGAGGTTACTCTTGGGATTTACAAGTCATTTATCAATCGTAAATCGTCAAATCGTAAATAAATCAGTTATTGGCAGCACGCTGTCTCCAATCATGCCGCTAATCCACCATGGTGCCATACCGAGGGTGGCAACGCATGCGATGAGGATGATGACCGCTGTACGTTCGTCCCAGGTTGCATCGCTCAAGGTGAGGTGATGCTTGTTAGTGCAGGTGCCATAGAGAATCTTTCCTACCAGTCGCAGGATATAGACTGCCGTAATCACGATGGAGCTGCATGCAATGACCGTCCACACGCGGTGGAACGTATCGGGATGCTGGAACGAACCGGTGAAGATGGTCATTTCGGCAATGAAACCGCTGAGTCCGGGCAGTCCCAGATTGGCAAGACCGGCGATTACATAGCAGACAGCCAGAAAAGGCATAATCTTCATCAGACCGGAGAGTTCGCGGACGTCACGCGTATGGGTACGTCCGTATATCATACCGATAAGGGCGAAGAACAAGGCTGTCATCAGTCCGTGAGAGAGCATCTGCAGAACAGCACCCGTGCAAGCTGTCTGGTTCATCATCAGGATGGCGAACAACACCAGGCCGCAATGGCTGACGGAAGAGTAGGCATTGATATACTTCAAGTCGGTTTGTACACAAGCGGAGAATGCACCGTATACCACGGAGATTCCGGTAAGAATCAGGAATATCCATCCCAGTTCTTGTGCAGCTTCGGGCATCAGGTACATGGCTATGCGGAAACATCCGTAACCTCCCAGTTTCATCAATACACCGGCATGGAGCATGGATACGGCAGTCGGTGCGGAGGCGTGACCGTCGGGGCTCCATGTGTGGAACGGGAACAGAGCGCCCAGCACACCGAAACCGAGGAAGGTGAGCGGGAACCAGATACGTTGCTGTTCGATGGGAATATTGTGCATCTGTGCTATTTCCAATAGGTTCATAGAGGTGGCTCCGGCACCGTAGTAGATACCCAGGATACCGATAAGCAGGAAGGCGGAGCCGCCCATCAGCATCAGTGTCAGCTTCATGGCGGAGTACTCCTTGCGTCCCGACCCCCATACACCGATAAGCAGATACATGGGAATGAGGGCAACCTCGTAGAACATGAACATGGTGAACAGGTCTATCGAGATGAAGAACCCGAACACACCGATGGAGAGGAAGGTGAACCAAAGGAAATATTCTTTAGTCAGCGGTTGCAGCCTCCAGGAGGCGAATGTTCCGGTAAAGACAATGATGGCCGAAAGCAGCAGCATGGCTACCGAAATACCGTCTACTCCTACCGAATAGTGGATGTTGAGTGCAGGATACCAGACCATGTCGGCACGGAACAGCATTTCATCCGTGGCACCAGCGTGGCGTGCATTGAGGTACATCACGGTCAATGCTGCAGAAAGAACCAGCAGAGCCGATGCACCGGTCACCATCACCGCGCGTATTTGTGCGATGTTGCGGCTGAGCCAAAGACCCAGCAACATCAGCAAGGGGATGAGTACGAATAATGATAAAAAGTTCATCTTTATATTTACGATTTAACGATTTACGATTTACGATTGAAAAATCTCGGGTTATAGCAATAGTAGCAGTATCAGTGCCAGCGTGCCCAGCAGGAATACAAATGTATATTGCTGGATGCGTCCGCTTTGCAGGCCGCGTATCTCTTCACTGGTAGCTTCAGCCCCCCAGGCAAGGAAGTTGAAGAAACCGTCGACCACGTGGCGGTCCCACCATGCAATGGGGTGGCAGATGCAGCCGAAGATGATGCGGTGGGTGATGAACTGGTAGACCTCGTCCAGATAGAAGCGGTGGTAAGCTGCTGTCCACAAGCCTTTGAAACGGTGTGCCAATGTATCGGCAACGGGTTGCCGGCTACCTGCATAGATGTAGGTGGCAATGGCTATGGAAACCACCGCTACGGCGATACTTGTACCTGCCACACTCCAATCCAGATGGATGTTATATGCTTCACCGTTGGAACTGATGAAGTGTCCGAAAGGAATGAAACCGGCAATTATCGTAACCACAGCAAGGAGCATCAGGGGCAGGGTCATCGCCAGAGGACTCTCGTGGGGGTGAGGCATGTGGCTGTCGCCCCCATCGCTTGCCGACTTTTGCCCCGGCTCTGAGCCGGCCCAAAAGATACCATAATAAAGACGGAACATATAGAATGCTGTCATACCTGCAATCACTGTCATAATCCATCCCATAGTGGGGCTGAACTGGAAGCATGCCGTCAGGATTTCATCTTTGGAGAAGAATCCGGAGAACGGAGGAATACCTGCAATGGCAAGGCAGGCGATGAGGAACGTGATATGTGTAATGGGCATATACTTCCGCAGTCCGCCCATGGCAGACATCTCGTTGCTGTGTACGGCATGGATGATGCTACCCGCTCCGAGGAACAGCAATGCCTTGAACATGGCGTGTGTGAACAAGTGGAACATGCCTGCCATGTAGCCCAGTCCCCCTTCGTGTGGGTCGGCTGATGTACATACACCCAGCGCCACCATCATGAAACCGATTTGGGAGATGGTGGAGAATGCCAGTACACGCTTGATGTCACTCTGCACACATGCCACACTGGCGGCATAGAATGCCGTGAAGGCTCCTACGTATGCCACGATGTGCAGCACGCTGGGAGCATATTCTATGAACAACGGGAACATGCGTGCCACCAGATAGACACCAGCAACCACCATCGTGGCGGCATGAATCAGTGCACTGACCGGCGTAGGACCTTCCATGGCATCGGGCAGCCAGATGTGCAACGGGAACATGGCACTCTTTCCGGCACCACCGATGAACATCAGTCCCAAGGCAAGCGGAATCATTGCCGCACCGCCCTTTGCCAGCGCCATCTCATTAGGGCTGAAGGTGTATGTACCGGCATAATACCCATAGACGAGGATACCTATAAGGAATCCCAGGTCAGCAAAACGGGTCACGATAAAAGCCTTCTTCGAAGCGGCAATAGCCGCCGGCTTCGTATAATAGAAACCAATCAGCAGATAGGAGGACACGCCCACCAACTCCCAGAACAGATACATCTGGAAGATATTCGTTGCTACTACCAGTCCGAGCATGGACATGGTGAAGAGCGACAGGAAGGCGTAGTAACGCTGGAAACCGCGTTCGCCCTTCATGTAGCCGAAAGAGTATATGTGTACCAGCAGCGAAACGGTACTGATGACCACGAGCATCATAACCGAAATCGGGTCGAGTAGGATACCCATGTCGATACTGAGGCTTTCTGTGAAAGGCAGCCATTTGAAGTTATAGGGCATCAGCGCCTCGTACGTACCATCGGCAAGGCGGGGAGCGCTGAAGTACATTCCTGCGGTGAGATAGGAAAGCACTGCGACCACACCCAGTGCCGCAGTTCCGATAAGGCCGGCAGTGCGGTGTGACATCCATTTACCTCCAAGTCCCAGAGCGAGGAAAGAGAGGAAAGGGAGTAGAAGGATTAATATTGTATATTCCATATATACTATGTTTATCAATTATTACTATTCAAGAAACATCGCTTGGCGATTCTTGCTCTTACCACTTCATCTCATCCAGTTTGTTCACCTGGATACTGCGGATGTTACGGTAGATGTTAATCATGATGGCAATGGCTACAGCCGTTTCGGCCGCCGAGATGGCGATGGAGAATAAAGAGAAGAAATATCCTTCCAGTCCTCCGGGGAATAGGAAACGGTTGAACACCGCAAAGTTGATGTCCGTGGCATTCAGAATCAGCTCGATGCTGATAAGTATCGCCAGCGTGTTGCGGCGGGTAAAGAACCCATAGATGCCTGCGAAAAACATGATAGCCGAAACTATCAGATAATATTCCATGTGTATCATAATTCTTATCTTTTACGTGCTATTAATAATCCACCTACGATACATGCCAATAACAAGATGCTGACAGCTTCGAAGGGAAGCAGATAACCATACTTGTCACCGCTCAGCATGTGGTGACCGATGGTCTTGATGTTGACCTCCAAAGGTTCCACGTCGGTGGTGGCAATGAACTTATGCTTCAAAGTGATGAATACTACGATGATGGCACCGCCCACGGTGGCACCCAGTCCGGCAAGGAACCTGCTACGCTTTAACTTCTCGATGACATCGCCTTCGCCACTGGTAAGCAGTATGGAGAAGACGTAGAGCACTACGATACCGCCGGCATAGACCATAATCTGCACGGAACCGAGGAAGGTGTAACCCAGCAGAAAGTAGATGCCTGCCGTACCGAAAAGTACGAACAGCAGGTAGGTGGCCGAGCGCACCATGCGGTGGGTCGTTACCGTCAAGATGGAAAATACGGTGATAAAGGCCGCAAGGAAGTAGAATACTACTGTTTCAAGAGTTATTTCCATGTTGTTTAATTACAAGTTACTATTAACGAATTACTTTGTTGTCTCTTCTTTGGGAGCAGCGGGTTTCTTTTTTTCTTCTACATGGCTGCCCGGACGGTTCAGCGTCATGACCAGTTTCGTGCGGTCGAACACTGCATGCTCAAAATCCTGGTCGAACGTGATGGCATCGTGAGGGCAGGCATTCACACAGAGTTGGCAGAACATGCACGAACCGAGGTCGTATTCGTACTTAACCAATATCTTCTTTTTCTTGCCGTCTTCCGTTTCAACCATCTCGCCGGTCACCTTGATAGTGTCGTTGGGACAAGCCATCTGGCACAAACCGCAAGCTACACACCGATGTTCATTTTTATCATTATGGGGCATGGTCAGCGTGCCACGGAAACGGTCGGAGAGTTTCAATGTCGAGCGGTTTTCCGGATATTGTTCGGTAGTCTTTCGTCGGCAGAATACGGTCATGGTTGTCTTCATACCTGTCAGCAGAGAAGTGACGCCGTGTATGAGTCCGCCGATATAAGAGTTCTTTTCTTTCATTACTTTTGCCTTTATTAAAATTATCCGCAAGGAAATCTTGCTCCGGCGCTACGCCGGTTAGAAATGCAATTTAAATACTACAATTAATACCATCAAAATCAAGTTCACCATAGAGATGGGTACCAGGTACTTCCACTCCAGATTCAGAATCTGGTCAATACGCAGGCGGGGGAAGGTCCACTTTATCCACATCAGCAGGAAGACTACGAAGAAGGCCTTTCCGAAGAACCATACAAATCCCGGAATGTAATCCATCACTGCGTTGAAGCCGTCCAGGCCTACGATGTGTAGCGGCATCCAGCCTCCCAGGAAGATGGTGGCTGCCACGGAGGCTACGATAAACAGATTCAAATATTCTGCCAGATAGAAGAATCCGAAGCCCATACCGCTGTATTCCGTATGGTATCCGGCAGTCAACTCGCTTTCGGCTTCGGGCAAGTCGAAGGGACCGCGGTTGGTTTCCGCATTTCCGGCAATGAGGTAGATGATGAAGGCTATCAATGCAGGGATATGTCCCTTGAAGATGAACCAGCCGTCAGCTTGTCCTTCTACTATTTCGGAGAACTGCATGGTTCCCATCAACACTACCATTGTCAGTATGCTCAATCCGCAGGACAACTCGTAGCTGATAATCTGCGCACCGCTTCGCATGGCTCCAATCAGCGAGAATTTATTGTTGGAACTCCAGCCTGCCAGCAGGATACCCACTACGCCGATACTCGATGCAGCCAGCAGGAAGAACACTCCTACATTGAAGTCCAATACCTCCAATCCCTTGTTGATGGGCAGGCAGGCAAATGTCAGGAAAGAAGCGATGATTACCATGAACGGTGCCAGATTGTAGAGGAACCGGTCAGAGAATTTCAAATCAATGATTTCCTTTGTCAACATCTTGATGACGTCGCAGGGCACTTGGAGCAATCCCCATTTCCCCACGCGCATCGGACCGAGGCGGCATTGGAAGAAGGCGCATATTTTACGCTCCATGTAAATCAGGATGATGGCAAGCACGGCATACATCAAGATGATGCATACGCCAATCACCACGCATTCGAGGAATATTGCCAGACCTTCCGGCATCAGGGAAGTCAGCATCTGGTGTATCCAGTTGGTTACTATACTAAAGTCAAACACGTTGTTCATTTACTATTTACAATTTACTATTTACAATTTACGAGGCGCTTTTTGATTTACAATTCACAATGTACAATTTACAATTTGGCTGCGCTGTAATTCCGCATGGTAAATTGTAAATTGTCAAATCGTAAATCCTTTTATCTGTCAATATCTGGTACTACATAATCCAATGTTCCGCCAATGGCAATAAGGTCGGCGATTTTAGCTCCGCGGCAAATCGTATTTACGGTCGATACCAATGGCAAGCCCGTACTGCGGAAATGCAGGCGGTAAGGCATCTTGTCGCCATGGCTTTCGAGGAAGACGCCGAACTCACCGCGGCTACCTTCTACGGCTGCATAATAAGTGCCTTCCGGTACGCGGATAATAGGTTTCATCTTTTCCTGGTAGGCTCCTTCCGGGATGTTGTCTATCAGTTGCTCGATAATCTTCAGGCTCTCCAGAATTTCATCCATACGGATAAGGTAGCGTGCCCATGAATCGCCTTCGGTGCGGATGATTTCTTTAAAGTCCACCTTGTCATATACGGCATATGGCATACGCTTACGCACGTCGCAGGCCCATCCGCTGGCGCGTCCGGTGCCTCCGGTAGCTCCAAAGGCGATGGCATCTTCCCGTGAGAGTATACCCACACCTTTCAGACGTTGCTGGGCAATGATGTTCCCGGTGAATACGTCGTGATATTCGTGTAGGATACCGCGGAGGTAGGGGATAAACTCCTTCACTTTCTTTACGAAGCCGGGAGCAATGTCTGCCTGCACGCCACCGATGGTGTTGTAGTTCATGATGAGGCGTCCGCCGCAAGTTTCCTCAAAGATGTCGAGTATCTTTTCGCGGTCGCGGAAACCGTAGAAGAAGGCCGTTAATGCACCCAGGTCCATAGCAAGACAAGAATAGAACAGCAGGTGAGAGTCTATTCGCTGCAACTCGTCCATGATGGTACGTATGTACTGCACGCGTTCGCTTACTTCCACGCCCATTGCCTTCTCGATACACATGCACAAGGCATGGCGGTTCTGGTGTGCGCCCAGGTAGTCCAGACGGTCGGTTAGAGCCAAGGTCTGCGGATAGGTCAGGCTTTCGCACATCTTCTCGATACCCCGGTGGATGTAGCCGCAGTTGGCATCAATCTTGTCGATGATTTCACCCTCCAATGATACACGGAAGCGCATTACGCCGTGGGTGGCCGGATGTTGGGGACCGATGTTCACCACATATTCCTCATCACCGAAAAGTTGCATCTCCTTATTCTTGATGCTACCGTCGGGATTCAGCTCCAATTCCATGGTGGTGTCCACCGTTTCTTCGTTGTCCATACGCAACGGATTATCTTTTTCCGGCTCATTGTCTTTACGCATGGGATAGCCTACCCAGTCATTGCGCAGATAGAGTCGGCGCATATCCGGATGACCGATGAAAACGATGCCGTAAAAGTCGTAGACTTCGCGCTCGTTGAAATCCGCAGCTTTCCAGATATCGCTGACGGAAGGAAGTTCGGGATGTTCCCGGTTTAGAGTGGCGGTGCGTACCGCTATCCGTTCGCCGGTAACAGTAGATTCCAACAGATAGACTACACCGAGTCCGCGGGGGGTGTCCGGTGCGTCTTTCTCGTCGGGTATTCCCCAATCCATACCGCTGAGGCATTCCAGGAAGTCCATTTGTTTCTCTTTCCGCAGACGCAGCATTTCGTCGTGCAGGACTGAGGGCTCTATGTATTTTATTTCCATATTTTTAAGTACTGATTAGTGGTTCTCTTCTTTTCTGTTTACTCCACCGAAGTATTTCTCTATTTTCACTTTACGCTGCAATTGCATCATGCCGTAGTAGAATGCTTCCGGACGCGGAGGGCAACCGGGAATGTAGACATCCACCGGCAGAATCTTGTCCACACCGTTCACCACGTGATAGGATTTCTTGAACGGGCCTCCGCTGACGGCACAGCCGCCTACGGCTACTACATATTTCGGATCGGCCATCTGGTCGTAAAGACGTTTCAGAACGGGAGCCATCTTGTTGGTTATTGTTCCGCAAACCATAATCATGTCTGCCTGGCGCGGACTGGCACGGGCTACCTCGAACCCGAAGCGCGCCATATCGTAGCGGGCTGCGCCGAGGGCCATGAATTCGATACCGCAACAGCTGGTTGCAAACGTAAGAGGCCACAGTGAGTTGCTGCGTCCCCAGTTGACGAAATCGTCCAGTACGCCAAGGGCGACATTGGCGCCTCCGGCATTAAGTTCCCGAACCAGTTTCTCCAACGTTTCGTTGTCTGTAAACTCCTCATAAGGGATAGATTTAATTTTCGGCTTCTTTGTTACTTCCATTCCAAAGCTCCTTTCCTCCAGGCATAAGCAAGGCCCAGAATCAATATAATCAGGAAAAATAAAACACTGAAAAGTCCTGCCACGCCAAGTTCGCGGGTGATGACTGCCCAAGGGAACAGAAATACCGTTTCCACTTCGAACATCAGGAACAAGATGGCAAACAGATAGTAACCTACCCGGAATTGCATCCACGATTTACCGCGGGTAGGGATACCACACTCGTACGGCTCCATCTTCTGTGCATTGTACGAACGGGGTGCTATCGCATTGGAGAGCGCGATGACGATACCCACGAAAGCGATTGCCGTCAATAAGACGACCACTAACAAAGTAAAGTTCATAAACCTGATAAGATTTTAGATATATAATAATAGATACATCGCACCGGAGGACAAAACCTCTGATTTGTTGTCCGGCGAGGTCAGGGGCAAGCGTCTGCGCTTGCAGGCCTTCTAAATGATAATCTTTCTTAGCCCGAACACGTAATAATTCGCGTCGGGTACGGGATGAGGAGACAGATTCAACAAACGGTCGCATTCCGGTGCATAGGCATGCTGCTGCATCTTGTAGATGTACATGCGCAGGAGTACGCTTTTGTTGGTTGGTACTTGCGTATGGTCCACATGTTCTATGCAGAGGGAGTTTGGTGAAAACAAGTCGTAGAACTTCTGGACTGCTTGTTGGGTGGTAGGAGCTTGTGACAGCGTACAGCATTCTGCTTGTCGGGTGGCAGGAACGCACAAAATATCTGCAGCTCCGGTTGCACTGTCGTGCAATAGGGCTGCAAAGATTATGATTAAACAGTATTTAATGCATTGCTTCATACCACAATTCTCTCTTTCAAGGACGCAAAGATATAATAAGTATTGTTCAATTTGCTATCCCCGCATAACAAAAAATGATTATTTTTACACTTTTTATCCTAAATCAATTCCGTTTCCAGAAATCCGGTGTGAAAAGCAGCAGTACGGTAAATAACTCAAGACGACCCAGAAGCATTAAAAAGGATAACAGCCATTTAGCTGCATCGGGCAGGGCATTCCACGAATAGGCAGGTCCGGTTTCACCCAATCCGGGTCCCATATTACCGATACTGGAAATGACGCAGCCCATTGATTCTTCAGCCCCGACACCCATAGCCATCATGAGCAGTGTGCCGATGACTATAATGGAGATATAAATAAAACAAAAAGCCAGTACGGTGGAGACAATGGAGGGAGAGATTACCTGCTTGTTTATCCGTACCGGAAGTATGGCATTGGGGTGTAGGATGTGTTTGAACTCGTTTCGTGAGACTTTGGTAAGAATTACCATACGTATACACTTCAAGCCTCCGGTGGTACTGCCTGCACACGCTCCCATCAGCATGATGATGGTAAGCAGCCCCCACAAGACGGGTGTCCATTGCATATAGTCATCTGTCGCAAAACCGGTGGAGGTCTGGAGGGAGATTACCTGGAACAAGGATTTGCGGAAGGATTCTTCCATCCCCATGGGACTGGTATAGTAAAGCACGATGGCTATGACGGCAGTGAAGAGCACAACTGAACCGAAATAGAATTTCAGCTCGGCATTGCCGATGAACTTCTTGAATTTCCGGTTGACGAACAATAATAGCAAGGTGAAGTTGATGCCGGAGATAAACATGAAAATGGAGATGACATATTCTATATAAGGAGAATTGTAGTAGGCAACGCTGGCCTGCTTGGTGGAGAAGCCACCGGTACCGGTAGTGGCAAATGCATGGCAGATACTGTCGAACCAGTCCATACCTCCAAGCATCAGCAGACCGACAAGCAGAGCGGTTATGCCGGCATAGATACTCCAAATCCATTTGGCGGTGATACCGATACGGGGATGAACCTTGTCATGTGTAGGGCCGCTTGCCTCGGCGGCGAACACCTGCAGGCCACTGACTCCGAAGATGGGAAGCACTGCAATGGTGAACATGATGATTCCCAAGCCGCCAATCCACTGTGTCATACTGCGCCAGAACAGTATTCCATGAGGAAGTGACTCGATGTCGTCCAAGATGGTGGCACCCGTACTGCTGAAACCGGACATGGTTTCGAAGAATGCATTGGCAATGTCGGGTATGTATCCGCCTATATAGAAAGGCAGCATTCCGAAAAGAGAGAATGCCACCCAGGCAAAGCTGACCAGTACATATCCGTCACGGCGCGTCAGTTGCCGTTCGCCTCCCTTGCCGAGAGCTGCCAGCAATAAGCCTACCCCTGCTGTGATGCCTCCTGCTTTCCAGAAATCGAGCATATCGCTTTCTCTGTAGTAGAAGGACACGCCCGAACAGACCAGAAACATGACTGTTTCCAGCAATAGCAGAATACCGATAATCCGTATGATTGTCTTGAAGTTAATCATTTACCAACTACTCATTCTCAATTAGTTAAAGTATTTTTCGATTTTCTTAATCATCATGTTCAGGCAGAATACCACTACATGGTCACCCGGCTGTATCAGGGTGTTACCCATAACCACAACGCCTTCCCCCTGGCGGATAAGTCCGCCGATGGTGGCTCCTTTCGGGAGGCCGAGGTCTTTTACCGGATGTTTGGTAATCTTCGAGCCGGCCTTAACGGTAAATTCCGCTACATCGGCATTGGCAAAGGTCAGGCATTTCACGTTGCTGACGTCCGCATCCAGCATCATCTGGTAGATGTGGCTGGCAGCAATCATCTTTTTGTTGATGACGGTGCCGATGTCAAGGCTTTCGGCCATGCCTATGTAGTCGATGTTCTCCACTTCCGCTACGGTTTTGCTGACTCCCATGCGTTTGGCGGCAAGGCAGGCCAGGATATTAGTCTCCGAGTTGCCGGTCAAGGCAACGAAGGCTTCCGTATTTTTCAGTCCCTCTTCCACAAGCAGGTCCATATCCCGCCCGTCGCCATTGATAATCATGGTGCGGTCGTCAAGCAGCTCGGTCAGGCGGTTGCAGCGGTTCAGGTCGTTGTCCACGATTTTCACCTGCATGTAGTCCGGGACATATTGGGCGGTTCGTACGGCAATCCGGCTTCCACCCATAATCATCACGTTGCGCACATCGGCATAATCTTCCTTGCCGGCTATTTTGCGGATGTAGGGGACGTATTTTCGTGTGGTGGTAAAGTATACGATGTCATGTAGCTTGATGGTATCGTCACCACGGGGAATCAGTGTCTCGCTTCCCCGTTTGATGGCTACCACGTGATAGGGCAGCTCCGGTCCACCCAGTTCGTGGAGGGGGATGTTCAGTATCTCGGCTTTTTCGCGCATCTTGGTACCTATCAGTATCAAGGCTCCTCCGCAGAATTCCCACCATTGGCGTACCCAGCTCATGCGGATGGAAGATACGATTTCTTTGGCGGCAAGCATTTCCGGATAGATGAGTGAATCGACACCCAGCTTCTGGAAAAATTCCTTGTTTTTGGGCAGCAGGTATTCGTAGTTGTCAATACGGGCTACGGTCTTTTGTGCTCCCAGATTGTTTGCCAGCATGCATGCGGTCATGTTCCGGCTTTCATCGGGGGTGACGGCTATGAACAAGTCTGCCTCTCCCACTCCCACTTCTTTCAAGCCTTTTATGGAGGTAGGGGAGGCCGTAGCCGTCATCAAGTCAAAGTTGGAGTTCAGTGTGCTCAACTTGTCTTCGTTGTCGTCCATCAGAATGATGTCCTGCTTCTCGCGGGACAGCAATTTGGCCAAGTGTGTGCCTACTGCGCCGGCACCTGCAATAATTATTTTCACTTTTAGTTCGCTGATAGTTGGTAATTAATAGTTGACCTATGGGGTAAATGCTCAAACTGTCAATTTTCAACTATCAATTATCAATTGATTATAGATTCCTTCTTCGTCCATTCCGCAAAGATGGTGCAACTCTTGTATGGTGCCGTGTTCTATGAAGGCATCGGGTACACCGATACGTCTGAAATGGGGAATATAGTCATTGTCCGCCATGAACTCCAGTATGGCACTGCCCATTCCTCCTTTTTTGACACCGTCTTCTATGGTGACGACATGCTGGAAGTTGAGTCCCACCTCGTGCAGCAGGGCTTCGTCGAGCGGCTTGAGAAAACGCAGGTCGTAGTGGGCTATGGAGATTCCTTTGTCCTTCTCCGCACGCTCTATGGCACGTGCGGCCACGTTGCCTATGGGACCGAGGGTGATGACTGCCAGGTCTTTGCCTTCTTTCAGTCTGCGCCCTTTGCCTACGGGGATTTCTTCCAGCGGACATTTCCAATCCAGCAATACGCCGCGTCCGCGGGGATAGCGGATGACGAACGGACCTTGGTCCGGCAACTGTGCCGTGTACATCAGGCGGCGCAATTCATGTTCGTCCATCGGTGAAGATATGGTCAGGTTGGGAATCGGACGGAAATAGGCCAGGTCGAAAACTCCATGGTGTGTCGGTCCGTCTTCTCCTACCAGTCCGGCGCGGTCCAGGCAAAGTACGACGGGGAGGCGGAGCAGGGCGATGTCATGGATGACATTATCGTATGCCCGCTGCATGAAGGAGGAGTAGATGTTGCAGAAAGGCTGCATTCCTTCTTTAGCCATACCGCCCGAGAAAGTGGCTGCATGCCCTTCGGCAATACCCACATCGAAGGCACGGTCGGGCATGGTGTCCATCAGCTTGTTCATAGAGCAGCCGGTGGGCATGGCGGGGGTTACTCCGACGATTTTCGGATTTTCCTTTGCCAGTTCTACCAGCGTTTCCCCAAACACGTCCTGGAAAAGCGGAGGCAAATTGCTGGTATCCGCCTTGAGGCGTTCTCCGGTTTCCGGATCGAATTTGCCCGGTGCATGCCAGATATCCGGATTCTTCTCGGCAGGTTCGAAGCCTTTTCCTTTCACAGTGTGCAGATGCAGTATTTTCGGTCCCTGCATATCTTTGATGTCCCGCAGGACACGGGCTATGTTTTTCACATCGTGTCCATTGATAGGGCCGAAGTAGCGGATGTTCATCCCTTCAAAGATATTCTGCTGCTGGGCGGCCATTGATTTCAGGCTGTTGGCGAAGCGAATCAGCGCTTTGCGGCGGTCCTCGTTCAAAAGTCCCATTTTGAACAGCAGTCTGGATGTCTTGAAGCGCAGCTGGTTATAGCGGTTGCTGGTAGTCAGGTTGAAAAGGTACTGCTTCATGCCACCTACACTTCTGTCTATCGACATGTCATTGTCGTTGAGAATGATAAGAAGGTTGTTGGGGGTGGACGAAGCGTTGTTCAGTCCTTCGAAAGCCAGGCCGCCGCTCATGCTTCCATCACCGATGACGGCGACCACATGGCGGTCTTTCTCGCCTTTTTCGGCAGCGGCAACAGCCATGCCAAGAGCGGCGGAGATTGAATTTGACGCATGTCCGCAGGTGAATGTGTCATAATCGCTTTCCTCTGGTGAGGGAAAAGGACGAACTCCCTTGAATTTACGGTTGGTGGAGAATGCTTCACGGCGTCCGGTCAGTATCTTGTGCCCGTACGCCTGATGGCCTACATCCCAGACTATGCGGTCGTACGGAGTATTGAATACGTAGTGCAGGGCAACGGTCAGCTCTACCGTGCCCAGGCTGGCAGCGAAATGTCCGGGGTTACACGAAACCTCCTTTATAATGTCTTGCCTCAATTCTTTACAGACTTCAGGAAGCTCTTCTACGCTGAGTTGGCGTAAATCCTCGGGAAATGTAATGGTGTTAAGCAAGTTATATGTTGTTGGTTCTGTTCTCATTTCTAATCTGAAGATTACAAAATGCAAAAATAGCAAAAGAAAACGGATGGCGGGAAGTTTTAGAAGGAAAAAAAGCCTCTTTTGTTCACTTCTGTTTTTACTTTCTCTTTGCATACGCCATATTTCTCGTTCAGCCTGCCTATGGTTAAGGGAAAAGATGCCTGATAGTAAATCGTTCCTCCATGGAGAAAATATTGTTCCATCCTGGAGAAAAAATCGTTCCACCATGGTGGAACGATTTTTTCTCCATATAGGAATAATTTAATTTTGGTAGGCAAAGATATTAGTCCTTTCAAAAATTGACTTGTACTTTCGTATGTGTGCATCTATGATAAGAGATGCTTTAAATTTAATGTTTATTGAAAAATACAACTTAATAAATTATTTATTGCAACTTTTTGAGGTTTTGGTTGTTATTTGATATAGTATTATGTATATTTGCGAAGTAGAATATGTCCTATTTATCAATATGTTATACAATTTTGAGTTGTATATAATGATATCCTTGGTTGTAATATGTGTCGGAATGGGGTGTAATCACGAATTGTTAAATGAATAAACAATGAATGATATGAAGAAAAAGCTCAACTTTGGAATTTTGGCTATTATGGGCGTAGTGGTATTTTCCGCTTGCGGTTCTGATAGCGATTTGTTCGACCCGGAAAAGGCGGCGGCTAAGAAAGAGGCACAGTATGCATCGGCTTTCGTGCAGAAGTATGGAGAAATTGCAGTTGATCAGGATTGGGGATTTGGGGCAACACCGACAACGCGTGTTGCTAACACTAATAGCAATCAATGGAAAGATTTTACGGAAGTACCCGAGGGTATTACGGCTACAGAAAAAGAAGTGGTTACGGAATGGTTTAAAACACATCAGAATCCACAATCCATTGGTGTGGATTGGACCGACTTTTTTGTTCAACATGTAAGTGGCTCACACTCTAATATGGATTTTTTGGTTGCAGCATCAGATGAGCATATCAATAATTTTAATGCTACTGAGGGGGCTATAATGCTAATGCAGAATAGTGGAACGTCTTCTTTTGGCTATAGGGTTTCTTTGGATGGTAAAATGCACTATAATTATACTATACAATATATTGGGGGTGCTTATTATGTGGGATTTGACTTTGAAGCTACCGGACAGAACCCAAATCAACAAGTGGCTGCAGATGGGTATTATAGTGATTGGATTGTGAAAATCTCTCCGGCCGTATATACGAATGCGTACAGAATCATAGCAGAAGACCTTGGAGACAGTGATGATTTTGACTTCAACGATGTCGTGTTTGATGTAGCGACCAATGGGGGAGCAACTATCATTACCCTGCAGGCTGCGGGTGGTACTTTGCCTTTGTATATTGAGGTAGGCGGTGATAGCCGTGAAGTTCATGAACTCTTTGGTGTTTCTAATACTACAATGGTAAATACGGATGCTGGGGCAACTAAGGCTCCGGTGATGTACAGAGTTAACGGTACCGGTGCCGTAAATATCAAAGTGGAAGGCCAAAATGCTGAAGTATATACACTGAAAGCAGAGATTGGCAAAGCTCCGCAGAAGATACGTGTAGAGACAAGATATGAATGGACTACTGAGCGTCAGGCTATTAATGATAAATATCCAGGTTTTGCAGATTGGGTGGCTGATCCTACGGCTAATTGGTATTAATAGAATATATAGTATTTTTATTTAAGGCAGATGATATAATGAGAGGTTATATCACCTGCCTTTTTTATATTGAAATTTACTATCTTTGTGGCGTAGCAAGCAGTTGGTACATCATTTTTTCAGAGAAAGTGAATGGTTTATTTATTTCGAACTTATGAATCTTTATACGCCTGTAGAAGTAGTTTCCAGTATGCCCCTTCTTTCGCAAGAGAATAATCTGTTGCTGATGGGTTCTTGTTTTGCGTCCGAGATGGGGCAAAGGCTGGCGGATGCCAAGTTCCGTTGTGACGTCAATCCTTATGGTGTGCTTTATAATCCGTTTTCCATTTCTGCGGCATTGCGTGAAATCATTGCGGGCAGATGCTACAATGAAAACGATATTTTCCTCTTTCATGAACTTTGGCATAGTGCCATGCATCATGGTAGTTTTTCCTCAGTCTCTGCAGAGGAAACATTGGCAGGCATTAACGGGCGTTTGAAAAGCGCCCATGAAAGGCTGGACCGGTTGGATTGTCTGCTGCTGACTTTCGGATCTGCCTGGGTTTATGAAAATAAAAAGACGGGAACTGTAGTTGCCAATTGTCATAAGCAACCTGAGTCCTGCTTTACCCGCCGTATGCTTTCTGTCTGTGAAATAGTATCTGACTACACCTCTTTGCTTTCCGGCTTGCTGGCGCGGATTCCCCGGCTGAAAGTATTGTTCACCGTCAGCCCCATCCGCCACGTACGTGACGGAATGCATGCCAACCAGCTCAGTAAAGCTACCCTGCTACTTGCCGTGAACCAGTTGCAAGCCACTTTCCCGGAACATGTTTTCTATTTTCCGGCTTATGAGCTGCTGCTCGACGAGCTTCGTGACTATCGCTTCTATGCAGAAGACATGGTGCATCCTTCCGAAACAGCCATTCGCTATGTCTGGGAACGGTTTACCCGGTCGTGCATCTCTGCCGATGCGTTACGGATTATGGAAGAAAGTGAAAATATCCGTAAGATGTTGTCACATAAGCCATTTTATCCCGCTTCAGAAGAGTATAAGCGTTTTTTAGGACAAATTGTGTTAAAAATAGACCAACTTAACGGAAAATACCCGTACTTAGATTTCCAAAAAGAGAGAGAAATATGTCGTATTCGATTGAAAGCATAACCGAAAGTATTGGCGCACGGCGTATGGGAAACGCGCCGGCTACCATAGACTGGCTGCTCACTGACAGCCGTTCCCTGAATTTTCCTGAGGAAACATTATTCTTTGCCTTGACCACCAAGAGGAATGACGGTGCGCGCTATATTACAGATTTATATGCCCGTGGAGTACGTAATTTTGTGCTTAGCGAAGAAAGCTTTAGATTAATGGACAATGGACAATTGACAATTGACAATGCTATGCAGCGTGATGATGCGCAGTCAATTGTCAATTATCTCATTGTTCCCAACCCGCTGAAAGCCCTGCAAAAACTGGCGGAACAGCATCGGAACCAGTTCCAGATACCGGTCATCGGTATTACGGGAAGCAACGGCAAGACCGTTGTGAAAGAATGGCTGCACCAGTTGCTCAGTCCGGAACGTGCCATTATCCGTTCTCCCCGCAGTTATAACTCCCAGATTGGAGTGCCTTTGTCTGTGTGGCAGATGAACGAACAGTCCGAACTTGCTATTTTTGAAGCCGGTATTTCCGAGCCGGGGGAAATGCGCGCTTTGCAGAACATCATCAAGCCTACCATAGGCATCCTGACCAATATAGGAGGGGCTCACCAGGAAAATTTCTTCTCGTTGCAGGAGAAATGCATGGAGAAGCTGACGCTTTTCAAGAATTGTGATGTAGTGATTTATAATGGTGACGATGAGTTCGTCAGCAACTGTGTGGCGAAGTCCATGCTGTCTGCACGTGAGATTGCGTGGAGCCGGAAAGATATGGAACGTCCTCTATATATAAGTAAAGTGGAGAAACGGGATGACTGTACTGTCATTTCCTATCGCTATCTGGATATGGACAATACGTTTACTCTACCGTTCATAGATGATGCTTCCATCGAGAATTCGCTGAACTGCCTGGCCGCATGCCTCTATCTGATGCTTCCTGCCGAACAGATTACAGAACGTATGGCAAGGCTGGAACCCATCGCCATGCGGCTGGAAGTCAAGGAGGGAAAAAACAACTGTCTGTTGATTAACGACAGTTATAATTCTGACCTTGGCTCATTGGATATTGCACTCGATTTTCTTTACCGCCGTTCGCAAAGTAAGGGATTGAGGCGGACTTTGGTTCTTTCGGATATATTGGAGACCGGTCAGAACACGCCGACACTTTACCGACAAGTGGCACAGCTGGTAAACAGCCGTGGCATTGAACGCATCATAGGTGTAGGAAATGAAATATCTTCCTGCGCTGCACGCTTTAATATAGAGAAGACCTTTTATCCGGATACAGCGGCCTTGATACGTGCTATTCAGCGTGGGGAACTTCGCCTTGAAAACGAAATAATTCTGATTAAGGGTGCACGTAAGTTCGGTTTTGACTCCTTGACGGAAGTATTGGAGAAGAAGGTGCACGAAACCATTCTGGAGGTTAATCTTGGAGCGATGATTGCCAATCTGAACTATTATCGTGGCAAGCTGAAGCCGGAAACAAAGATGGTCTGCATGGTGAAAGCCTCCGCTTACGGTGCAGGTTCTTATGAGATAGCCAAGACTTTGCAGGAACATCATGTCGATTATCTTGCCGTGGCGGTTGCCGACGAAGGCTCCGAACTCCGCAAAGCGGGCATCACTGCGAACATCATTATCATGAATCCTGAGATGACTGCTTTCAAGACCATGTTCGATTACAAGCTGGAGCCCGAAGTATATAGCTTCCATCTGCTGGACGCTTTGATTAAAGAAGCGGAAAAGGAAGGTATCACAAACTTCCCCATCCACATAAAGCTGGATACCGGTATGCACCGCCTGGGGTTTGCTCCGGAGGATATGCCCCGGCTGATAGAACGGCTGAAGGGACAGAATGCTGTGATTGCCCGTTCCGTCTTCTCGCATTTGGTAGGGAGCGATTCGCAACAATTCGACAGTTTTACACGCTGGCAGATAGAAATGTTCGAGAAAGCGTCCATGGAATTGCAGGAGGCTTTTCCGCATAAGATACTTCGCCATATCTGCAATTCCGCAGGTATCGAGCGTTTCCCCGGGGCGCAATTCGATATGGTGCGCCTGGGTATCGGCCTCTATGGTGTCAATCCCATAGACAATTCCATTATGAATAATGTGAGCACGTTGAAGACTACCATCCTCCAGATACGTGATGTTCCCGAAGAGGATACGGTGGGGTATAGCCGGAAAGGGCATCTCACCCGTCCGTCGCGTATAGCGGCTCTTCCCATCGGTTACGCCGACGGCCTGAACCGCCATCTTGGAAATGGACATGCCTATTGTCTTGTAAACGGCCAACGGGCAGCCTATGTAGGGAATATCTGCATGGATGTCTGTATGATTGACGTGACGGACATCGATTGCAAGGAGGGTGACAGTGTGGAAATTTTTGGTGACCATCTGCCTATAACCGTTCTTTCCGATGTACTCGAAACTATTCCTTATGAGGTGTTGACAAGCGTTTCTACACGGGTAAAACGTATTTATTATCAAGACTGAAGATAGGGGGCAGGGATTAGGGATTAGGGATTGCGATAAAATTAATCCTTAATCCTTAATCCCTAATCCTTAATTTTCCTATCTTTGCACTATAATTAATCAGATATAACTATGACAAACTTACTTTTATTAGGCTTTCTGCCCAGCGGTTCCGAATGGATAATTATTGCATTGGTCATCTTGCTGTTGTTTGGTGGTAAGAAAATTCCCGAATTGATGCGTGGTTTGGGCAAAGGAGTGAAGAGCTTCAAGGATGGTGTGAATGAAGCCAAAGAAGAGATAAACAAGGCTCAGGAAGATTTGGATAAACCGGCTGAAAAGAAATAAAGGAACAAGGGTATTTATTATTTGACAATTTACTATTTACTATTTGATACTCTGAGAAGTTCAGGAGTATGGGTAGGCTTGTTGCCTTTTCCACAGCGCAGCCCAAATAGTAAATTGTAAATTGTCAAATAGTAAATCCCCGCAGCGCAGCCCAAATAGTAAATAGTAAATCCCTTTATGTCAGAAAAAGAACTAACCTTTTGGGACCACTTGGACGAGTTGCGCCGGGTGTTGTTTCGTGTACTCGGTGTGTGGTTTGTATTGGCTATCGGTTATTTTATTGCCATGCCTTATCTGTTTGACAATGTGATATTGGCTCCTTGCCATAACGACTTCATTTTCTATGACTTGCTGCGCTGGATAGGGCAGAGACTGGATTTGCAGGATGAATTCTTTACCCAGGAGTTTCATGTGAAGCTCGTCAATATCAATCTTGCCGCACCGTTCTTTGTCCACATGTCTACCGCTTTCTGGATGTCGGTGGTAACGGCTGCTCCTTATATTTTCTATGAAATCTGGCGCTTTGTAAGCCCTGCACTCTATCCAAACGAGCGTAAAGGGGTGAGGAAAGCGCTGGGTATAGGTACGGTGATGTTCTTCATCGGTGTGTTGCTGGGGTATTTTATGGTCTATCCGCTGACATTGCGTTTCCTTTCCACTTATCAATTGAGCGCAGCCATCGAGAATCAAATTTCCCTGAACTCGTACATCGACAATTTCATGATGTTGGTGCTTTGCATGGGACTGGCATTCGAACTGCCGCTGGTGACATGGCTGCTTTCCCTGCTGGGACTGGTGCACAAGACCTTTTTGCGGAAATACCGCCGTCATGCTGTTGTCATCATTGTTATTGCCTCGGCCATCATTACTCCGACCGGTGACCCGTTTACCTTGACAGTAGTGGCGGTGCCGCTTTATCTGCTCTATGAGTTGAGTATCCTGATGATAAAGGATAAAAAGACTGATGATGAAGCGGAAGAAGTGGAGACAGAGGAATGATGGATTGTGAAGTAAAGGAATATTTTAGTATATTGCTGGAAGCCTGCCACGTTGAGGAAATCTCCTTGGACGTGGCCTATCGGCAATTGCGCGAGTTGCTGGAGCGTTTGTGCCGTACACAGATGCCCGACGGCAGCTTGCAGATGACGGACCTTTCTGCACGTATCAGTTTCGTGGCTTCGAAGGCCGGACTTTCCACCGTGGAACAGAACCGTCTGCATACCTTCCGGCTGACCTCCAATGCTATTCTGAACCGCCAGGCGGAACCGCAACGTGAACAGTTGTTGCGTGATGCCAAGACACTGGCATTCTTTGTCAAGCGCTTGACGGGGGAGGAGATACCTGCCGAACTTTATCGCCTGCTACCCCGTGCGGATGCCACCTATATAGTGGCACCGCCCGCCAAAGAACGGATAAAGCGCATGCGCGTCTGTTTTCAGTATGCCGATGATACTTATTTATATGTACTGCCCGTAGACACTGTAGCCGATGAGCCGTTGCGTGTCCGTTATAATGTACCTCAGATTAATGAAGAGTTTGCAGAAATCTGCCGGATTCTGTGGCGGCATGCCCAGGTCAATCTGCTGGATGTTACGGTGGACGAAGTCGGCATACTCACCCCTTCCTTTATTATACTTGAGCCCGATTACTTGATAGACATCAGTTCGCTTGCCGAATGCTTCAAGGATTACGGGCATCATCCTGCCAATTATATCCTGGCACGGCTCCAGTCGCCAGACAATACCCGTCCGTTACTGTTGGGTAATATTGCCAACCTCTTTCTGGACGAATGGATTCATGCCAAGGAGGCACCCGATTATTTGGCATGCATGAAGAAGGCCTTCCGTTCTTATCCCATCGAGCTGGCAGCATGTGCCGACCTGCGCGACCGGGAGAAGGAAGCTGAATTCTTTTCCGATTGCAAGCGCCATTTCGATAATATCCACCGGACGGTGACAGAAACATTCCGTGCATCCGGCTATGAGCTCGATAGGACTGATGCCGTGCTGGAACCCTCTTACATCTGTGAAGCATTGGGTTTGCAAGGGCGTCTGGACTACATGCAGCGGGATATGACCTCGTTCATTGAAATGAAGTCCGGTAAGGCGGACGAGTATTCCATCCGTGGTAAGGTGGAGCCTAAAGAAAACAATAAGGTGCAGATGTTGCTCTATCAGGCTGTGTTGGAGTATTCTATGGGAATGGACCATCGACGTGTAAAGGCTTATCTGCTCTATACCCGTTATCCGTTGCTTTATCCGGCGCGTCCTTCGTGGGCAATGGTGCGCCGTGTGATGGATGTGCGTAACCGGATTGTAGCCAATGAATATGGCATCCAGTTACGGAATAGCCCACAGTATACGGCAGAGCGCCTGAAAGACATCCATCCGGATACCTTGAATGAGCGCGGTTTGGACAATACCTTGTGGAAACGCTTCCTTTGCCCCTCCATCGATGCCGTAGCGCAACGCATCCGTTCGCTTTCGTCGTTGGAACAAAGCTATTTTTATACGCTCTATAACTTTATAACCAAGGAACTCTATACCTCCAAATCTGGAGATGTGGATTATGAAGGACGTACCGGTGCTGCCGCCCTCTGGCTTTCCACACTGGCTGAGAAATGTGAGGCAGGTGAAATTCTGTACGATTTGGCTATTTGCGAGAATCATGCGGCAGATACGCATAAACCGTATTTGTCCCTCAGAACGAAGCAAATGGTTGCTTCCCGGCAGGAGCGGGTTCTGCCCAATTTCCGCCAGGGTGATGCGGTGGTTCTTTACGAACGGAATACGGATACCGATAACGTTACCAACAAGATGGTGTTTAAAGGTAATATAGAGTGCATATCCGATGACGAGGTTTGTATCCGTCTTCGTGCCACCCAGCAGAATGCGGGTGTATTGCCTGTTGCTAGCCTCTATGCCATAGAGCACGACTATATGGACACCTCCTTTCGTAGCATGTATCTGGGACTTTCCGCTTTCCTTTCTGCCACCCAAAGACGGCGTGACTTGTTGTTGGGGCAGCGCTCTCCCGAATTCGATACTTCTTTGGATGCCGCTATTGCGACCGCTCCGGATGATTTTTCGCGGATTATTCTGAAAGCGCAGGCTGCTCGCGACTATTTCCTTTTAATAGGTCCGCCGGGTACTGGCAAGACCTCTCGCGCGCTGCGGGGCATGGTAGAAGCCTTTTACCGGGAGGGGAAACAGATTCTACTGCTTTCGTATACCAATCGTGCTGTAGATGAAATCAGTAAGGCGCTGGCTTCCATTGAGCCTGAAATAGACTTTATCCGTTTAGGCAGTGAGTTGTCTTGCGATGACTCATTCCGCCCGTATCTGATTGAGAATGTGTTGGAACCTTGTGCCACTCGGCGGCAGGTGCAGGAGCGCATTGCCCGTTGCCGTGTTTTTGTCGGTACGGTTGCCACGCTTTCTTCCAAGACCGAACTTTTCCGGTTGAAGACTTTTGATGTAGCGATTGTGGATGAGGCTACCCAAATTTTGGAACCACAACTGCTGGGGTTACTCTGTACCCGCAATCCCGCAGGCGCGGATGCCATCGGTAAATTTATTTTGATAGGTGACCATAAGCAGCTACCCGCAGTGGTCTTGCAGTCGTCCGAGCAGTCGGAAGTGTGTGACGAAGCTTTGCAGGCCATCGGATTGTATAATTTGAAAGATTCCCTTTTCGAACGCCTTTATAGGAATCTCTCCAAGGAAAGTGCCAATCGCCAGGCATCAACCTCTCATTCTTCATCTTTTATCCCTCATCCCTCCTACGACATGCTCTGCCGTCAGGGTCGTATGAATATCGAGGTAGCTTTGTTTCCTAACCGGGCTTTTTACGGTGGTCTGTTGGAACCGGTTGGTCTGCCGCACCAGCAGGGAGAGCTGACTCTTGCTCCTGAGCTGTGTGATTGTGAGTTTGCCGGCTTGCTGACTCGTCGTGTCGCTTTTCTGCCTGCCGCAGTCGAACCGCCGGCACAGTCGGCCAAGATGAACCATTCGGAGGCGCGGATTGTGGCACGGTTGGCAGCGGCTATCTATCGGCAGTATGCAGCTGTTTCCGGTTTCAACCCGGCTGTCACTTTAGGTGTCATCACTCCTTATCGCAGTCAGATAGCCTTGATTAAGAAAGAGATTGCTGCTTTGGGTATTGCTCCTTTGGAGGATATATTGGTAGACACCGTGGAACGCTTCCAAGGTAGCGAACGGGATGTTATTATCTACTCTTTCTGTGTGAACCGGGCTTATCAGTTGAAGTTTCTGGCAAATATGACAGAGGAAAACGGTACTCGGATTGACCGGAAATTGAATGTTGCCCTTACTCGTGCCCGCAGGCAGATGTTTATGACAGGAGTGCCGCAACTATTGAAACTTAATCCTATTTATGCCGAGCTCTTGTCTGTAGTTTGCCATTCGTAACCGTCTTATTTAGTAAATCTTAAATATTTTCTGCTTCTTTATAGAGTTTATTAATAACGCTGTGTGAGATAAACCATTATCTTTGCATCACGTTTTTTTCATAGAGATTTAGATTTAAGGTTAGAAGAATTGTGGAAGTCGTGAGACTTCCCTTTTTTTCATCTTAAATTGTGTTCCATTTACAGTTTTTTGTTTTTGACTGTAATTGAACGAAGAAAAGCCATTTCGTGAGAAAAGGCTTTTTTTGTGCGGAGTTTGCAAGGCATGTAATGCAGTTTGCAAACTCCGCATGATTCTGAATATCTATATAGAGACTTCTGATTAGTCCACTATAATCGGTTTGTACTTCGGAACCAGTGCCTTCATGATGCACCAGCCTATCAGGTAGGACACTGCACATACACAGAAGATGATGAAATATCCGGCAGGCTTGCCCTGGAATCCAAGAAATACCATTTGTGTCTTGTCGGCATAGTCGAACAGCAAACCGGAACTCATGTTGATAAGGAATGAGCTGATACCGCCCGCCATACCTCCGATTCCCACAATGGTGGCAATGGTGCTCTTGGGAAACATATCACCTACCACAGAATAGATGTTGGCCGACCAGGACTGATGGGCAGCGCCTGCAATACCTATGATGATAATCGGGAACCAATAGGCTTGTTCGCCAAATACTTCCTTGTTGCCCAATGGCTGTGCAAACAATGCCAATAGCGGGAACAGTGCAAAGATGAACATGGCCTGCATGCGTGCGGCGTAGGGGTTCTTACCGGTTTTGTTGATAATGATGGTGGGCAATTTCCCGCCATAGACGGACAACATCGTGATGGCATAGAGCACAAAGATAAGCATCTGTGCCGTGGGAGTATCTGAGGAGAATCCGTAAACGTCCGAAATGTATGCGGGTGCCCAGAAGAGGAAGAACCACCATACACCGTCAGTCATGAATTTGCCGAAAAATACAGCCCAGGTTTGCGGATATTTGAAACATTGCAGGAAAGAAATGCTCTTTTCATCCTTGGTTGTCGGAGTAGTCGCCTTTTTATCCTCCTCATTGTCTTTGTCTTGTTCTATATATGCCAGCTCAGCTGCGTTTACGTGTGGATTTTCATCAGGTTTCTTGTACATGAATATCCACAGTCCCATCCAGATGAAACCCAATCCGCCGATAACGATAAAAGCCATTTCCCAGCCGTTACCCACGCCCATGCGTTGGAAGTAGCGGGCCAGGGTAGGGATACACAATGGGGCTATCAGTGCTCCGATGGTAGAGCCGGCATTGAATATGGAAGTGGAGAAGGCACGGTCTTTCTTTGGAAAATATTCGGCAGTCACCTTGATGGCGGCAGGAAAGTTTCCTGCTTCACCGATGCCCAGTATGATACGGGCGGCAATGAAGTAGTAAACGCTGGTGATGGCTATGGTAGAGGCCAATGCACCGGTAGCGCTAATCATGTTGGCGGCATTTTCAATGCCGAGGGTCATTTCTGTGGCAAGTCCGCAGAGGGCGTGCATACAAGCGCCGATAGACCATACGGCAATGGCCCATAAATACCCTTTTTTCGTTCCCATCCAGTCGATGAAACGTCCGGCAAACAGATTGCCTAAGGCATAGACAATGGAAAAGATAGCTGTGATGTAGCCGTAGTGTGTATCGGTCCAGTGGAATTCGGGGGAGATGAAATCTTTCCAGGTCAATGAAAGAACCTGGCGGTCGAGGTAGTTGACGGTTGTCGCGAAGAATAGCATGGCGCAGATAATCCAACGGTAATTGGTCATCCGCCCTGCGGTGTTTTGAAATGTACTCATGATAATAGATTTATATTTTGATGCAAATGTAGGGGTTTGTGTGTTGTTCGAGGTGTAATATTGAGTAAAAAGGATGTAGAAAATGACAAAAATAGGCATGGATTATTTAAGTCCATGCCTATCGGACGTTGCAGGGCAACTTTATTTCATATCGATGTATTTGATTTCGTCTTTGTCGCTGTATTTCAGGTTTTCACCGCCCATACCCCAGATGAAAGTATAGTTGCTGGTTCCGGCAGCAGCGTGGATGGACCATTCGGGAGAAGTGATGGCTTGTTCGTTGTGCAGCCATATCAAACGTTCTTCCTGCGGTTCGCCCATCAGGTGACAGATAGCGTTGCCGGGTTTCAGGTTGAAGTAGTAGTAAGCTTCCATGCGGCGAGTGTGCGTGTGGGCAGGCATGGTATTCCATACAGAGCCGGGAGCCAGTTCCGTGAGTCCCATCTGCAACTGGTTGGTACCGCCGTCTTTCACTCTTTCCAGTACATCTTTCACAATCAGCTGGTTTACGATACGGTCGTTGCTGTCTTCCATTTTTCCATAATGGTCGGAGATGCCCAGTGCATATTTCTTGGGGTTGGCTTTCTGAAGCTTGGCATCGGTGGTAATCAGCTGAGTAACATAGGGCTTGTAGGCCGGAGCCGAGTTGATGTAGAACTTGGCGGGATTGGTTGCGTCGTTGCTCTTGAAAGTTACTTCCTTATTTCCGCAGCCTACGTAAAGGGCTTCCTTATACTTCATGGGGTATTCCTTACCGTCTACAGTAACCACTCCGTCACCGCCGGTATTGATGACACCCAGTTCGCGGCGTTCGAGGAAGTAAGTGATTTCCGGACCCAGTTCACGGAACACTTCCAACTTCAATGTCTTGTTCACCGGCATGGCGCCACCGTAAATCAATCGGTCGTAGAGGGTGTAGGTTACGTTGATTTCATCCGGAGCCATGACTTTGTCCATCATGAATCTGCTGCGTAGAAGTTCCGTGTCATAATGCTTCACGTCCTGCGGATGGCAGGCGGTCTGCACTTTGTAATTCACTTGGGCATTGGCTGCCATGGCAACTGCTCCCATCATAAATGCAAGTACTAACTTTTTCATAATTTGTTACTATTTAATTTTTAACTTTTAATTTTTGATTGATTTCTGGTATTTGATAATGGCACGACGGTTCATAATCATCAGGAACAATGTGCATAATACAAGGATACCGGAGCCTATCCATTTCAACGAGTAGGTCAGGTGGAAAATGACCCAAGCAAAGGGGCTGGATGCAAAGTCCAGTGCACCGCCTTCAAAGCCGGCGGGGATATTCACGGCAGCATCTTGTGTCTTCTCGTATACATCGTGGGCTGCTTGTGTGAAATAGGGGGCGAGGTCTGTTACGAAATAAAGACCGATGGTCAGTACAACGAGTCCGATGATGAACGTCTTTACTACATTTCCTTTCGTGATGGGCAGTACCAGCGGGAAGAGGTAGAACATTCCGGCCAGCGACGCCAGAGGCAGGAACTGGTTACCCGGCAGGATGACAGCCAGCAGTATGGTTACGGGAATCAGCAGCAGGGAAACCACCAGCGTTGCAGGATGGCCGATAACCAATGCGGGGCTCATACCGATGTTCAGGCCGACAGCACCTTTGAATTTTTTGGCAATCAGCTCGCGGGTAGCATCGGAAATGGGCTTCAAGCCTTCGATGAACAAAGCGGTGATACGCGGAATCAGCTCCATTACGGCGCCCATCTTGATACCCAAACCTAATATATAAGGTATCTTGTCTACCAGTTCCTGACCGTTCTTGCAAGACAAAGCACCGATACCGCAACCGACCAGAATACCCAGGAACAGAGGCTCACCCAGCAAACCGAATTTCTTCTTCATGCCTTCCGCATCAATGTTCAATTTGTCAAAACCGGGGATTTTGTCCAATGCTTTATTGATGACTACGGCAAATGGAACGAAACCTGCGCAGAAAGGCTGGGGAATGGAGATACCCTCCATCTTGTCGTAGAATCCCTGGAATTTGTCGGCGGTATAGTCGGCCATAATCAGGGTAATGATGTAGCAGATAATAGCGGCGAAGAAACCCCACCAGATATTGTCGCTGGCAAAATAAACGACTGCGCCGATAAATGCGAAATGCCAGTAGTTCCAAAGGTCGATATTGACCGTACGGGTCGTTTTCGTTAATAACATCAGAAGATTTACTCCCAAACATACCGGAATGATGAATGCACCCACCGATGTGTTATAGGCTACAGCCGCAGCTGCAGGCCATCCCATATCGAATACTTTCAACTGAAGACCGTAAATTTCAACGACTTGGCTCAGAGCAGGACCGAGGCTGCTGGTCAACAGCGCAGTGACAACTGACAGACCTACGAAACCGACACCTACCAGCAGACCGCTCTTTAGCGCCTTACTGAATTTGATGCCGATGCATACTCCCAAAATTGTAAAGATTATAGGCATCATCACTGCTGCTCCTAAGCCGATGATATAGCCGAAAACTTGTTCCATTCTCTTGTGATTTAATTAGGTAATTGAGTTTGTTTTTGCAATAGTATGAATTAAAAACCGGGTCAAAAATAAGACCTTTTCTCAATTAATCAAACTCGAAAAGCATAATTATTTAGTAAATGGGACAATTTTGGACGAAATTGGTCGTTATCGTGCACAAAATTGCTCGTTTTCGTACACGAAACCTCAATAATACACTCTCTGCATTGAAAAGTATACATAGGAAAAACAACAATTTTGGGTGGAGTGAACTTTAATACAGTTTACTGTGTTATTATAAGACATTGAAACAAACCGGACTATAATGATATATTTGATTTTTTTATTGGCAATAGGACTATTGGTCGGATGGAGCTTATGGAAAGCTCCATCCGATATTGATTTATGGGGAAAAGATTTAGAGGATTGATAGTTATATTGGTTATATTCTGAAAATTTAACTATATTAGCGCCCGAAAAGCATAAATATGGCGCTAAATCTGATAAAAAAGGATAAATCCCACTCTGTTGTAAGCATTAAGCTGGATGAGCAAGAGTTTCATAATATTTTTAAGGAATATTATGCGGCGCTTTGTTCTTTCGCGTTCCAATACATGGAGGATGCGGATATGTCAGCAGATATAGTACAAGACGTATTTGCCAAGTTGTGGCAGATAAGAGACGATTTCTTTTATCTTCATCAGGTGAAAGCTTTTCTTTATACGGCCGTACGTAACCATGCCTTGAACGAACTTGAGCATTCGAAGGTAGCTCATGAATACGAGCAAAAGATTATAGCCAAAAAAGCAGATGCTTTTTTTCGTGATGCGATTGTGGAAGAAGAGACTTTCCGGATTCTGTCAGAAGCTATAGAGAAACTTCCTACCCAAATGAGAGCCATCATGCAGTTGGCTCTGGAAGGTAAAAAGAATGCAGAAATAGCAGAGCGTCTCAATGTCTCTCCCGAAACGGTACATACTCTTAAAAAAGTGGCTTATAAAAAGCTTCGTGCATTCCTTACCGATTATTATTATTGCCTTCTGTTATTTATCTAAAAGCACATTTTTTTCTATTTTTTCAAAAAAAAGTCTTTATCGATTCACCATGTTTTCATTTTGGCTTGTATTATCATTAAAGATAGACTAAAACATGCCAAATTATGATAAAAGAGTACTTTCATATAGCTCATCTTATTTCCAGGCACCTATCCGGTGAAGTAACACCGGAAGAGAGCCGTTTTTTGGATAAATGGCGCAAAGAGAGCAAAAGCCATGAGCAGCTTTTCCAAAAGATTTGTAGTGATGAACATTATGCACAGCACGAAATTCGTAAAATGGAGTTTGATTCGCAGGCTGGATGGAAAGGTGTCGAAACACGTATCAAGAGGATGGAGCTCAGAAGGAGACATTTGAAACTGTTACGGTACGTTGCTCTTTTTATTGCACCGGTGCTGATATTGGTTTTTGCATTTCAGGATATTTCTGTACCCCATGTCATGGATGGCAATCAATTATTGGCTGCCCAGCAAATACTGCCGGGTGGAGCCAAAGCTATTCTTACATTGGATAATGGGGAAACGGTTTATCTGGATGAGAATGCCGATGGGCGGCAGTTGCAGTTGGCTGGTAAACAAATACAGATAGATTCGACGACCTTGAACTACAGCGCTGCAGACGGGCAGGTTGTGCTGTCAGCTTTGGCATATAATAAAGTTGAAGTGCCTCGAGGCGGTGAGTATACACTTGTTCTGAATGATGGTACAAAAGTACATCTGAATTCAATGAGCAGTCTACGTTTTCCGCTTGCTTTCGAAGCAGGGAAGCGGGAAGTGGAATTGGCGGGAGAAGCTTATTTTGAAGTAAATAAGACCGGTCATCCCTTCATTGTATCGACTCAAGGTATGCAGATTGAGGTGTTGGGAACAACTTTCAATATTTCGGCCTATCCGGGTGAAGAATATCAGGCGACTCTTGTCAGTGGTTCTGTTAAGGTGGACACCGGGGAGGGACAGAGTCTTGTCTTAAAACCTTCACAGCAGGCATCATTAATTCCCGGGAGCGGGAATATACAAGTGCGTACAGTAGATACTGCCTTCTATACATCATGGGTGAAGGGAAAAATCAATTTTAAAGATCAACGGCTGGAAGATATTATGAGAATCCTTTCAAGGTGGTATAATATTGAAGTGGACTATTCAGACGAAGCGTTAAAGAACCTGCGTTTCGGTTGCTATGTGAACCGTTATGAGGAAATAGCTCCTTTCCTTGAGCTACTGGAAGCGACGGAAAACATACATGTCAAAATCAACGGTAAAACTATTATATTCTATAAATAACCATTTAATAATTTAATTATGACTAAGGAACAGAGCTACACCAGGTTTTGGGAAGGTAGTAAACGTATGTGGATTACATTCCTGTTTTTCAGTTTTATTATGATTGGCTTTGTGCAGGCCGCCAATACGGCGTTTGCCCAGACAACAGTTACTGTAAATGTGCAGGACGCCACTTTAAGTGACGTGTTATGGGAAATTCAACGCCAGACGGATTTTACTTTCATTTATAGTACAAATGACGTAAAGAATGTCAAGGTACGTAATTTGAGGGTCACGAATGGAAAAATCGCAGCAGTGCTGGATGAATGTCTTAAGAATAGCGGATTGGCTTATGTCGTAAAAGACGGGGCCATTGCTATCCGTCCAGCCAATGAAGTGAATGCTGTGAAGGCAGTAGAACAAGCTAATGTTATTTCCGGAACAGTGGTGGATGAGACCGGTGAGCCCGTCATTGGAGCCAATGTTTTGGTCAAAGGTACTACAAACGGCCAGATTACCGATTTGAATGGAGGTTTCTCTATCAAGGTGGAGCATGCATCGGCTACCTTGCTTGTCTCTTATGTTGGCTATGTTCGTCAGGAAGTGAAAGCTACTTCGGGTAAGATATTGAAGATTGTATTGGTGCCGGATGCAAATATGATGGAAGAGGTGGTTGTAACCGGTTACGGTACATTCAAGAAATCTGCTTATGCGGGTTCGGCTGCCAGTGTGAAGAATGAAAAGATTGCCGATGTGCCTTCCGTTTCTTTCCAGGATTTGTTGCAGGGAAATGCTACGGGTGTACAGTTTACTTCTGCTTCTGGCCAGCCGGGTTCTTCAGCTTCTTTGAGTATTCGTGGTATGGGCTCTTTCAATGCCTCCAACTCTCCGCTGTATGTTATTGATGGAGTGCCCGTTACTTCCGGTTCGATAAACTCCATCAGTTCGGATGGTGGTCTGGATGCCATGTCAACCGTCAACACTTCGGATATTGAGAATATTACGATTATCAAGGATGCCGCTGCTGCATCACTCTACGGTTCGCGCGCTGCGAATGGTGTGGTTCTGATTACGACGAAGAAAGGTAAAACCGGTAAGGCTTCTATCAGTTTGAAAGCCGATTGGGGATTCAGTGACTTTGCTATGGATTATCGTCCTATTTTGAGCGGAGCAGAACGTCGCGAATACATATACAATGGTATGGTTCTTGGACAACAGCGCAGCGGCAAATCGGATGCGGATGCCATAGCTTATGCTGATAAGAATATCGACAAATATGCTCCGGTTCCCTGGTGCGGCTATACGGATTGGGGAGATTATCTGTTCAAGAAAGGAAGCCATTCCAGTTATGAGGCTTCCATATCCGGAGGAACCGACAAATTCAAATACTATTCTTCATTGTCCTATCTCAACCAAGAGGGCATTGTAAAAACATCGGGTCTGGAAAGAATTACCGGACGTTTGAATGTTGATTTTCAGGCTACGGATAAATTGAAATTCGGTGCCAACATCATGTTTACCAATCTGAATCAGGATGTATATAGTGAAGGAACCGGTTATACTGCTCCTTTCTACTCCAGCGTAAGCAAATTGACGCCTTCAGATCCGGTTTACAATGAAGATGGAAGCTATAACCAGGACTTGATTTCGTTGTCAAGAAGAAATCCCGTTCTTGCCCAGGAGTACAATTACCAGCGTGAGTATGTTACCCGTATGTTCAATACGATTAATGCCGAATATGAATTTATCAAGGACTTGAAGTTAAAGTCTATTTTGAGCTATGACTATAACATCAGTAAGGGTAAAGAATGGAAAGACTCCCGTACCTCCGACGGTGAGAAGAATAATGGTGGAGCCGAAAAGGCATATAGTGAATATAACAAGTTGGTGTGGTCAAACCAGTTGACTTACAAGACTACTATCCAAAAGGACCACAATTTGGATGCCCTTGTCGGATATGAAATCGATTCCAAGTACAATGATTTCTTGTCGGGATATGCTACTAACTTCCTGACTCCGATAAAGAATGACATTGCCAACGGGCAGACTTTGGAGAGCATAGATGGTTCTTCCAAGAGGTCAAGAATGGTTTCTTACATCACCCGTCTCAACTATGACTACAAGAACAAGTATTATCTGGGTGGGAGCTATCGTATGGATGGCAGTTCACGCTTGCACAGAGATAATCGCTGGGGAAGTTTCTGGTCTGTTTCAGGAGCATGGCGTATTATCGAAGAGGATTTCATGAAACCCACGTCCAAATGGCTGACCGATTTGAAACTCCGTGCATCCTACGGTGTGAATGGTACGTTGCCCTCCGACTTATACGGCTATATGGGCCTGACAAGCCTTAGTGGCGGCTATATGGAGAATCCCGCATTGATTCAGTCGCAGATTGAAAATAGGGATTTGGAATGGGAAACGAATTACAACCTGAATATCGGTCTGGATTTCGGCTTCTTCAACCGTTTGAACTTCACTTTGGAGTACTATACCCGTACTACTAAGAACCTTTTGATGGACTGTCCCGTATCTATGACTACCGGTTTCAGTTCCTATCTGATGAATATCGGTGAGGTGAAGAACCAGGGTGTGGAATTGGAAATCAATTCCAAGAACATTGTGTCCAAAGACTTTGACTGGTCTACCTCTTTCACCCTTTCGCACAACAAGAATACGATTGTGAAACTGGACGGCGAACAGACCCAGATTATCAGCGGCTCGCAGATTCACATGATTGGCAAGTCCTACCGTACATTCTACATGATAGAATTTGCCGGAATCAACCCCGAGACCGGTGCACCTCAGTTCTATACCAACGACGTGGACGAGAATGGAAACTATATTAAGGAAATCACAGAGAATAACAAGGATGCCAAAGCCATTCCTCTGAAGAAACATGCCGAGCCCAATGTGACCGGTGGTCTCTCTAATACTTTGCGTTACAAGTGGTTCGATTTGAGCTTCATGTTCTCTTATCAGTTCGGTGCTTATGGATATGATAACTGGGCACAGAAAACAGAACATGGCGGCAAGGACTTTACTCTTAATATTCCGGCCTATTATCGTGACAATTGGAAGCAACCGGGAGATATCAGTAAATATGAAGTGTTTATAGAGAAGCCGGCGGTAGCCATGAATGGCGTTACCACTACCCGCCGCTTGCACAGCACGGACTTTATCCGTCTGAAAACGTTGACTTTCGGTGTGACCGTTCCTAAAACATGGACTCGGAAAATCGGCGTAAACAGCCTGCGCCTTTACGCATCTGCCAACAACTTGTGGACTTGGGCGGCTTACGATTTCTATGATCCGGAATCAGTCAGTGCAGGTACAGCCGGCTGGGGAACACCTCCTTTGAAAACAGTAACTTTCGGTCTTAATTTGAATTTCTAACCTCATAATAAAGAAACACAATGAAAGCATTAAAATATATGATGATGGGGATGTTGGTCAGCCTGACCGCCTCCTGTGGCAATGACTGGCTTGATGTTGAATCCAGTACAAAGATTCCGACTGAAACCGCCATACAGAATCTGGATGATGTGGAATATAGCTTGAACGGTATCTACGACGTGATGCGCAGTACCAACTATTACTCGGGCCGTATGATTTATTACGGAGACGTGACGGGTGACGATGCGCAGTCCATAAAGACCGGAAAGCGTACCACCAGCTACTATATGCTGGACTATACAAAGGATTCCGGTCCGTCTTCCCACTGGTCTTATGCCTATAAGATTATCCAGAATTGTAATATCATTTTGTCTCAAATAGACGGATTGGATGTCAGTGAGGATGATACGGAATACTTCAACGACCTGAAAGGCCAGACCTTGGCTCTCCGTGGATTTGCCTTGTTCGACCTGACCCGTTTCTTCGGCTATCCGTATGCCAAGGATGGAGGAGCTTCTTTGGGAGTGCCTATTGTGACCGAAGTATCCAATACGGAAAACAAGCCGTCGCGCAATACCGTTGCCCAGTGTTATGAGGCAATCATCAAGGATTTGAAGGAAGGTGCTGACCTGCTGGATGAAGAATTCAACAAGGGTAAGATTAATAAGTGGGCGGCAATGCTGTTGCTGAGTAGAGCCTATTTGTATATGGAAGATAATCAGAATGCCTTGATTACGGCTGAAGCTGCCATTGCGGGAGCGGAAAAGAACAAGTACCGTTTGTGGACCAATGATGAGTATGGCACGATATGGGGAACTGATTTTGCCTCTTCCGATCCGGGAGAAGTCTTGTTTGAGCTGGTGAATCTGACAGTGGACGGCGTTGGTAAAGAAAGTGTGGCTTACCTTTGCTGGCAGGCGGGTTATGATGATTATTGCCTGACCAGTTCTTTCTATGAACTGATGCAGGAAGATCCGGATGATGTCAGAAATCAGGCATATACGGTTGTTCCTAAGACAAAGAGAGCTTACATAGCCAAGTATCAGCCGCAGAGCGGCAAGGCTGTGGAAGATTCCAATATTCCGGTACTTCGTCTGTCCGAACTTTATCTGATTGCTGCCGAAGCGGCTGCAAAGCTTAATAACAATGACAAGGCAGTGAAGTATCTGGATGCCATTGTCAGCCGTGCCAACCCGGAAAAGACCGTGCAGGGTAAGACGGTGACGTTGGATGATGTTCTGTTGGAACGCCGTAAAGAGTTGTTCGGTGAAGGACACCGTTTCTTCGACGCCCTTCGTAATCATCAGACTATCGTGCGCAAGGAGTCGACCAAGGAATTCCCGGAAATAGCCGAGACTTCACATCTGAAGATGGTGGATGAGAGCGTATCTTTTGATTGGAACTATTATCGTGTAGTATTGCCCATTCCTAAGGCGGAGATGAATTCCAATCCGAATATGCAGCAGAATCCGACTTATGGTGATTAATTCCAAAAAAGTGAGAATATGAAGTATCAGACAACTATTGTAAAGTCTTTCTTTACTGTATTTATTCTAACCTTCATCAGTTCCGGCCTAAGTGCCGGAACTCTTGGTTTAGACGGTGATAAGGAGAAGAAGGAGGAATTGTCGGCAGACGGACCTTATGTGATTTATGAACCGGACGGAAAGGTGCGCGTCATAAGCGTTACAGCCCAAGGGCAGATAGAAGATACGACTTATACAGTACTTCCTCAGGATTTCACCCTTCATGTCACGGACCACAAAGGGCGTTATCCGTTTGATGTGAAGCTGCATCCGGTCAAACGTCCGGAATGGCAATACAGACAACCGGATAAAGTGTTTGTGATGTCTGACCCCCATGGCAAGCTGAATTGCGTGATGAGCTTGCTGCGAGGCAACAATGTCATTGATAAAGACTACCATTGGAGTTTTGGAACCAACCATCTGGTGGTTATCGGTGATATATTTGACCGTGGCAAAGATGTGCCGCAGATATTTTGGCTGTTCTATAAATTGGAGAAGGAGGCGGCGGATGCAGGTGGTCATGTCTCGTTTCTGTTGGGTAACCATGAACCGCTTGTGACGGCAAATGATTTGCGTTATACCAAAGAAAAGTACAAGACATTGGCCCGAAAACTGGGTATGGATTATCCGGCATTGTTCGGTCCGGACACAGAACTTGGCAAATGGCTTGGTACCCGTAATACGATGCAGACCATCGGACCTAATCTGTATGTGCATGCAGGTTTGGGAAAGGAGTTTTATGACAGTGACTTGAATATTCCCACAGTGAATGAGGAAATGAGCCGTGCATTGTTCATGAGCAAGAAGGAACGTAAGGCTCTATCGCCTCTCACGGCTTTCCTATATGGTAATAGCGGCCCTATCTGGTATCGTGGATTGGTACGGACGGATGCAAAATACCATCCATTGGCACAAGACTCCCTGCAACTGATGTTGAAACGTTATGACGTCGAACATATCATTGTGGGGCATACTATCTTTAAGGATATTTCCACTTTCTATGATGGACGGGTGATTGGAGTGAATGTGGATAACGAGGAAAACCGAAAGAAGAAACGTGGGCGCGCTTTACTGATTGACGGGAATACCTATCTTGTGGTAGGAGATAAAGGAGCGATGCGAAAATTGTTCTGAGGCTGTTCTCTTTCTGATTATTTTTTAGGCGTGGAAGTACGTGGATTTCACGGAGAGACAAAGAAAAACTCCGTGTTTTTCGCGTAATCCGCGCCTAAAAAATATCATAATGTAAATATGCACTCTCGGATAGCTGGGGGGAGGGAGTGCCCTCTCAAAGAGCGGCGATAACGGCAATCTCCGTAGCATTGTCTACGATATGTGCCGGATGAAACTCTTCCAGTTCTGTGCGGGGACGGAATCCCCAGGTGACTCCGCAGGCAGTGACTCCGGCATTGGCGGCCGTCTGCATATCCACTCCGGAGTCTCCCACATATAGCACGTCTTCACGGGATATCCGGGTGATGTCCAGAATGTCATGCACCACTGTTGGGTCGGGCTTCACGTTGACCCCTTCCCGTTGTCCGAAGACGGCGGTAAAACGTATGTTGGGGAAATAATGTGAAATCAGTTTCACGGTAGCCGATTGATATTTGTTGGAAGCCACTGCCAATATCATCCCTTTCTCCTGCAACTGTTCCAGTAGTTCGGGGATGCCGGGGTAAGGGCAGCTTTTATCAGCATTGTGCACGTCATAATAAGGCACAAACTCCTTGCGGACGCGCAGGACGTTTTCTTCGCTCTTTTCCCCTTCCGGGAGGGCGCGCTCGAACAGTTTGTTGATTCCGTTGCCAACCATGAAGTTATAGGCCGATTCCGGGTGAGTGGGATAGCCAAGCGCTTGCAGGGCATGGTTTGTACTTTGTGCCAAATCGGCTATTGTATTCAGTAAAGTTCCGTCCAGGTCAAATATAATCAACTTCTTCATTGCCTTCTCTATTTTTTAGTTTGCTGCAAATATAGGGCTTTTTGCGCTCATGTTCAAATGCTGTCTCGGGTTTCATCAGGTATTTGCAGAATAGGAATCACTGAGTTGATAATCAGTGTGTTATTACTGCATTCCTGCTGCATGCGTTTTGCAGTAGTACTGCAGATGGAGTGCAGCGTTACTGCAAATATGTTTGCAGTGATACTGCAACTGTATTGCAGTGGCACTGCACAAGCGTTGCAGTAGTTTTGCAGTGGGTGATCGGTGTATTTTTTGCCGTTCTTCCCTTTTCTTTGCACACTTTCGGGCTTTTTATGCAAAAACTTCCTATCTTTGCAGCCGAATTTTACTAAAAATAGGTATGAGTTACAATTTGTTGAAAGGAAAAAGAGGCATTATTTTCGGTGCTCTGAATGAGCAGTCCATTGCCTGGAAAGTAGCAGAAAAAGCAGTAGAAGAAGGTGCAGCCATCACTTTGTCGAATACGCCGGTTGCCGTCCGTATGGGCGAAGTGTCCGCTCTTTCGGAGAAACTGAACTGCGAGGTGATTCCTGCAGATGCTACAAGTGTAGAAGATTTGGAAAATGTATTCAAACGCTCTATGGAAGTATTGGGTGGCCCGGTCGACTTTGTGCTGCACTCCATTGGTATGTCTCCCAATGTGCGTAAGAAACGTACATATGATGATTTGGATTACGATATGTTGGAAAAGACGCTGGATATCTCCGCTGTCTCTTTCCACAAGATGATACAAGCTGCCAAGAAACTCAACGCCATTGCTGACTACGGTTCAATTCTGGCTTTGAGTTATGTGGCTGCGCAACGTACGTTCTACGGTTACAACGATATGGCAGATGCCAAGGCACTGCTGGAATCCATTGCCCGCAGCTTCGGTTACATCTACGGACGCGAACACCATGTACGTGTCAACACCATTTCCCAGTCTCCCACGATGACCACTGCCGGTTCCGGTGTGAAGGGTATGGACAAGTTGTTCGACTTTGCCAACCGCATGTCTCCGCTCGGCAATGCTTCTGCCGATGAGTGTGCCGATTACTGTATCGTCATGTTCTCCGACCTCACCCGCAAGGTCACCATGCAGAACTTGTTCCACGATGGAGGTTTCTCCAGCGTAGGTATGAGCCTTCGCGCCATGGCTACTTACGAGAAGGGACTGGATGAGTATAAGGACGAAAACGGAAATATCATTTACGGCTAATGGAACTCGCACTTTATCTTTTGCCAGTCACGCTGGGCGATACGCCTATTGAAACGGTGTTGCCTCCTTATAATAAGGAGATAATACTGGGAATCCGCTATTTCATCGTGGAGGATGTGCGCTCGGCACGCCGTTTTTTGAAAAAGGTGGACAAGGGAATAGATATTGATGCGCTGACATTCTATACGTTGAACAAGCATACGTCGCCCGAAGACATCTCCGGCTATCTGAAGCCGCTGGTGGAGGGGCATCCGATGGGCGTGATCTCCGAAGCCGGTTGTCCGGCTGTGGCCGACCCGGGAGCGGACGTAGTGGCTATTGCACAACGGAAAAACTTGAGAGTGGTCCCCTTGGTGGGGCCCTCTTCCATTATCCTCTCCGTCATGGGTTCCGGCTTCAACGGTCAGAGCTTTGCCTTCCATGGTTATCTTCCCATTGAACCGGCAGAGCGTGCCAAAAAGCTGAAAATGCTGGAACAACGCGTCTATAATGAACATCAGACTCAGCTTTTCATTGAAACGCCTTATCGCAATAATAAGATGATAGAGGATATTCTTCATAACTGCCGTCCGCAGACCAAGCTCTGCATTGCGGCGAACATTACTTGTGAAGGGGAGTATATCAAAACCAAGACCGTGAGGGAGTGGCAGGGCAAGACTCCCGACCTTTCTAAGATTCCTTGTATTTTTCTCTTGTATAAATAATAGCTTCCAGGTGCTCGAATTCATATTCCAGGCAACTGCTGAAGAAGTTCCGTCCCAGGTTGTGTTCCATTTGCTGGAATGTCCATAGCTTTCCCCCCTTGAAATTCTTATTGCATAGGATGGAGTCATCGTCCAGGTCTAGTGTGAAGAGATAGACCAGGCGGTTGGTGGCTTCATTCTCAAAATGATACATGAAGTTGAAGTGCAAATGGTCTAATGGGGCGGTGGGAAGCGTTTGTCGTAAAATTCTGTGTGCGCCTTGTTCCAATGTTTCTCCATATATCAGGTAACCCTCCATCAGCAAGTCGATTTTATCTTTCTCGAAAACGTTGCATTTGGGGCGGGGGAGGAGAAACAGCATGCCGTGTGAGGCAACGGCAATCCGGATGACCGGATTGATATAGTCGTTTTTCCGGTTGATGGCCTCTGAGGCGATGGCTTTCCCCATGACATCTCCTTTGGTATTGACTATCGGTACGAAAACCGTGTGGTTCATCACTATATTGAAATAGAAAATGCCGAACTGATTGAACAGAATGCCTGATATAAAGACGAGGGGAGGCGCCACATAAAACAGAATGTGGCGGGTAGTGTCTCCCAAAGGGTAACTGACCAGAACCGCCAAGAAGATAATCAGAAAATGCAGCAGGCTTATGATAAGGATTACGCGTGAGGATACGATGGCGGCTTCTGCCCCTTGTGCAAAAAGTTGCTTACAGCATTTCTGTGTCTGGGACATGTGGTAGTCCAGAAACCTTCTCCTATTGAGGTAGATGACGAATGGGGGAATGATGGCACTGATTTCCAGCGTGAACGGAAGCATGAAACGGGGACAGTAGTTTACGAGGAATAGGGTTGTTACCGATAACAGCAGTAACATTCCGGTAGTACAGTAAAGTATGATTTGCGGAACATGCGTTCCTCTATGCCTCACCGAATAGATGCTAAACAAGAGTCCTACACCTGCACCGATGTAGATGGACATGTCCTGCGTTATAAACTCGCATAATATGATGGATATTATAACGGGGATGAATCCCAGCGACATATTGAATCTTGATGATAAAATTCTTTGATGGCTCATTATCCGTATTATGATTTTGTCGTTTACATCATAACAACTGGGAAATTTAAATGTTTCCTATTTTACTTCTTTTTTGTATAAAATGGATCTGTTTTTCCGCATGATAAGAGGAGCGTACCAATGGAGCGCTTTCCACTTGCTGAAACCCTTTTTTCAATCCTTTCTCTCTGTAGAGTGCAAATTGTTCGGGAGTAATATATGCTGCTACCGGATAATGCTTGTGTGTGGGTTGAAGGTATTGGCCTATGGTCAGTATGTGGCAGTCCACCCGGCGGAGGTCGTCCATCAGTTCTTCCACTTCTTCCGGAGTCTCGCCCAATCCCACCATAATGCCGGACTTGGTGGTAGTATTGCTTTCTGCAATTTGCCGCAACACTTCCAGGCTTGTTTCATACTTGGCGGCACTGCGTACGAGGGGGCTGATACGACGGACAGTCTCCATGTTGTGCGAAATGATTTCCGGTTGTGCATCGATGACTTGTGCCACGAGTTCCTTTCTTCCCTGGAAGTCGGGAATCAGCACTTCGACGGTGGTGTCAGGGTTGAGCCGCTTGATTTCCCGGATGGTACGTACCCAGTGCGACGCGCCTAAGTCGGGCAGGTCGTCACGGTCTACGGAGGTGACGACTGCATGGGAGAGTTTCATCAAGGCAATGGACTCTGCCACATGTGTAGGCTCATCGGCATCCAGTGGCAAGGGCTTCCCGCTTGCCGTGTTGCAGAACTTACAGCACCGGGTGCAGATATTTCCCCCAATCATGAAGGTTGCGGTGCCTTTCCCCCAACATTCCCCCATATTGGGGCAACGGCCGCTGCTACAGATGGTATGTAGGCAATGCGATTCGACAATGCGTTTGGTCTCGGTATAGCGCTCGTTGGCACCGATGCTTATTTTGAGCCACTCAGGCTTACGTACTCTTTCGGGCATTATTTCAATTCTTTGTTGAAGAAGTTGGTCAACCGCGTGTATAGGTGTAACCGGGTATTTCCTCCGTAGATACTGTGGTTGCGGTTGGTGTAAACCTGCATATCGAACTGTTTGCCGAGTTGTACCAGTTGTTCGGCATATTCGGCACAGTTCTGGAAGTGTACATTGTCGTCTGCCATGCCGTGTACCAGCAGCAGGTTGCCGTGAAGCTTGTCGGCACGGGTAAAGGTGGAACTGGCCTTATAGCCTTCGGCGTTTTCTTTCGGTGTGCGCATAAAGCGTTCGCCATAAACGGTGTCGTAGTAGTTCCAGTCGGTAACGGCAGCTACGGCTACTCCGGCCTTGAATACCGGTGTTCCTTCACTCATACTCATAATGGTCATGTATCCACCGTAACTCCATCCCCAGATTCCGATGCGTTTTTTGTCCACATAAGGCTGGTTGCCCATGTAGAGGGCGGTTTCCACCTGGTCTTTGGCTTCCTTGATACCCAGGTTCAGATAGGTGCATTTGGCGAATTCGGCACCACGTCCTCCGGTGCCACGCCCGTCTACGCAAACCACGATATAGCCTTGTGATGCCATGTAGGTTTCCCAGCTTACACTGAACTTGTCAAGCACTTGCTGTGAACCGGGGCCGCTGTACTGGTACATCAGTACCGGGTATTTCTTGCCGGCAGAGAAGTCGGCAGGTTTCATCATCCAGCCATTCAATGTGGTTCCGTCGGAAGTCTGGAAAGTGAAGAATTCCTTCCGTGGCATGTCATAGCCGCTGATTTCCTGCTTCAATGCCGCATTGTCCATCAGGGTGGCAAGAGTCTTGCCGGTATTGTCGTTCAGCGTAATGACGGTCGGAGTGTCCAGATTGGAATAACGGTTCATATAGTACTTCATGTTCGCACTGAACTGCGCACTGTTTGTTCCGGCTTGTGACGATAGCCTGGTCTTTTTACCTTTCCGGTCAATCTTGTAGATGGCACTGCGCATGGGGCTTTCCTCGTTGCTGCTGAAGTAGAAGCTTCCTTCTTCGGGGTCATAACCCAGGAACTCCTGCACTTCATATTGTCCGGCTGTCACTTGTTTCAGCAGATTGCCGCCTATGCTATACCAGTACAGATGGTTGTATCCGCTCTTTTCGCTGACAAAACTGAAATTTTCCGGATAGAAGACGATGTTGTCGAATACATTCTCGCGGATATAGGTATCGCTTTCATCACGCAGAGCCAGTTTGGCTACCGTGCTGCGAGGGTCGGCAAAGTATAGGTCGAACCGGTTCTGATGGCGGTTCAGTGTCATGACGGCAAGTTTGTTGGGGTCTTGGGTAAAGCGGATGCGGGGAATATAGCCGTCTGCATCTACCGGCACGTTTATCTTGCGGGTCACTTTCGACTTGATGTCGAAGGTGTGTACGGACACTTTGGAATTTACTTCTCCCGTTTTAGGATATTTGTAAGTATACTCTCCCGGATACTTCTCGAAAGGGGTGAAGTGGGGGGCTTGTCCGGCAAAAAGAGGGAAAGAGTAGGAGGGAACATCTTTCTCGTCGAAGCGGATGAAAGCCAGCATCTGGCTGTCGGCACTGAATTCCAGCGCACGGTTGAAGGAGAACTCCTCTTCGTAAACCCAGTCGGGGATGCCGTTCAGCACCTCGTTCTGTTTCCCGTCTTCCGTCACCTGGCTTTCGCTGTTGCCGTAGAGCAGTTTTACAAGGAAGATGTTGTTGTCGCGTACGAAAGCCACTTGATTGCCGTCCGGTGAAAATACGGGCACCTGCTGCGGGCCGCCGTCCGAAAGTTTTTCCACAATATTGTTGATTTTACCGTCCAGGTTGCGCTTCAGGCTGTAGATGTAATGCACAGCCGTATAGGAATGACGGTAGATGGGAGTTGTTTCGGTGGCAATGAGCAGCTTGCTGCCGTCCGGAGCAAAGCTGTAGCTGTCGAATGTCTTGAACGTGCATTCGCGTGCGGTAGCGGCATCAAACAGCACTTCCACGGGTTTTCCCGTTTTGAAGGAGTACTTGATGATTTGTGTCCTGTCCGCATTCATCTGCGAATAATGTTCCCCGTCTCCCGGGATGGGGATAACGCCGGAAATATTCTTCGGAGTGAACTTGCCCGATACGATTTCTTTCAAATCGAGCGCCTTGCCACTTTGGGCGAAACCTGCCAGCGTACAGAGGCAGAGGAGAAGTGCGATGCTTATCTGTTTCATATCTATCTTTTATGCTTATCTGTTTCCCTATTTTTTCTGGGGAACAAATATACAACAAAGGGAAGATTTATCGAAGCAGTGGGCCGATTTTATTCTTTTTGAACAGAAAAAGCCCGTCCTGCTTCTTGGGGGCGAAGCAGGGACGGGCCTCCGTCACTCATAGATGATGATTGGATGAGATGATGATTGGAATATCTTTCGTTACAAGCACTTGACTTTTCTTTGATATTCTGCAATGGCTGCATCCAGTCGTTCGTGGGCGGTTGTGTCACCCGGAACGTTGTGCGACGGATGGATGTACAAGTGTACGCCACGGTCGGCAAGGATTTCAGCAACGGTAGTGATGGTCATCCATACCATGGTGACGAAACTCAATGTAGACAGCGGGCCTACCTTGTCGAAGTGGTTCTTCAAAGGTACGGAGGCGTCTACCAGGGGAACGCAGGAATCCACTACGATATCTGCCAACTGGAAGAGGTTCTTTCCGCTGGAGTGACGGCTGGCCTTGTCGCCCGTTTCGCTGGCCGAACCGTATACGATAACTTTCATGCCGCGCTTCTTGGCTTCCAATGCCATGTCTATATTGACGGCATTGATACCGGTATGTGAGAAAATCCACATACAGTCTTTGGAATCAAAATCATAGTTCTTCATGATTTCTTGGCCGTAGCCTTCTGCCCGTTCCAGGAAGAGGAACTGATGAATACCCATCTGGCCGATAATCTGCGTGAAGAATGTCAGAGGCAATTCGCAAAGTGGGTGGAATCCTACAAAGCTGCCGATACGCGGATACATTTCTTCTACGGGAATTGTTGCGTGGCCGCAACCAAACGTGTGGACCCAACGACCGGCTTCGATGGAGTCTGCCATAACAGTGGCTGCTTTTTTGATGTTTTCCAACTGGGTAGCCTCCAGTTTTTCCATAATGCCATGGGCATTCTTTAACCATTCGAGTGCTAACATAACTTTTTTGTTTTTTAAGAAGTTAATAAATTTATTTGAGTGAGCGTTTATACAAAAGGAGCATGACGGCAAGTGAGGCAATCATCAGATAAGGATAAAGTCCGATGCCATTGGCGTATTGGGAAATCATGCCCATCAGGCCGTTCATTGCAGTCTGGCCGACGAGGGCTATGGCAAGCGCCACGCTGAATGCTGTTCCCGATAAGGACGGGTACCGGCTTCCAAGAATGCTGAGTATCACGGGATACGTGGCCGACAGCCCCATACCTACCAGCACCATGCCGACTGCCGCGCGTGCAAACCCCGGCGAGAACATAAGGAAACAGAAGCCTATGGCAGTGAGCGTAAGGCTGTAGGGCAGCACGGTTTCCGGTTTTATCTTCTTGAATATCGCAACCTGCACCATACGTGCCACGGTCAGTCCTGCTACCATGCAGGTCAGTGCAATCAATGCCTGATTGGCCGGAATATCCGTCATCTGCCCAAAGTAACTCGTGGACCAGTTGTTGCAGACACCCTCGATGCCGCTTTGGAAAAAAAGAATGAAGCTGAGTAGCAGTAAGCTGCTTTCTTTCAGCAGTCCCAATCCCTCTTTTACCGGGAAACCTTGCGCCTGCTTAGGGGCGGGGAAGCGTACGGGGATACAGAATATAATGCCCGCAAGCATCACTACGCCAATTCCCAGTAAGATGGTTTCGAATGAATAATGCCTGGAAAGGGAGCCCAGCAACATCGGTATGCCCAATGCGCCCAGTCCGTAGAACATGCCCAGAAAACTGAGGCGTGAGCCTTTTTCGGATTCTCCTGAGATGTCGGATACCAATGCATTGGTTTCTCCGTTGAGGATGCCTCCGCCCAGGCCGATGCCGACGATGGAAGCTTGCAGCAGTGGCACGCTTTCAAAGAAGGCAAGTCCTTCCATCCCCAGCAGTACGATGATGCAGCTGGGCACCAGCAGGGCTTTATGTCCGAACCGGTCTACGATGGGACCGAAAATCAGGGAACCGGCCAGCATGCCCAGAGGCAGGAAAGTGACCAGTGAGGTTGTCTGCAACCCGCTCAGATTCAGCTTGGCTATGAGGGATGGCAGCACTGCTCCCAATGTAATCATGGAGACTCCGAAGAAACACATCCCGATGCACGCTGCCGTGAATACGAGATTCTTGTGATAACTGTTACTCATACAAGTGATTTTTGATGGCAAGAAACGCTGCTCCTATCAGTCCGGCATTACCGGACAATTGAGAAGGTACAAATTCCACCTGCTTGATGCTGAGCGGTTGCGCCCATTTGCAGGCTTCCTTGTAAATGTCATCTATAAAGATACCGGCAGGGCCGAATACGCCTCCGCCCCAAATTATCTTCTGCGGGTTGAGCAGGCTGACCAGATTTGCGGAAGCCATGCCCCACATCTCGACAGCTTTGTGCAATACGGAGATGGCAATAGGGTCTTTTTCATTATAGGCACTGAACACATCATAGGCCGATATGCGACAGATGGGTTTCTGGCGCAGTTTTCCTTTATATGACTTGTTGGCGCGTACGGCATCGCGTACCCGTGCCCCGATACCATTGCCGGAAGCGTAATATTCGAAACATCCGCATGCGTCATACTCTTCCCGGTAGGGAGGTTGCAGGGCCATCCAGCCGGTGGCGCCGATAATGTCGTTGGCTCCGTGCAACACGTGCCCGTCGATGATGATGCCGGCACCGATACCGGTTCCCACGGCAATGAATATGGCACTGTGACATTCTTTGGCGGCACCTTGCCACATCTCTCCATACATATAGCAGGTACGGTCGCTGTCGATGTATATCTCGATGCCCGGAGGCGTTACACTGCGCAGCTCCTCATAGAGGGGGTAGTTGTCCCAGCCCGGTATGTTGGGGGCCCATACCCGGTTGGTTTGGGAGTAAACGATACCGGGGATGCAGACACCTATTCCGTCGACGTGTATACGGCTTCTGCGTGCTACGGTAAGAAGTTTGGCGAGGATATCCGCGGCGAGCTTGCCCACTTCGTGACCGGTTCTTCCTTTCAGGAGCCGTTTGCGGTTAAACATCATGCTTCCGTCCGGAAAGAAAATGGCGCTGGCTATTTTTGTGCCGCCTATGTCCAATGCGATTGTTGCCATGGTGTTATAGTATTTATAGGTTGATTCATTAAGGTTGTATGCAAAGCTATGAATTTATTTCATTCTTGAGGTGTATAAACTGAGGAAATTGTGTGTAAAAAGAGTGTCTAATCACTAAATTGTGTTTAATGTAATTGCGCTTGGATGTACTCTTTCTCAATTAATTAGTTATATATCAGTGGATGAAACATTTTTTAGTGCAGGTGGAAATTCTTTGTTTTATGTTCGTTAACAAATCGGGTGGAAAGTATTCTTGTTTTTGCAGGTTCATCCCACGGAAAAATCCTATATTTGCCACTTACATAAGGAATATGTATGGAAACCAAATCTACGCTCTATAATGAGTTCCCTCTTTTTCTGAAGCGATATTTTTCCTATAAGGTACAGAAAATATCGCTGAATGCCGGTTTTACGTGCCCCAACCGGGATGGAAACAAAGGAGTCGGCGGTTGCACCTATTGTAACAACCAGACCTTCAACCCCGATTATTGCCGTACGGAGAAATCCATTACCCGCCAGCTGGAAGAGGGCAAGCAGTTCTTTGCACACAAATATCCGGAGATGAAGTATCTCGCCTATTTCCAGGCCTATACCAATACGTATGGTGAACTGGAAGACCTGAAGCGGAAATACGAGGAAGCCTTGTCGGCAGACGGGGTGGTGGGCCTGGTCATCGGCACCCGTCCTGACTGTATGCCCGACAGCCTGCTGGACTATTTGGAGGAGATGAACCGGCATACATTCCTTTTAGTGGAGTACGGCATAGAGAGTACCGACGACAAGACACTTTGCCGCATCAACCGCGGGCATACTTTCCATGCCGCCGCCGATGCGGTGGAAAGAACCGCTTCACGCGGAATCCTGACCGGTGGGCATGTCATCCTCGGACTGCCGGGCGAGACGCACGAAAGTATCGTGGTACAAGCCGGCGTACTGTCCCGTCTGCCGCTCACTACCCTGAAGATGCATCAGCTGCAACTGATAAGGGGCACCCGCATGGCTTTAGAGTACCGGCAGCATCCCGAAGATTTCCATCTGTTCGGTGTGGACGAATATATCGACCTCGTGATAGACTATATCGAGCATCTGCGGCCGGACTTGGTGCTGGAGCGTTTCGTCTCCCAGTCTCCTAAGGAACTGCTCATTGCACCTGACTGGGGACTGAAAAATTATGAATTTAATCATCGGGTTCAAAAAAGAATGAAAGAACTCGGTGCATATCAGGGAAAGAAGTATGAAATGTGAGAAAAAAGAATTATTTTTGCCGCAACTTTAAATATGGAATCAATCTAAATAAAGAATAATTATGAACCCAAAAACAGTGATAAAAGGAAAAATCCACTACGTGGGAGTGAATGACCGCAATAAGCATTTGTTTGAAGGTATGTGGCCGTTGCCGTATGGGGTTTCCTACAACTCTTACCTGATAGATGATGAGACGGTCGCTTTGGTCGATACGGTGGACATCTGCTACTTCGAGGTGTATCTGCGCAAGATAAAGAGCATTATCGGCGAGCGCCCCATCCAGTATCTCATCATCAACCATATGGAGCCGGACCATTCGGGCTCTATCCGCCTGATAAAGCAGCATTACCCCGACATCATCATTGTGGGCAACAAGCAGACCTTCGGCATGATAGAGGGCTTTTATGGCGTGACGGGCGAACAGTACATGGTGAAGGACGAGGATTTTCTGGCTTTGGGGCATCATAAGCTCCGTTTCTATATGACCCCGATGGTGCACTGGCCCGAGACGATGATGACTTTTGACGAAACGGAAGGAGTCCTTTTCGCCGGTGACGGCTTCGGCTGTTTCGGTACGTTGGACGGCGGGTTCCTGGATACGCGCATCAATCTGGACAGATACTGGGACGAGATGGTGCGTTACTATTCCAACATCGTGGGCAAGTACGGCTCTCCGGTGCAGAAGGCACTTGCCAAGCTGGGCGGTCTGCCCATTTCCACCATCTGCTCCACGCACGGGCCGGTGTGGACGGAAAACATAGCCAAGGTTATCGGCATCTACGACAAGTTGAGCCGCTACGCCGCTGACGAAGGTGTGGTCATTGCCTATGGTTCCATGTACGGCAACACGGAGCAGATGGCGGAAGCCATTGCGGCGGAACTTTCTGCACAAGGCATCAAGAACATCGTGATGCACAATGTGAGCAAGAGCAATCCTTCTTATATCATTGCCGACATATTCAAGTATCGCGGACTTATCATCGGCAGCCCCACCTACAGCAACCAGATTTATCCTGAGATAGAATCCTTGCTCTCCAAGATTCTGGTACGCGAAGTGAAGGGACGCTATCTGGGATACTTCGGCTCCTTCTGCTGGGCGGGTGCCGCCGTGAAGCGCATGGGCGAGTTTGCCGAAAAGAGCAAGTTCGAGATTGTGGGCGACCCGGTAGAGATGAAGCAGGCCATGAAGGACATTACTTACGAACAATGCGAAAACCTGGCACGTGCCATGGCAGAGCGTTTGAAGAAGGATAGGAAGTAGTTGAAAATTACCCCTAATTTATTAACCTAATAAAACAATCACAATGAGACTAATCATTCAACCGGATTATCAATCCGTATCAAAGTGGGCGGCACATTATGTGGCTGCCAAAATCAAGGCCGCTCATCCGACACCTGAAAAACCGTTTGTATTGGGATGCCCCACCGGTTCTTCTCCGTTGGGCATGTACAAGGAACTTATCGACCTGAACAAGAAAGGCATCGTGTCTTTTCAGAACGTAGTGACTTTCAATATGGACGAGTATGTAGGTTTGCCCAAGGAACATCCCGAAAGCTACTATTCCTTTATGTGGAACAACTTCTTCAGCCATATAGACATCAAGCCGGAGAACACCAATATCCTGAACGGCAACGCTGCCGACCTGGATGCCGAGTGTGCACGCTATGAAGAGAAAATCAAGTCCTACGGTGGCATCGACCTCTTCATGGGCGGTATCGGCCCCGACGGACATATCGCTTTCAACGAGCCGGGTTCTTCCCTTTCGTCACGCACCCGCCAGAAGACATTGACTACCGATACCATCATTGCCAACTCCCGTTTCTTTGACAACGACGTGAACAAGGTGCCCAAGACTGCCCTGACCGTCGGTGTCGGTACTGTGCTTAGCGCCCGCGAGGTAATGATTATCGTAAACGGACACAACAAGGCACGTGCCCTCTATCATGCAGTCGAGGGTCCCGTGATGCAGATGTGGACTATCAGCGCCTTGCAGATGCACGAAAAGGGTATCATCGTTTGTGACGATGCGGCCACCGAAGAATTGAAGGTGGGTACTTACCGCTACTTCAAGGATATTGAGGCAGAGCACCTGGATGCGGAAAGCTTGCTGAAATAAGCAAACTAATAAAAGTTTTGCAATTCCACCCTCACCACCCTCACCGCTTGTCTGCATCTGCTTGTTCATCGGTGTTTCAGGGGTGAGTGAGAGCAATTTAAAAGGGTGAGGGCAAATTTTGCCCTCACCCTTTTTGTTCTCCTGATTTTGGTTGACTGTTTTCAGGACAGGGCGTTATGTGATGAAAACGGGCTCTGCTCCGCTGTAAGGCTTTGGGTGCCAATGTTAAAGATACCAAATACTCACTGCAAAACCAGTGCATCGTTTTTGCAGTGCCGCTGCAACATAGATGCAGTGCCACTGCAACTGTTTTGCAGTGCTACTGCAACGCCTTTGCAGTGTTACTGCAAAAGATGTGCAGTAGGTTTGCAGTGAGGGCTTGTGATGAAAAAGCCATGGGCGTGCTTTCTTTTTTGCGGAATATGTGCTATCTTTGTCATACTTGTAATTTAAACAGTAGCAGCTATGGAATTGAGTGGCAGACGCTATCCGATAGGGATACAGAATTTTGAGCAACTGCGTACGCGGAATTGTGTGTATGTGGATAAGACGGAGCTGGTGTACAAATTGGTGAATACAGACCAAATTTATTTCTTCAGCCGCCCCCGTCGGTTTGGCAAAAGCTTGCTCGTGTCTACGCTGGAGGCCTATTTCCAGGGGAAAAAGGAACTTTTCGAAGGGCTGGCTATGGAACGTCTGGAGCAGGAATGGGAGGTTTGCCCGGTGCTGCACGTTGATTTCAGCTTGACGAAATATACTGAGCTGCGTGACTTGACGGGGCAATTGAATTTGTTTTTATCCCGTTGGGAAGAAATTTACGGAAAAAAGGAAGAGGAAGAGGGGGCGGCAGAGCGTCTGCAAGGCATCATCCTGCGTGCCTACGCCAAGACCGGAAAGCCGGTTGTAGTGCTGATTGACGAGTACGATGCTCCTCTGCTTGACAGTAATTCCGATGCCCTTTTGCAACAACAGCTTCGCAACGAGATGCGCAAGTTCTTCAGTCCTCTCAAGGGGCTGGGGCAATATCTCCGTTTTCTTTTTATCACGGGTATCAGCAAGTTCAGCCAGCTGAGCATCTTCAGCGAACTGAACAATTTGCAAAATATCAGTATGCGCGATGACTTCAGTGCCCTCTGCGGCATCACCGAGGAGGAACTGCTGACGCAGTTGAAACCCGATATTGAGCGGATGGCCGAGGCTAATGATGAGACTTACGAGGAGGCATGCTTGCATTTGAAGCGGCAATATGACGGTTATCATTTCAGTAAGGCTTGTGCGGATATTTACAACCCGTTCAGCCTGTTCAATGCTTTCAATTCCAAAGAATACAAGAACTATTGGTTCTCCACGGGCACGCCTACTTTCCTGATAGATATTCTGCGCCATGCAGACTTCGATGTGCGTGCGCTGGAAGGTGTTGAGGCTACCGATGAGCAGTTTGATGCGCCTACGGAACAGATAACGAGTCCCATCCCGGTGCTCTACCAGAGCGGTTATCTGACCATTAAGGGCTATGACCGTAATTTCCAAATCTATCGTTTGGCCTATCCCAACGGTGAGGTCCGTAAAGGGTTCATTGAATCCCTGCTTCCCTCTTACGTGCACTTGCCTGCCCAGAACAACACCTTCTACGTCGTCTCTTTCCTTCGCGACTTGATGAAGGGTGATGTGGAGAGCTGCCTGGAGCGTACCCGTTCCTTCTTTGCCTCCATTCCCAATGATTTGGAGAACAAGACCGAAAAGCATTATCAGACCATTTTCTATTTGCTGTTCCGGTTGATGGGACAATATGTGGAGTCGGAAGTGAAGAGTTCCGTAGGCCGTGCGGATGTGGTGGTGCAGTTGCAGGATGTCGTTTATGTCTTCGAGTTCAAATACGACGGTACCCCGGAAGAGGCGTTGGCTCAGATTGACAGCAAGCAGTATGCCATCCCTTACCGGGCGGACGGCAGGCGTGTGGTCAAGATTGGTGTGAATTTTGACAGTGCTACGCGGACGATTGGCGGGTGGAAAATAGCTAAAGCGGATTAGAAGAAGAAACTTTATTAATAAATTAGGGAAACATGAAATTAATTAGGTTAAACAGCTTTTTATATTTGTTCTGCATATTGAGTGTTTTTGCATCATGTGTGCAAAAACCAGATAGTAGTGTAGAAGATTGGAATCGTACTTTTATAAATACAAAGAAGCTTATTTCAGAGGCTTGTTTGGATAGAGAATTAATTTTGGGACGTCCTTTTTTAATCCAATATGTAGATTCATCTTTGCTTATTTATGATGATATTGGAGATTCTCTTTTTCTTTTGGTTGATTTGAAAGAAAACGATAGGGTTTATCGTTTTGGGCAAAAAGGTGAAGGAAATAATGAATTCTTGCAAGTTTTTGCTTTCTGTAATATGAAGTCCGATTCTATTCTTGGTGTTTATGATGCATATAAACATGAATTGCGTGAGATAAACTTAGATAAGGTTAAGCGTGGAGAAATGAATTTTCCAGTTGTTTTTAAAGATACTTTATCGAGTATTAAGCTATCCCCGACAAAATATGACGCATATCTTGGATTAGGATTCTATGAAAGTAACATGTTGAGTCTTACGGATAATTCTATTGGAAGTAAGTTCTTTTTTGAATATCCTTATAAAGATAGTCGCGAGAAAGCTATTTCAAATCGTTTGCGAGGGATGGCTTATCAAGGGACTTTGTGCTCTAATCGGTCATTGGACAAATTCTTGTATGCTGTGTGTAGTGCTCCTATCTTTATGCTGTTTTCTGTAAATAAAGATGGAATTGAGAAAACTTATGAATTGATAGGTGGATATCCCAATTATGTTACAGAAGAAACAGGTGAATATCGATCGGCTCCAATGAGTGCAGATAATAAAATGTCTTTTACCATGGCATATGCAACGGATAATTACATCTATCTGCTGTATTCCGGAAAGAATTTTAGAGATGCTGGTATGGATGCATTTAAAGCTAATGTCATTTATCAGTTATCTTGGAATGGAAAACCGATAAATAAGTTTGAAACTGATTATCCACTGACAAATTTTTGTGTTTCTGATAATGATGATGTCTTGTATGCTTTGGCTGATAAAGGTGAAGTGGAACTGGTACAGTATACTTTGAAATAGATTAAGTTATGTTTATGGTTGGCTCGCTCTATCCAAATACTGTTTCTTATCAGTTCTTGGTTTTTCTTAAGCATTTTACCTGCTGCGCAATGGTATCACGCCGTCCTTTATTAAGCAAACGGTAAGAAGATGATTAAGATGGGTGTCTCTTGTTAAAAAAATATCTAACTTTGAGGCGGATTAATATTTGAACACACACAACGTGGACGAGAAAAGAGGGAGACGGCAAATGCTATTGATATACGTTGCTATAGGGATTATTGCAGCAGTAATTACTGGTTGGTTTGTATATCAAAACCGGATGGAGTACTGGGAAACGCAGGCACGCAGTGCTTTTCGTGTAGCTTTAGGGAAGGAGTTGCAGAAAAGGAATGAAGTTGACGTGTATTTCAGTTCGTCAGGGAATATTAGGTTACCGGATGATTCCATTGACATTAAGAAGGAGCCGATAAAGGTGGAAATGGAAAGTGAATATGGTAAAAAGGACTTTTTTGTTCCTTATGAAAAGTACTTTCATAATGTGGAGCAATCTTCTAATTTGAGAGGGATGCACTCTTATATACTGCATATGTTCCCTTTGCAAGCTGATTCGTTGAATAGGATATGGTATCGCTTACTGGAAGAAATGAATTATTCTGGGAAAACGGTAGTACGTATATCTGTGGCTGATTGGGATGAACGTGAAACTTATACTTTTTCGGACGATTCACTTTATATGTTAAAACCGGATAGTCTTATGTCTTGTTATTTGGGCTATAGGTGCGAAATTGGTGTGACGGGATATTTGTATTATTCTTGGTTGAACATTTTTACTGCTAAGGATAAGATTCTTTTGTGCGCTCTTGTTCTTTGTTGCTTTCTGCTGTTTTTTCTGCAAGAATACATTGCTAAAGTCTATCGCCGTTTTTTTGTCAAAGAGGTGACGGTAGAAAAAACAGTTCCGATATTTGTGGAGAAAGAAATACCGATGATTGCAGTAGATAGGAGTGAGGCGCATGTTTATCGGTTGGAAGATGATTTGTTTTTTGATGCTGATTCCGGTGTGCTGTATAGAGTAGACAATAGGGTGAAGTTGACGGCAACCCTTGCAAGACTGCTGCAAGCCTTCTTGGATGCGGAAGATTATAGGTTGTCAGTCAATGGAATTATGGAACTATTGTGGCCGGACGGTTCAGTAACACCGGGTAATGTACATACTGTAATAACAAGATTACGAAAAGCCCTGTCCGAAGTCTCTGATTGGGGGATAGAAAATAAAAAATTTTGTTATCAACTAAAAAGTCCCATTTCATTGAAAAAATCCTTGAATGAATGATGGAATCTCTCATCTGACAAAGCCTAAAATAAGTGCTTGTCAGACGAACGGTTATCGCGTCCTGCCATGGCTGAATATGCAAAGAATGTGTATATTGGAATTGTGGATGCTGGTGCGGAACATTGTTTTGAAACCCTATTGCATGGTCAGGCTTCTTCGTTTGGCAATTATCCCATTCCGCAGGTGAAACAATATTTAGGGGGGGGAGAGAGGATATAATGCATCTCGTGGAGTATTTGTCTATTCTTGTTATGATTTCCCTTATTTAGCATTGTATCAGCAGGATGAGGATAAATTTTCATTAGTGTGGGAATGGCGAACAGATGGTGACGAATACGAGATTCGGAACAATGAGGTGATTTTTGACCGCAGGGTAAAAGGTGTCCGGGGACTCTGTATGAGTAAGGATTTTATTATTACATTGCAACGAGACCGTAGAAAAGATGATACGGATGAATCTACAGTGGGAAGGGATGCAAGCAAATGCCCTCATACTGTTTTCTTGTATGATTATGATGGAAATTTAGTGAAGATTGTTGATTTGGGTATTCCCGTAATGCGTATAGCTTCTGAAGAACAGAGTAATACGTTGTATGCCATAGGGGTGAATCCGGATTTTGTCTTGGTGAAATATGAATTATAAGATAATTAATTGACGGCTCATGGCGTGTAGGATATACTGATTACCAGTATCGATAACCGAACGGATTTTTAATAGGAATATTTTTTCATCGTGAGTATAGGTGAATAAAAGTAACTTTTGTATTCATTTTTTCTTTTTTCTTTTATATTATTGTTTAACTTTGGCGCTATTAAGCGGATGCCTCTTCGAGTGCATGGGTAGAAATGAATAAGCAACAGAAAGGAAGGAGTTGATGAAACGCTATAAGAAGATTCTTATGATATGGATATGTGCCATTGTAGTGGTGGCAGTGTCTGTGATAGTAGCATTATATGATAATGCCAACCAGGGACAAGACGTGGCTAAGGAGGTTGCTGTAGAAACTCTGCGGAAGGTTGCGGAACGGGTCGTGAATCGGGAATTTGATGGGCTGGGGATGTTCTATGCATTTGGGTCTGATAGTGGTAAGAAGCATACCAAAAGGAAAGCGATATCAGAAAATGGTGAATTTGAAGTGATAATAGACTCATTGAAAGAGGCACAAGGACTATTTCCGTTGGATGTCGTAGGGTTTAAAGCCGATATGTTGAATTATTATGGAAAATTTCCATTGGAAGAGATTTGTCTTGAGTGGAAAGCTGAGATGAATGATCGGTATGGCGGAGCCATGTGTGCTCTTTTTCTGAAGGTTAATCCGATGGGAAAGGGCATTGTGCAAGAATCATTTACTGGAGATGAAACTATAATTGCTTCACAGAATGATTTAGGTACTTACTATTTGAACGGTATGTACACAATGAGGTTGACAGCTTATATGCTGCCTGATTTTTGGCACTGTGTGGATTGGGCAGACCATGTACTGCAGATACTATCCTGCATTTTGTGCATTCTGTTATTGGGACTGGCGATTTATGTAGGGGGTCAACAGTATAGAAAGAGAAAAACGGCTGATACGTTGACAAAGAGCACTTATCGGTTCGGGAAGTATATATTTGATTCCGTCAACCATACACTGACTTATGAAGGTGAAAAAGTATCTTGTACGCCACAAGCCGCGAAGTTATTACTTGGTTTTGCCAAGTCGTCCGAACTTTTCCTGACGAACGATGAAATAGCGGAAATTTGCGGTTGGCCATTGAGTGATTTGAATTTAGGCAGCCGCCGCAGAAAAGCAATAAGCTTATTGGGTAAACTCTTTGAGGCGGACGATTCCATTCAGATTCTTCTTCTGCCGGAAAGGAAGGGGTATCAAATTGTTATCTCCAAGTAGATGAAATGTTAACCCATATTGGTGTGTCGGGTGTGAACTTTTTTTCACGCCCCAACTTTGGGCGTTTTCCGAATAAAGACTTGCAAAAGCCAAAATAATCCTTTTATCTTTGCTTGTGTAACAAAAAACAAAAACACTATGAAAAGCAAGGTGAAGTTATTAGGAACTTTGGCAATTAGTGCCATTTCAGTTTTAAGCTATGTTCAAATTAGTCATTCGGAAAAGCTGGATGATTTACTATTGGAAAATATAGAGGCATTGGCTGCTGGTGAGAGTGGAAGTGACGGCCAATGTTTGGGGAGTGGTTCAATAGTTTGTCCTTTAACAAATCAAGGAGTAGCTCATGTGCAAATTTATTATAGCCTGCCTCATTAGCCTATCCGCACTATCCTTTTCCTCTTGTACGCAGAAAAAAGTAGCAACTTCTGTCGCTTACATGGATTTTCCGCAAACAATCGAGCTGAAGGCGAGGGTGCAGCCATTGGACACCGCTTTGTTCCGTTATCCGTTCCGCGTTCGGGTGCAGGGTGATAAGGCTGTGGTAATGGATTTGCATGGCACGGACTACTTTTGCCATGTTTTCCACTATCCGGGTTTCCGCTATTTGGCTTCGTTCGGCAAGCGGGGCGAGGCTCCCGAAGAGATGCTTTCTGCTGAAAATATCCGATGGCATGGTCAATCTCTGTGGGGACTTGATGCTGGTAAGTCCGTATTGACCAAGTATGATTTTACTTCGTCGGGTTGCTCAATCGTTCCTCAGAAAGTGATAAATATGGATGCTGACATGCTTCGCGTTTTAGACTTTGTGATGGTTGACGACTTTACCTTCATTGTTCCGGACGAATCTGGCAGCAGCCGCTTTTGCTGGGTAAACTATCAAGGGAAATTATTGCGCAGAACCGGTCAAATACCGTCAGCCAACGTGGAGGCTTTACAGAATGCCCGTCCTGCATTGGCTCAGGCATGGCGTAGCTTCATCGACTATAATCCCCGAAATGGAGTGCTGGCAGCAGTTACCCAGTTGGGCGAAGTACTTGAAGTCTTTAATTTGAAAGATAGTACGCATGTGGTACGCATCGGTCCGCACGGTGAACCGGAGTTTAAGATTTCCCAGGGTTATGGTATTCCTACGGGTATCATGGGATTTAGCGATGTCCAAGTGACAGACAGTGCTATCTATGCGGTTTTTCATGGGCGCTCTTTTAAGGAAATTGCGCAAAATGTACAGCAAGGTGTCTATTTGCCGGATGGAGGACGGTATATCTATGTTTTTAGTCTGACCGGCGAACCTCTCTGCAGGTATGTGTTAGATCATTATGTTTATGGCATATCGGTAGATGAACAAAAAGGAATAATCTTGGCAACGGATGTGAATAAAGATGATCCGATAATAGAGTATAGTATGAAATAAAGTAAACTATAATATGGATGGAGAGGAACGGACGGTTCACGTTTGGTTGGTGCATCTCGTACCGTCCGTTCCATAACCCACCAAGAAAGGAGGTCGAGGCAAAGATAGTAATTTGAATTGAAAACAGAGTGTGTTTTCTGCCATTTCGATAGGTATGGCAAGAAAAGAGTTCTCCAAGATTTTTATATCTTGATTCTGGTACGCAAGCATTATGCTTGTGGTAAATGATAAAAAAAGAATAATCTTATACTAATAAAACTGAAGAGTAGTATGAAGAAAATGATTAAGATAGCTTTTGTTGCAGCATTTGCAGCGATTGCAGGATATGGAGTTTATGCAAATCAGAAATCTGAAGTATTATCTGATTTGACATTGGCTAATGTGGAAGCATTGGCAGGTAGTGGTGAAACAACTATAGAATGTTGTTTGGCACTTTGGGGCACTTGTAAGGGGGATATTAAAGCCCCATATGTGTGTGCTTCAAGATGATTTGAGGTATGATGAATTAGTGTTATCTAATTTGTATTGTTGATTTTCGTTGTAGTCATCTATGACATTCTTGAATATAGATTAGATATACTTATGAGATAGGTAAGGAATCATTGTCATGTAATTAGGACGTACTTAATAAATGCTTTGATTCCTTATTTTAAAAATCATTGCAGATGTATTTAATGCTTTGAATGCAGCGTTTTTATTAGTGATTATTTTGATGTTGATTGTTTTACGTTAAGTGAAAATATTATGAAAATAAAATTTCTTTTATTATTGATTGTAATGTGCTCTTGTGAAAATAAGCCTCAAACATTCTTGGACTTGTTTTCAAATAGCATAAGTAAAGAAATGGTGGTTCAAGACTACGTTCCAACTGATTCATTAAGCATGCCAGAAGCTATATTGTCGGATGGTGATTATCTTGTGTTTTTAGAACCGGCGTTACCTCAACTGCTGACTTTTTATGATTGCGAAAAGAAAATATTTTCTCATGGATTGAATAAAGGGCAGGGACGAGATGAAGCCATAAGTGTTCAGACTATAGGTGTTGGCAAGAGTGCAGGAGAAGTGTATGCTTCGGATTTAGCAACTCAGTCTGTTTTTCTATTATCGTTTAATAATAAAATAAAGAAAGTAAGGAAAGATTCTATCAGTATCGATACTCGATTCTGTGAAGTTGCCTATGATAATGAATTGGCTTTCTTCTTATTGGTGGGCGATGAAAAACGTTTTCTGATGAAAGCAAACGGACAATATAGAAAAATTGGTGAAAACATCGTGATTCCTAATATCTCTCCGGAGATTGTTTCCCAAACATTGCAGGGCCCTTGTACTATTTCGAGTGAGAAAAAACGGATTGCTTGGTTTTCCGTCTACGGTGATGTTATGGAGATATATGATTACAGCGACTTAAACAATGTTGCTCTTGTAAAATCACATATTTGCACTCTTCCTGTGTTTAATAGTAGCGATGGATCATTGGGCTTTCAGACAAAGCTGAGTGTCTCATCGGTTACCTCGGACGATAATTATATATATGCTCTTTATAATGAGAGAAATTTGGAACAAGCCGCACAAAATAGAGCACAGGTTTTCTTCTCAAAGAAAGTTCTGTTATTTGATTGGAATGGTACTCCCCGTTTTATTGTTGAGCTGGATAGGCCGATAAAAAGTATAACGTATGATAAAAAGAGAAACATGGTATTGTGTTTAGGATTAAATAATGATTTGGAATATGCCGTTTTCGGCTTTTCTGTAGATGTGTAATTTTGCTCTTTTTGAAGTGATAGAATATGAATTTGAGAAAATGTGGTTAATGAAATAATTTGGTGATGAAGGATGGGTATTTATTTATAATATTGTCGATTATTGTATTGTTCTTTTTTGCTTGTACGAGAAGAAAAAATGATGATATGACACATTTAGTAAAAGAGTGGGAAAAAAAAGAAATTATTTTCCCAAATAATCTATATTTTACATTATATGGAAAGGATACTGTTCAATATCCGGCTCATTTGCAATATACAATTCTTAGCTATGTGGATTCGGCTGGATGTTTCAGTTGTAAATTGCAACTGCCTATGTGGAGGGAGTTTATACATCGGTTGGATTCAACTTATCCAGGAAAGGTTTCTGTATTACTGTTTTTACATTCAAAAAGTGAAATAGAATTATTGTATGCTTTAAAAAAGAATGGCTTTGACTATCCAGTTTGTATAGATGAAAATGATAAACTTAATCGCTTAAATCATTTTCCATCTGATATGGCTTTCCAAACTTTTTTGCTGGATAAGGATAATAAAGTGTTAGCGATGGGGAATCCAATTCTTAATCCTAAAATAAAAGAATTGTATCTGAAAATTATTCGTGGGAATGATATTGTATCAACTGCTGGAAAAGGCATTACCCAGACTAAAGTCCATATAGATGTCTCATTTTTGCGTTTAGGTAACTTTGATTGGCAGGAGGAACAAAAAGCAACTTTTATATTGAAGAATATCGGAGATAACCCATTGGTTATACAAGATGTTGCTACTTCTTGTGGTTGTACTACCGTAGCTTATTCAAAGGAACCGGCATTACCGGGTAAGGAAATAGATTTGGAAGTGGTTTATAAAGCTGAACATCCGGAGCACTTTGACAAGACGATAACGGTATATTGCAATGCAGAAACTTCTCCGTTGGTATTGAAGATTAGCGGGGATGCAAAATAACTGATTGATGGGATGAAGGAGCGGCTGCAATTGAAAAAATGGTTGAATGGAATAACGAATGTATTATTCTGTCTGTGCCTGCTTGTTGTGATACTGATAGTATTGCAGGTGTTTGTGGTGACCTCCTTCAAGATACCGTCGGACTCGATGGAACCATCGTTGCTGGCGGGTGATTGTATTCTGGTGGATAAATGTTCGGGTGGAGCACGCCTATTCAATGTGCTTGATGCCGTGGAGAAAAAGGAGGTGAAGATACAACGTATGTCCGGATGGAGAAATTTTCAGCGGAATGATGTACTAGTGTTCAATTTTCCTTATCCGGGCAGGTGGGACAGCATTGCGCTGGACGTGATGTTGTATTACGTGAAGCGCTGTATCGCCGTGCCGGGTGATACGTTGGAGATAAGGAATACACATTATCGTGTGTCCGGATTTGATGGTATCGCAGGAAATGTGCAGGCGCAGGAGGAATTAGGTAAATTGATATCTTCGGGCATGACGGAGGAACGGGGCCTTGTTCTTAAGAGCTTTCCCGATGGTGGCTGTAATGGGTGGACTATCAGCGAGTTTGGGCCTCTTTATATACCGGCCAAAGGCAGCGTGGTAGGAATGAATCCGGAAACACGGTTGCTGTATCGGAACGTGATAGAGTGGGAACAGAAAAAGAAACTGACATTGCATGGAGATTCGGTTCTGCTGGGGGACAGTGTGATACACAATTACCGCTTCTGTGAGAACTATTATTTTGTTTCGGGTGACAAGATGGTGAATTCAAAAGATTCCCGCTACTGGGGATTACTGCCGGAACCATTTATAGTGGGAAGGGCATGGCTGGTATGGAAGTCCGTCAGCCCGAATACTGGAAAAATGAGATGGAAACGTATCTTTAAAAGAATAGACTAAGATGAAAGTTCTGTTTAAATTGCTCTGGATATTATTGATTGCCGGGATATTGGAGGCTTGCAATGCTTCCGGCAGATTGGAGTACGCACTGGAGTGTGCTGCAACCAACAAAGGCGAACTGGAAAAGGTACTGGAACATTATAAAGATGAGCCTGAAAAATATAAAGCCGCTTGTTTCTTGATAGAAAATATGCCTTATCACTATGCCCTTGAAGGTGAAGAACTGGATTCTTTGAAAACAGTGCTGGCTTCGGCAGATGCTTATGGGGTGATGCTGAAGGATACTGCCGTACCGGATTGGGATTATTATACCCCTTCCGGATTGCAGAGAAAACCGGATGTACTGAATATAAGGGCTGAATTCTTGATAAATAACATTGATTTGGCTTTTGATGGTTGGAAAAAGCGTCCGTGGAATGCTTCCCTTTCTTTTGCAGATTTCTGTGAATGGCTGCTTCCCTATCGTATCGGAAATGAGACTCCGGACAACTGGCGGCAGATATACCATGACCGTTATTCCTTTTTGCTGGACGAGGTTTATACGGGTATCGATGTAGTGGAGGCGATTAGCGTAGTTTGGGAGTATTTGCAGAAGGAAGACCCTTACCGGTTTACGTGGGTCTTTAACTATCCGCATTTGGGAGGAGAGTACCTGCTGCATAATCGTATCGGCAAGTGTCAGGATGCTTGTGATTTTATGATTTATGTGATGCGGGCCATCGGCGTCCCGGTAGCCTATGATTTCTATACTTTCAATGCGGAAACACGGAAAGGGCATGTGTGGAATGTGGTGAGGGATGTAACGGGTGTCTGCCTTCCTTTTACTTTCCCTTCCCGGAAGCCGGAACGGGGAAGTTTCTATATTGACAGTCGGCGCCCGAGCGTGGTTTACCGCCGGTGTTTTGGCAGGCAATGGGACATGGATGGTGATTTTATGCGGAACCGGTCCGTACCGGCTGCTTTTAAGGATGTGTTTGCAAGAAAAGTGTCGGATAATTATTTTGATTCGAATCTGGAACTGCCGGTAGAAGGGATGGACGGGAATTATGTTTATGTGGGGTTGTTCAGTGCTTATGGGTGGCGGGGAATAGATTTTACTAAGGTAGAAAGTGGAAAAGCGCTTTTCAGGAATTTGGCTTCGAGGCAGGTTTATATATTGTTGGCATTCGCAAACGGGCAGTATCGCCCTATTGGAAATCCTTTTTATTTTGATGGCAAGGATATACATCCTTATGTTGCAGATACCTCCAAGTGCTATTCTGCTGAATTGTATCGGAAATACCCTCTTTCGGAACGTATCAGGAACTATATGGGAGGGATAAAAGACGGGCATTTTGAGGCGGCTTGTGATAAGGATTTTAAAAATGCGGAGTTGTTGTGTACTGTGAAAGATACGCCCGGTATCAATTATAATCACGTTATTCTTGAGAAACCGGTAAGGGGTCGCTATGCCCGTTTTTGTTCTTCGGCAGAGGGATATGCGGAAGTTGCCGAAATGCATTTTTATAAAGGAGAGGAAGAGATTGTCCCTATAGACAGTTGGGGAGATGCTCCAGCCACAGCAAATACTTTTGCCTATCAGGTCTATGATAATGAACCGTTGTCGTATTTCATTTCATCAAAACCCGGTGCAAGTGTAACGGTGGATTTTGGAAAGGTTGTTACTATAGACAATTTTATGTATATGCCCCGTAACGATGATAACTTTGTCAGGATAGGGGATTGTTATGAACTCTTCTATTGGGGAGAGGGCTGTTGGAACTCATTGGGGAAGAAAATGGCAGAAAAACCTTTTCTGCCATATGACGGGATACCATCGGGAGCTTTGCTCTATTTGCATGACAGTACCCGTGGAGAAGAAGAACTGATATTTCATATGGAAGATGGTAAGCAGGTATTTGTATCGGATTGTAAGGATTGATTGGATTGTCTTTCAGATTGGAATAGAAAAAAATGGAATAGTGATATGAAACATTGGTGTGTATGGGTATGGTTTACAGCAGGTCTGTTTATGGCTTGTTCTTCGGAAAATCAGTGGTTGGACACAGCTTTGAATCTTGCCGGTGATAACCGTGCGGAGTTGCAAAAGGTACTGGACCGTTACAAGGAAGAGGACGGTGACAAATATCGTGCTGCTTGTTTTCTGATAGAGAATATGCCTTTTCATGGTGCTTACGAGGGAAAGGCCTTGGAGAATTACAGGAAGTATTTCAGTGAATACGTTTCATTTCCTTATTCCAGGCATGTGCAAGAGTTGATTGATTCCTTGAAAAGAGCAGATGGAGAATTTTCTATAAATCAATTGACTTATAAGAGGGACATTATGACGGTGGATTCCGCTTTTTTGGTCAATCATATAGAATGGGCATTCAAAGTCTGGCGGGAGCAACCTTGGGGAAAGCATGTTGATTTTGATACTTTCTGCGAATATATATTGCCTTATAGAATAGGGGATGAGCCGCTTTCTCTCTGGCGCAAAGAAATTTATGAGTGCTATAGCCCGATTTTGGATGAATTCAGGAAGACAGATGAGGCTGATAATCCTAAGGTTGCCGCCCAGTTGTTGATGGATACGTTGCGGAAAGCGAACTACCGGAATACGGCTCTTTTTCCGGTGGGGCCTCATTTGGGACCGGATGTACTGAAATGGCATACGGGCAGTTGCCGAGAGTTTACGGATGCCATGATATATGTGTTGCGGGCATTGGGCATTCCGTGCGGAGTAGATAGGGTGATGGTATTGGGAGACAACAATGCCTCTCATTTCTGGAATTTTGTTTTGGATAAGGAAGGAAAGACATACATTGCAAATCTTCCTTATGAAGAAGTATGGAGCAAAGCGGAAGAATATAGCATTTCGAGGGGAAAAATGTACCGGGCAACCTATAGTATTGATAAGGAGGCGGTACGGAAACTGGGGAAATATTCCGATGTTTACCCGGCATTCCGACGTCCGTTCTTCCGCGATGTCACTGCACTTTATACCGGTAACAGGAATTGGACTGTAGCTCTTCCGGATTCTTTGCTTTCCGGACAGTTTCGTGAGGGGGATATGGTGTATTTGTGCCTTGCCAACAGACTACAATGGCAACCTATAGGATATACTTTCTTTAAGAAGGGGGAGGCTCGTTTTGAGGATGTGGGAGGCGGGGCGGTCTTTACGCTGGCTGCCTGGAACGGAAAGGAATACGCTGCAGTATCTTCTCCTTTTCTTCTGGAGCGTGAAACCGGAAAGATACGGTTCATTGTTCCGGAAGCTGAAAAGCAGGAATTGGTCTTGTATAGGAAGTGCCATCTTACTTTGAGTGTTCTTTTCAATGACCGGATGATTGGGGGAGTAGTGGAAGGAAGCGACCGGGCAGACTTTGGGTGGAAGGATACTCTACTTTTGATAAAGGAGGCTCCGTATCGGCTATATACTGTGGCCCGGTTGAAGTCTGATAAACCGTATCGGTATATGCGCTATAAGGGTGCTGACGGATGTTTCTGTAATATCTCGGAACTGGCTTTTTATGAGAATACGGAAGATACCATACCTCTATATGGGGAAATCATAGGTACTCCGGGAAGTTTTGAAGACAATACACATGAATATTTGAACGCATTTGACGGTAATCCGGATACTTCATTTGATTATATACATCCGGATGGAGGATGGACCGGGATGGACTTTGGAAGTCCCCATCGTGTGGAGAAGGTGGTGTATACTCCTCGTAATGAGGTGAATTTTATTTATAAAGGTAATTTGTATGAATTGTTTTATTGGGGTGGAGGAAAATGGAATTCTGTCGGGCGGCAAATGGCTGTGTCAGATTCTATTGTCTATTCAGGGTTTCAAGGTGCTTTATTTTATCTGAAGAATCACACAGCCGGTAAAGATGAACGGATTTTTGAATATAAAGACGGGAAACAAATCTTTTGGTGAATTATAGAATACTATTGAATATTTGATAGATAGAATGAATAATGTACGTAATCTATTGACTGGAAGTTTGGTCTACATTGCTTGTATAGTTTTATTGTCTTTGGCATGTAACGTTTCTTCCGGACTTCCTGTAGCTGATGTTATAGGGCAATGGCTCTATTTCGATAAAAGTGCATTGGTAGTTGCAGGATGTCTGTTGATGGCTGGATTGATGATGGAAAAAAGGTATTTTCTTTTTATACCGGTTTCGTGGGTATTGGTAATGCTGGGGGGCATTGAGGCTGTTTGGGGATTGAGGCAGCTTTATGGTTATGCTGTGTCCAACCATTCCTTGTATGTATTGACAGGTTCTTTCTTCAATCCGGGGCCTTATTCCGGCTATTTGGCCATGATACTTCCGGTCTGTCTGTATCAATGGCTGACCAAGAGGGGGGAGATTCTCTGCTCTGACCGGAATGATGGAAGAAGATGGGAAAAGGTGATGGATAAGGCTGGAACTATGGTCGCTGGTGGTGTGATGCTGCTTATCCTTTGTGTGCTTCCGGCAGGAATGAGCCGTTCGGCATGGTTGGCGGCAGGAGTTTCCTGTCTGTGTGTATATGCTTGGCATATGGATTGGACGGATAAGTTCAGATTATTATGGCAGCAGCAAAGGCAGCGTGTGGTGATGGTAGTGGTCGGTGGATTCTGTGTCTTGCTATTGGCAGGCTATTTACTGTTTGTCTTGAAACCCGATTCTGCACGTGGCCGTCTTTTCATGTGGAAGATAACTTGTCGTGCCATTGCAGAAAAGCCGTTGACCGGATATGGGATTCATAATTTCGCAGCAGCCTACGGAAATGCGCAGGAAACTTATTTTGCAGCAGGTGATTATGAACCGTGGGAGGAACGTGTGGCGGGAAGTCCGGAATATGCATTCAATGAATATCTGCAGGCTGCGGTCGAACTGGGCATTCCTTTGGCGGTATGTCTATTGGTTGTGGTCGTGCTGTGTTTGTATAGGGGAGTCCGTAAAGGACGTTATGGTATCTGTGGGGCTATTCTTTCTTTGATGATATTCTCTTTTTCCTCCTATCCGCTACAACTTCCGGTATTTATCGTTACATTTGGAGGATTGCTTGTGGCGTGCTTGTCCGGTGCCGACCGTTGGCAATGGTTGGGGCTGGCTGTATCAGTAGGCATCATTGGCGGTTTTCGCCTGAAGAATGACTTGCAAGTGGAGCAGGCCTGTCGGGAGTGGATGAATGCGCGTGTGTTGTATAGTGCAGGTGCGTATCAATCGGCAGAGAAAGAGTACGGGCGCCTTTATCCTCTGTTGAGAGACCGGGCATCTTTCTTGTTCGAATATGGGCATGGATTGCACAAGCAGCAGCAGTTCGGTAAATCCAACCGTATTTTGAAAGAAGCTTTGCAGCGCAGCTGTGATCCGATGATACTGAATGTGATAGGCAAGAATTATCAGCAGATGGGTGACTGCTTATCAGCGGAAGACTGGTTTATCCGTTCCACCCATCGGTTGCCGGGGCGTATTTATCCCTATTATCTGCTTGCGAAGCTTTATGCGGAACCAGGATTCAGACAACCGGACAAGTTTGAAAAAATGAAGCGGATGGTATTGACGAAAGAGCCGAAAGTGCATTCTACGGCAATACGACAGATGAGGGAGGAAATAAAAAAGATTCAGCTTATTTTTGTCCATATCAAAAAAGATGAATAAAAACGGAAAGTGTTAATAATGAGCGAACTAATTGCTAAAGTGCTATGAAAAAAGTGTCCACATGCAAATATCGGTTCGTTTTTTTGAAACGATTAATTTTATCAATTTATAATTGAGTATGAATATGAAGACACAGAACTATCGATACCTGCTATGCATGGCCGTTGCACTGCTTGCCGCCTGCTCCGATGCCGGAAAGGGAAAAGAGTCCGAGGAAGGGGTGGCAACCGTCCTGCCAAGTGAAAGCAATGAAGTGACCGTGAAAGTCCTGAAGCGGGCGACCTTTGAACATGAACTGGTGAGCAACGGAAAAGTAACCGCCGGTGCCATGGCGGATTTGCGTTTTGAGACCACCGGTGTAGTGGCACACATCTACGTGAAGAACGGTGACCCGGTGCGCAAAGGGCAGAAACTTGCCGAACTGGATAAGTTCCGTCTGAAGAACAAGACCGCGCAAGCCAAGGATGCTCTGGACAAAGCGGAACTTGAGCTGCAGGACGTATTGATAGGGCAAGGCTATCCGGTGGGTGATACTTCCAAAATTCCTGCCGACATCATGAAGCTGGCACGAGTAAAGAGCGGTTACGACCAAAGTCTCTCCCAGTACGAACTCGCCGCCTATGAAGAAGAGCATGCTACGCTGGTTGCCCCCTTCGACGGCGTGGTGGCGAACCTCTTTTCCAAGCCCTTTAACGAGGCAAGCACTTCGGAATCTTTCTGCTCCATCATTGGCACTCAGAGCATGGAAGTGGACTTTACGGTACTGGAAAGTGAACTCCCCCTGATAAAGAGTGGCGACAAGGTGATTGTCACCCCTTACTCGGATGCCGCTTCCAAACAAGAGGGCCGCATCACCCAAATCAATCCTCTGGTAGATGATAAGGGAATGGTGAAAGTAAAGGCATCCGTCAATGGCAGGGGACGTCTGTTTAGCGGCATGAATGTGAGGGTAAATGTACACCGTTCTCTGGACAGTCAGCTCGTGATACCCAAAAGTGCCGTCGTACTGCGTTCGGGTAAGCAAGTCGTCTTTACCCTGAAAGACGGAAAGGCGCAGTGGAACTATGTGCAGACCGGACTGGAGAATGCGGAAAGCTACAGCATGGCCGACGATGCCCTGAAAGAAGGCGATACGGTCATCGTGACGGGAAATGTGAATTTGGCACATGAGGCGCCGGTGAAGGTGGTGGAAAATTGAAAGATGAAAATTGAAAGTTGAAAATTCATAATTCACAATTTAAATTCATAATTGAAAATTGATAAAGTTTTTGATACAGCGGCCTATTGCCGTACTGATGGCATTTACAGCATGCTTCATTGTCGGGCTGGTGACTTACTTCACCTTGCCGGTATCCTTGCTGCCCGATATTGCCATCCCGGAAATTACAGTGCAGGTGTCGGCGCAGAATACCTCGGCGCGTGAATTAGAGAATACGGTGGTGAAACCTCTGCGGCAGCAGCTCATCCAGGTGGCGAAACTGAAGGACATGGACAGCGAGACGCGCGATGGTGCAGGCATCATCCGCCTGGGCTTCGACTTCGGTACGAATACCGACCTTGCCTTCATAGAAGTGAACGAGAAGATTGACGCCGCCATGAACTATCTGCCCAAGGATGCCGAACGCCCGAAGGTGATAAAGGCAAGTGCGACGGACATTCCTGTCTTCTACCTCAATCTGACCCTAAAAAACGACAGTGCATACGGCAAGGTGGACGAACGCGCGTTTCTTGATTTGTGCGAGTTTGCCGAAAATGTCATAAAGCGTCGCATCGAGCAGTTGGCGGAAGTGGCAATGGTGGATGTCACGGGTTTGGTCGAACGCCAGTTACAGATTGTGCCCGACCCGGATAAGCTTGCTGTGTTGGGGCTCTCCATTGAAGACATAGAAAACGTGCTGGCGCAAAACAACGTGGAGCCGGGCAGCATGACCGTGCGCGACGGCTACTACGAATACAACATTAAGTTCTCCACCCTGCTGCGGACAGAGGAGGACGTGAAGGGCATCCTGCTGCGAAAGGAAGGACGTATCATCTGCTTGGGAGACTTCTGCCGGGTAGAGATTGTTCCTGCCAAGGAGAAAGGTGTCTCCATGAGCAATGGCAAGCGTGCCGTTACCCTTGCCGTCATCAAGCAGGTGGACGAGAATATGGAAGACATGAAGCTTGCCATCAACAGCACGATGGACTACTTCAAGAAAGTATATCCCGACATTGATTTTAGCATCAGCCGTAACCAGACGGAGTTGCTGGACTATACCATCTCCAATCTTCAGCAAAATTTGTCGTTGGGTTTCCTGTTCATCTGCATTGTGGCGGTACTCTTCTTGGGTGACATCAAGTCACCGTTCATCATCGGGTTGAGTATGGTGGTATCTATTGTCATCTGCTTCCTGTTCTTCTACTTGTTCAAGATGTCACTCAATATCATTTCTTTGTCGGGATTAATCCTGGCGTTGGGTATGATGATTGACAGTAGTATCATTGTGACGGAGAACATTTCGCAGTATCGCGAACGGGGCTATTCGTTGCGGCGGGCTTGCGTGACGGGAACGAGTGAGGTGATTACGCCCATGCTGAGTTCGTCGCTGACCACTATTGCCGTATTTGTGCCGCTGATATTCATGAGCGGCATTGCAGGGGCGTTGTTCTACGACCAGGCATTCTCTGTTACGGTGGGGCTGCTGGTTTCCTACTTCACGGGTATCATGCTGCTGCCGGTCCTCTATATGCTGGTCTACCGGACGGGGTTGCGCGGCAGGTCGTGGTTCTCCCGCATCCGCATCAACAATCCGTTGAAGGAACATACGCTGGACCGTTTTTATGATGCGGGCATCGACTGGGTATTTTCCCACAAGACGGTAAGTATCATATTCTGTGTGGTTTCTATTCCTCTTTGTGTCTTTCTGTTCTATTCCATAGCCAAGGAGCGTATGCCGCAGATAGACCAGAATGAACTGATAGTCCATGTGGAATGGAACGAAAATATACATGTGGACGAGAACCGGCATCGTGTGAATGTGCTGTTCGGACAGTTGTTGGACAAGACTGTGGAACAGACGGCTGCCATAGGCCAGCAGGACTATCTGCTGAACCGTGAGCAGGCTCTCTCTTCTTCGGAGGCAGAATTGTATTTCAAGACTTCCTCGCCTGACGGGATTGCTCCCTTGCAGAAGCAGGCGGGCGAGTGGTTGACACGGGAATATCCGTTGGCGACAGTCTCCTTTTCTCCACCCGAAACCGTGTTCGAGAAGCTTTTCGTGACCGGGGAGGCCGATGTGGTGGCGGGACTTTATGCCCGCAATAAGGAGAAGGCGCCGGCGGCGGAAGAATTGCGCGGACTGGAACAACAGTTTGCGGAGCTTACGGGGACAGCGCCCGTAGGTATCGCTTTCGAGAACCAGCTTGACATAAGCATCCTGCAGGAAAAGCTGTTGCTCTATGACGTTTCGTATGACGAGCTTTACCGTACGCTGCGGACAGCGTTCAAGGAGAACAGCGTAGCTATGCTCCATTCCTACCAGCAATACCTGCCTATCAGCATTGTGGGCGAGGAGCGGACAGTGAATGAGGTGCTGCAGCAGACATTGATACAGACCCGTCCGGACAGTAAGGGCGAAGTGGAGTATATTCCGCTTCGGGAGCTGGTAAAGGTGCGTCCGGCTGAGGACTTGAAAACGATTACGGCAGGACGCAACGGTGAATATATACCGTTCCGTTTCTATGAAGTGGACGATGCTCCGGAGTTGATGGAAAAGGTGAAGCGGGAGGCAGATGCCACGGGTGACTGGGATACGGCCTTCTCCGGCAGTTTCTTCTCCAACCGCCAGATGCTGGACGAGTTGGTGGTGATTCTTTTCATCTCTGTCCTGCTGATGTATTTCATTCTTGCCGCCCAGTTCGAAAGCTTCGTGCAGCCGCTCATCGTGCTGCTGGAAATTCCGATAGATGTGGCGTTTGCCCTGCTTCTGTTGTGGATATGCGGGCATACCCTGAACCTGATGTCCGCCATCGGACTGATTGTGACGTGCGGTATCATCATCAACGACTCCATCCTGAAGCTGGATGCCATTAATGAATTACGGAGGGCTGGTATGCCGTTGCTCGAGGCCATCCACGAGGCGGGGCGCAGAAGGCTCCGGCCCATCATCATGACATCGCTCACCACCATTTTCGCTATGGTTCCGCTGCTGTTCTCGTTCGACATGGGCTCGGAGCTGCAGAAGCCGCTTTCCATAGCGATGATTGGGGCGATGTTCGTGGGGACACTGGTCAGTCTGTTCATCATCCCGTTGATATATTGGTTTATTTATAGAAAAGAAAGAGCATGAAGAAATTAAGTCTTATACTTTTGTTCAGTCTGGGAGCCCTTTCCGCTTTTGCCCAACAGCGGATAACGCTCGATTTGCAGCAGACCATTGCCCTGGCGAATGACAGTTCGCTGGAAGCCTTCCGCACCAAGAACATGTATCTGGCCGGTTATTGGGAATACCGCACCTATAAGGCAAACCGCCTTCCCAGCCTGACGCTGAACATGACTCCGGCACAGTACAACCGCGATATCACCAAGCGTTACGACTCCGAACAGGACCTTGACATCTATCGCAGCCAGCAATCCTTCTATGCATACGGCAATCTTGCCGTCAGACAGAATTTCGACTTGACGGGCGGTACGTTCTATCTGGATACGGAGCTGGGCTATATGCGGAGCTTCGGTGGAAACAAGTATACCCAGTTCACCAGTGTTCCGGTTCGTTTGGGCTACTCGCAGAGTCTGGTCGGTTACAATCCTTTCCGTTGGGAACGCAGGATTGAGCCGCTGAAGTACGAAAAGGTGAAGAAGGAGTATATTTACAATGCAGAGCGAGTATCCGAGCAGGCCACTACCTATTTCTTTGCGCTTGCCATGGCACAGGCGGAATATGACTTGGCCAAGGACAATGCCGTCTCCACCGATACCCTCTACCGCATCGGCATGCAGCGCTTGAAAATAGCCGCCATCAGCCGTGCCGACCTGCTGACGCTGAAACTCGACGTGGTGAACGCCCGCAATACTTTGCAGAATGCCGCCAGTGCCTTGAAGCGCGCCATGTTTTCGTTGGCATCTTTCCTGAATATGGAGAAGAACACGGATATCAGGGTGTCGCTTCCGGGACGTCCGAGGGCGCTGACCATACCGGTTGATGAGGCTTTGCTGGCCGCTCAAGCCAACAATCCGGAATTTCTGGGGCTTCGTCAGGAAGTGCTGGAAGCCGAGCAGACAGTAGACAAGACGAAGAAGGAATCGCGCTTCAACGCCAGCATCAACGCCAGCGTCGGCTTCAACCAGGTGGCAGAGAAATTCGGTGAAGCATACAGGCATCCCATGCAGCAGGAGATGGTGTCGGTCAGTGTCTCCATTCCACTGGTGGATTGGGGCGTGAGGAAAGGCAAATACAACATGGCGAGGAACAATCTGAACGTGGTGAAGACTTCTGCCCGGCAGAGTGAAATCAGCATTGAGGAGGAGGTTATCATGACCGTCAGTGACTTCAACGTCCAGCAAGCCCTCGTCGCCAGTGCCGAAGAGGCCCTCGACCTTGCCATCCTGGCGTATAACGAAACCCGCCAGCGCTTCATTATCGGCAAGGCAGACATCAACAGCCTGACCCTCTCGCTGAACCGCCAGCAGGAAGCGCAACGCAATTACATCTCCGCCTTGCAGGACTACTGGCTGAATTATTACAAGATACGGAAACTGACGTTGCACGACTTTGCCAGCGGATTTTCGCTGTCGGAAAAATTTGATTATAATAACTGATGAAACGAGTTTCTTCCTTCACCGTCATAGTGGCGTTTGTCTGCCTTGCTTTGGTAGGGGTGGCGTTGATACCGCTGCTTCCCGTCAAGCTGAATCCGTCACGCAGCCTGCCCGGCTTCACGGTGGGTTTCAGCATGCCTGGCACTTCGTCGCGGGTGGTGGAGATGGAAGTGACCAGCAAGCTGGAATCCATGCTGGCGCGTATCCGCGGAGTGAAGCGGCTGAACTCCACCTCGGGCAACGGCTACGGCAACATTACTGTGGAGCTGGACAAGCATGCCGATGTCGAGGCAGTCCGCTTCGAAGCTTCCACCATCATCCGGCAGACGTGGCCCCAATTGCCCGAAGGTGTCAGCTATCCCACCATTCACATGAAAGTGCCCGACGAGAACGCCTCACGCCCTTTCATGTCCTTCACACTGAATGCCCCTTCCACTCCGATATTGATTCAGCAGTATGCCGAGGAGCATATCAAGCCGCGGCTGGCAAATATTCCGGGTATCTATAAGGTGGAACTCAGCGGTGCCACGCCCATGGAGTGGAGACTGGAATATGACAGTGAACAGTTGCGCTTGCTGGGTGTGACCCTATCGGACATCAGCGAGGCAGTACAGCGGCATTACCGGAAGGAATTTTTGGGTACGCACAATGTGGATACAGGTAACGGTAGCCGGGAATGGATACGCCTGGCACTGGTGCCGGAGAGCAACTCCCTTGGTTTTAATCCTGCTGCCATCACCGTGACGGCTACCGACGGGAAACTGCTCCGCTTGGACGAACTGGTGTCGGCTGTTCGTATGGAGGAGGAGCCGCAAAGCTATTACCGCATCAATGGGCTGAATTCCGTCTATCTATCCATTACTGCGGAAGAAACTGCCAACCAGTTGCAACTGAACCGTGCCGTGATGGACGAGATGGAAGCTGTTCGGCAGGTACTTCCTGTCGGATATGAAGTGCATACCAGCTATGATGCGACCGAGTACATACGGGAAGAACTGGACAAGATTTACTTCCGTACCGGCTTGACGGTACTCATCCTGCTTGTATTCGTATGGCTCATTACTCGTAAGTTGAAATATCTTTTTCTGATAGTTACCAGCCTGGCTGTAAATATAGCGGTGGCACTTATCTTCTACTACCTCTTCGGACTTGAGATGCAGCTTTATTCGCTGGCGGGTATCACTGTCTCGCTGAATCTGGTGATAGACAGTACCATTGTCATGACCGACCACATTCTGCACCGGCGTAATCTCAAGGCCTTCCTGTCGGTGTTGGCGGCAACCCTCACTACGATGGGTGCGCTTGTTATCATTTTCTTCCTTGACGAGAGGATACGGCTCAACCTGCAGGACTTTGCAGCGGTAGTGATCATCAATCTGGCTGTTTCCTTGATGGTGGCGTTGTTCTTTGTTCCGTCGATGATTGAGAAGATAGGACTGGTGAGGCGGATTACGGGGAAGAAGAGGCGTCTTGTCTTGCCGGGGCTGACGCAAACATTCAAAACAAGGTTGGGACGGATTTTCAGACGTTTCCCCGTTTATTTCTCCTGCTGCTACTCTGCTCTCATCCGTTTTCTGTGCCGTTGGCGCTGGGCTGTATGCCTGCTGTTACTGTTGGGTTTCGGTCTGCCCGTTTTTCTGTTGCCCGGCAAACTGGAAGGAGGGGGAAAATGGAAAGCTGCTTACAATAAGGTATTCGGTTCGGATACCTATAAGGAGTCGGTGAAACCCGTTGTGGACAAGGCGCTGGGCGGCAGCTTGCGGCTTTTCATACAGAAGGTGTACGAAGGCAGTTACTTCACCCGTAATGAGGAGGTGGTGCTCTATGCCAACGCCAACCTTCCCAATGGCAGCACCCTCGAGCAGATGAACACTTTGATGAAACGTATGGAGACCTACCTCAGCCGGTTCAAGGAAATCAGGCAGTTTCATACTTCCATTTACAGCCCCCGGCGTGCCAGTATGCAGATTTATTTCAAGAAGGAAGCCCGGAACAGCGGTTTTCCCTATACACTGAAAGCCAATATGATAAGCAAGGCACTGGAACTGGGAGGCGGCAGCTGGGGCATCTACGGATTGCAGGACCAGGGGTTCAGTAATGACGTCCGCGAGAGTGCCGGCTCCTACCGCATCAGGATGTACGGCTACAACTACGACGAACTCTATGAGTGGGCGGAGAAGCTGAAGGCCAAGCTGCTGACGCACCGGCGTATCAAGGAAGTGCTCATCAATTCGGAGTTCTCCTGGTGGAAGGATGACTATCGGGAATTCTACTTCAACCTGAACAAGGAGCGCATGGCGCAAGAGGGCATCGACGCGCAAGTGCTTTTCTCTGCGGTGCGCCCCATCTTCGGCAAGAATCTGGAGATTGGCTCGGTAGCGGCCGAGCAGGGAACGGAGAAAATCAAGCTCTCTTCCCGCCAGTCTGCCGAATATGACATCTGGGCGATGCAGTTCTTTCCCTATGGAGTAGGAAACGGCAAGCATTACAAGCTTTCCGAACTGACTACTGTGGAAAAGGGACAGATGCCGCAGGAGATTGCCAAAGAAAACCAGCAGTACCGCCTCTGCCTGCAATACGAATATATCGGCTCCAATGAGATGGGCAACAAGATACAGAAACGTGTCCTGGAGGAGTTCAACAAACTGTTGCCGATGGGTTATACAGCCGAGTCGGACAGCAACAGTTGGTCATGGGGCGAGAAGGACAACCGCCAATACCTGCTTCTGCTGGTGGTGATAGCCATCATCTTCTTTACGACCAGCGTTCTGTTCAACTCCCTGAAGCAGCCGCTTGCTATCATCTTTGTGATTCCGGTTTCTTATATCGGGGTATTTCTTACTTTCTATTGGTTCCGGCTGAACTTCGACCAGGGCGGTTTTGCCTCGTTCGTCCTGCTGTGCGGCATCACGGTGAATGCCAGCATCTATATCCTGAACGAGTACAACAGCATCCGACGTCGTTTCCCCCGTCTTTCCGCTCTTCGTGCCTACGTCAAGGCGTGGAATGCGAAGGTCGTTCCTATTTTCCTCACGGTAGTTTCTACCATTCTGGGATTTATCCCTTTCATGATAGGTGAGGACAAGGAAGCTTTCTGGTTTCCATTGGCGGCGGGTACCATTGGCGGACTGGTGATGTCCGTCATCGGTATCTTCTTTTTCCTGCCGGTTTTTGTGCTGAAACAGCGTGATTTTCTTAGGAAATGATTACTTTTGCTCGATTTTGTTACCTGAATGGATACTTGAATTTTAAATATGGAAAGTGCGGAGTACTCTTTGGATGAGTTATTATGTCAGTCTCTTCTGTTGTTTCGTCAGTATCGGTTTTATGATGCTCCAGAATGTGGAGAAAAGGCATTCCGGATATTGGAGGAAGCCCATGTATGGATGGGGCGTACGCAAGAGTGTGTGGATATGGCGAAATGGGGGTGCGTGATAGAGTGTCTTGCGCAGAAATACTACATAGAAGATGATACGGATGCGATTCTGGAAGAAATTGATGCTGCTTTGGTTGCGCATTGGAAGAGGATAGAGAAAATCCATGCAGAAGTCACCACCGTTTATTTATGGCTGGGGTACTATTTCCTGCTACGTTTCAGAAACCGGGAATCCCGTTCCCATTCCCGTTGTAAACAGATAATGTCCAGCTTGTTGTGTGCTTTGGTCGAAATCTTCCGTAAGGTGGAGAAGGGGGGAGCCCCGACAGAAGTCTTGTCACATCTTTCGGTAGATGTTTGGGGAGAGACCGTCTGCTGGATGGAGCAGGTACATGATTCCCGTCTTTGCGAGAAGCAGTCGTCAGCTTTGCTGGCACAACTCTATAACCTGAAAAGTGTGGAGTTGGAAAAAGGTCCGGGAAAGCAGGATGCTTTGCTCCAGCAGATTCTGGAGTTTTATTGCTTTTAAGGGAAAATTATCTCTGCTTAGTTTTATCATTTCTGCTTCCACACTTCCACCTACTTCCTGCATCCCTTTATTCATCGGCATTACAAGTGCTGTGGAAGCAACTCAAAAAGGTGGAAGCAACTTTTGCTTCCACAGCGGAAATACGCCGGAAGGTAAGTTAATATCTTGTTTGTTAGTGTATTAATAGAATGTGCAGCATTTTGCAAATATCTTGTTTACACGATAAGCGTTTCGTGTAAACACGGTATTAACTTCGTAAAAGACCGTTTACCGATAGACTGCAGCTGGGCTCATAATAGGAATAAGATAGGTGCACAGTATGGGGAAACTATGAGTATAATAGGTGTTCAACGGTTATGAAGCACCTTGTTGACGGTCGTTAGTCGAGTGGTTGACGGCCGTTGGCAGAGCGCATCACGGCCGATAGGCGCTGATAACTCCGTACAGAAAATGGAAAGGAAGCCTATGTAAGGGGAAACAAGCTCTGAGCTATTTGTTTTGTTTGCCACATTTATCTTGTTTTTGTACATTGTTGAAGCGGTTTTTTGTATCTTTGAAGGGAGAGGCCGTAAAAAAGCTTATTCTCATCCAAAGTTTAATTATATATACATGGATTATGAAGCGATGTATAGTACTGTTCATAACATTCTGCTGTGCAGTTGTTTCTAATGCGTAGACAAATGGCATTGTGACTGATGGGGAAAAAGGATTGCCGTTGGCTGGTGTGAATATTTATCTCCAAAAGGATTCTGTGGGCATAGGAGTTATACGTAATGATAATCTGGTAAAGAACATGTTCATATGAAAAAACTGCTATATCTTGGACTTTTGTCCGTTTGCGTACTGTTAGGTTCTTGCGTAGAGAAGAACGTATTCAATGCTTTTGATAAGGTAGAGAGGTATATGGATGTATATTCTGACAGTGCATTGCTGCTGTTGGAGCAAATTCCTCATCCGGAGAAGCTTCGTGGAAAGCAGCGGGCAGACTATGTGCTGCTGTTGACACAAGCCCGTGATAAGAACTATCTGGATAGCATGCAGTCGGATTCGTTGATAAAGTTGGCGGTAGATTATTATAAGAATGGGGGTGATAACGTGAAAGCGGGGAAGGCATTGTTTTATTATGGCAAAGTGATGGATTTGCAGGGGAATGATACGCTGGCTATGCAAGCCTATTTGAATGCTTTGGCTAAATTGGAGAAAACGGAAGAGTATAAGCTACAAGGCTTGGCATATGAGTATATCGGTATTTTGAATGCAGATAGAAAGCTACACAAAGATGCTCTTGATAATTATCAAAGTTCGGTATATTGTTTTCAAAAGGCAGCCGATACTTTAGGGGTTATATATGCTTATCGGGATATTGCTCGTATTTATTATGTAGAACAACAATATGACAGTGTTTATAACTACATCAATAGGGCTTTGTCCTTGTGTGAAGAAAAGAAAGGATGTATCGATTTTGAACGAGTAACTCCTTCTTTGTTACAAGTAAAAGGAATTGCAAAAAGAAATGAGGGAGATTTGGAAAATGCAATAATCTTGTTGAAAACTGCGGTAGAGACTGAACAAGATAGGCATTCTATGCATCACTGTTCAATGTCATTGGGGAACATTTATTTAAATCAAAATAAGTTGGATGAGGCAAAAAGATATTTTACTTTAGCTTTGAAATCAGAAAGGCCTCGTACTCTGGCAGGGGCATACCACTATTTGTATCTGTTGGAAAAGAGGCAGAAAAAGTATGCAATGGCTCTCTATTTCAAAGAGAAGTCTGATTCGTTGTTGTCCGTTGACCTGGATGCTAAACAAGCATCTCAAATTTTGACTTTGCAACGTAAATATGAAAAAGGAAAGCTTCTTTTAGAAAAGCAACAAGTTGAACACGAAAAGAAAATACAGTTTTATTTTGGGATGGTAATCGTTTTATTTATTATCCTATTATGTCTTGTTTTGTATTTTCTTTTAAGAAAAAGATACAAAGAGATGTTCCGGAAAAATATGCAAGTAATAAAGGAGAATGAGTGCATGATTAAACGATATGTTTATGAACTTGATGTGTTGAAACAAAAAGCAGGTGAAACAGCGGAAACAAATAGAGAGAAGGTTGGTAAATTGAATCAAAAGATTTTGCTGTTGGAGAGTGAGAATAAAAAAATACGTGAAAATGTATGTGTAAATGGTGTTTATCTCTTGGATCAATTGAAGAAGGAAAAGCTGATTGTGAAGAATATGACCAAACAAGAGAAAGAACAGCTCCTTGAATACATGGATTTGATATATGGTAATTTGATTTCTCGGTTAAAGAAAGATTTTAAATTAACGAGTGGTAACCTGATATTGATAGCTTTGCTTAAAGTTGGTTTCACTACCACTGAGTTGATGTTTACTTTTGACTGCGAGATGAATTCTATTTTTACGAAAAAACGGAGATTGAGGGAGAGCTTAAATTTGGATACTACTGATAAATTGGAAGAATTTATAACTCTTTATTAGAAGAACTTCTTGCTTTTCGTCCATTAACTTAGTAGCTTTTTTTTTAGTATTTTCTTGATATATAGTTTGTTATTCTCTTTTGTGTTGTCCACTTGTACTTTCCCTAAGAAGTGATTAAATGGCTATCTTTGTTACATTCAAAACTAAAGATACTATGAAATCATTTTTTATTTTGTTAAGTTTATACTGCTTCTTTGTGGTAAATGTAGTGAATGGAAAGTCAGTAACTTTTCCTTCAAGAGTAGAAATCATCATGGATGAGGATTTTGATTTACCGGATGGTCCGGGGAATGGTCACCGTTCTATTCCTCCAGTGACTCCTTTTTTAGCATTTTTGAATGATGACCACTCCATTGACTTGGAGTTCTATCAATCTATAGGTGAGATTGAAATTGTAATTTCTCAGAATGGGGATGTTGTTTACTCTTCTACTGAGAATATTGACTCTCCAATATTGAGAAAAGTACAATTACAGAAAGGCTTAGTTGGTGATTTTTTACTTGAGATAAAAGGTTTGGATGGAGCTTATGCATTCGGTAGATTTACTATTCATTAATAATGGCTATATAGCACTATGAAACAAATCTCATTTTGCATCACTTGTATGAATCGGCTTAAACATTTACAAGAAACTTTGGAGAAGAATATTCTTGATAATTTCTTAGTAGATGAGGTCGAGTTTGTTGTGCTGGATTATAATTCGCAAGATGGATTAGAAGAATGGATTGCTCAATCTATGATGAAATATATTGAGATGGGTATTCTTGTCTATTATAGGACTACTGAACCAGCTTATTATCGACGCAGCCATAGCAGGAATATGGTTTTCAGATTGGCAGAAGGAGAAGTAGTATGCAATTTGGATGCAGATAATTACTTAGGTAGAGGGTTTGCAGAGTTTATGTTAAAAGAATTTAACAATAAAGAGCGTCTATTTTATACGAGTAATCTTTGTTATCGTGATGTTTTCGGAAGGGTCTGCTTGGAAAGAAAGGAATTCGTTGAGGCGAGAGGATACAATGAAGTGTTTGTAGGATATGGTTTGGAAGATGTTGAATTTTTCAATCGTTTGTTGTGTAGAGGGCTTGTGCAGGAAATTTTTAATCAGAAGGAATTTTATAATGTTTTGATGCATGCAGATGAAGAGCGGATAGCACAAGAGTTTTTGTTGAAGAAGTTGCAGAGTGTCTATCTGGATTATATAAATCCCTACTCTACGAGAGTATTGATGTTGTATAAAGGACAACGTTTTGGCATAGGAGTGATACAGAACAATATTGCAATGAATTATAATCATCCGGATGAATCAGACATGCTAAAACAATGTATAGGGGATAAATATCGACTTGTGATAAAAGGAGAATGGAAAGAAGGAATATGGGATGAGATGGAGAACGGAATTCGACTGAATTTTAAAGATGAGGAAATGATACTTAGAAACAAATCTAATTGTTTGTATGATTTTAATCATCAATATTATAAAGTTAAAGATGCGAATCTGATAGTGGTAATTGTCATGGGTGTAACAGAGGCTATAAACTATCTGAAGATGAAAAAAATGGATAATGATTGTAAAACGGTAAATCCGAATGGGTTCGGACAAGGGATTGTATATCGGAATTTTGATTATACTAATAAAATACTCTTGGCATAATATGAAACAGAATTATACGTTGATGGGAGGAAAAGCGTGGTGTTGTTTTTCTGTTTTTTATTCTCGAAAAGCGTGGGGAAGCCTCTTGACTGAGGTTGTCTCATTCTATCGTGAGTTCCAAAGTTTGTTTCATTATTTTGTGGCTTATTTCTCTGAACAACAAGGAGAACATATCAAAGTCACTTTTTCGTTTGATATTGAGAATATGGTTGAAATACAGGAAAGGGTCGATACTCATTTTTTACTTTTCTTGAATCAAAATCCGTCAGTCCATCCTAAACAGTTCCCTTTCGGAGAAGATTTGTGGTGCTTTTATCCTAACAATTCTTTGGTCTGGAATCAGTATAAGATACAATATCCGGATTTAGATTTATTGCTGGATAAACAATTTACACTTTGCCTTTCCGGATTTTTGAGTGATACTTATGTGGGAGGCAAAAAGCAAATGGAGGGAGAGAACTTTAATTTGCTGGAGCAAATACAACAAAAAGTGTTTACAGAACAAAATGGGATTAGGCTTGCCAAATGGGGATGTTTGATAGAATGTTTAGCTCAAAAGTCTTTGATAGAGATGGATGTGGATGAACAACTTACAGATGTGGATGAATTCTTGATAGCTTTGTGGCAAGAGATGAAAGTGCCTTATATGGGTACATTTCAGTTCTTATTGTGGGTAGGAGATTATTTTCTATTTCGTTTCTATGACGAGAATTCTTTGTTTCGCTCTCGGACTTCTTGGATGTTGGAGCAAATAGTATTAGGTGTTGAACGGCTTTTCTGTCAGTTTGAGTATAGAGTGAGGTATGTTGAACCATTGTTTTTATTTCCAGTTGATGTTTGGCGAGATTTAGGTGAATGGTTACTGTGTGTGGAGAAAGTTTGTATATGTGAGTCGGTAAAAAATGTATTAGCTAAGTTATATGCTTTACCTGAAATGGAGTTTTTGTTACATTGTAATTTCCCAAAGAATACTTTGCGTTGGAAATATCGTGAAATAATATTTGTGGATAAATAATAGAGATAGTTTTATGCTATACATAAATTGAATGTTTAATTAAAATTTTGATGACAATGAAAAAGTTAGGTAAGATTAAATTGGATCAGCTTAATAAAGCTGAACTCAGTGAAAAGGAGTTGAATCGCCTTTTGGGAGGAGAAAACTGTTGTTTGTGTGCTTGCGCTGGACCGTCTGGACCGGTTGACAACTTTAATGCAAATGTTGCAGGTAGTCTGTACTCTCCATCGTGGACTGGCGGTACTCATGGATCACATAGCATGTAGGAATAGTAGTAAATAATACAAGTTTGATGTTTTTTATTCTTGCCTTGTTTATAGGAGAATAAAAATTGTATTTTGCAACTGTTTGAATTGTGAAGTAAGTAATTTGTACCGTTATTTTGGAAGTAGTGGAAGTGCATGATATGTGTGTTTTCTACTACTTTCAGAATGAGGTATATTGATGATTGTATTTATGAAAAATTGTTTTTTACTGATAGCTATTGCTTCATTCTTATTAGGATGTAGTGGCAATAAAAAGGAGAATACTTTGCAAGATGAAGAGGGTACTCCAGTTATTAATCTATCATCAGACAATGTGTCTAAGGTTGCTTTACTACCATTGAGCGAAGCTGCTGCGAAAGTGGAGATTGTTTCGTTGGAGGTGACGGACGAATCTCTAATAGGAGAAATTACTAAAATGAAGGTGACTGATTCTGACATCTGGGTGAAACATTATAAAGACAATCATGTCCTCCGATTTTCACGTTCCGGAAAGTTCTTGAATAAGGTAGGCAAAGTTGGACAAGGACCGGAAGAATATATCAGAATGGCTGATTTCTTCGTGGACGAGAACACCAAAGAAGTATATATCCAGACGACAATAGTTGGAGTTAAAGTCTATGATTATGAAGGCAATTATAAGCGGACAGCTGCAAAAACATCTCCGGATGATGTATTTATGACAATGTATTTCCAATTTGCATTGTATGATAACAAGTTCTTTATAGCTCAAAATCTGGCATTTATCAATAAACCGACACCAAAAGATTCGGTATGGTCTTTTGCATGGGTTGATAGTACTTACCAGAAAAAAAAGATATTCAAAAATCCGGCACATATCGGGCGTGAAGAGGAAATTATGAAGAACGGAATTAATTTCCAGCAGTTTGTTAACTATTGGTTAGAACCTTTTACCAGTATAGATACCTATGGCAATCAGTTGACCTTGAAATATCCGGATACCGATACGATTTATCGTTATGACAGCCCTGCGAATGAGTTGGTACCTCAATATATCATTTCAACCCATGAAGAAAAAGGTGATTATGGGGCGACTCATGTTTGGTTTAGGGAAAGAAGCGCTTTCGATTATTTTTCCATATATTCTTATTATCCGAGTAAGGATAATATCTATCTGCTGTGCAGTAAGGGGGAAACCATTTATACTTATTGTTATGGCAAACAGACTGGAAAAGTGAAAGTAAAAGAGCGAAAATCCGAGATTACGGAACGAATGCTGGGTAATCACACCCTTCGTAGGCTGGAAGGTGCTAAGTACTTTATCTTGGATAATGATTTGTGTGGAGGGTCGTTCCATGTAGATTATCGTTCACAAGGAAAGTATTGGATAGATGTACTTATTCCGAACAGTGAAGACAACTGGATAGATATAGACGAGATGAGAACTTCTGACGTAAAGGATGAATCTCTAAAAGCAAAATTCATCCATACTTTGGAGAATGTAGAGGAAGAGAGTAATCCGATATTGGTAATTGCTACATTAAAATAGTAAATGATGGATAAGTCTTTTTTGATAACTACTGGGAATCAGCATCAATATGTATATTCGGATGCTTTGTGCTATTTTCTTTATGTGCCGGAAGAAATGGCAACTGTAATGGAACATATGGATGCATCACTTGTTGATAGAACAAATTATTACGAACGTAAACTGAAATTTCTGAAAGAACATTGTTTTTTTGAAAAGAGAGAGGTAACATTTCAAACAGATTATAGTGAAGAATTGGTAAAACGAAACCTTGCAGGGTTGCGGCAATTATTGATTGAAGTAACTGATAGGTGTAATTTGGAATGTAAGTATTGTGGTTATGGTGAATTTTATTCTAATTATGACCGGCGAGAAACAGGTGACCAGTCTTTTGAAAACGTAAAACTATTGGTAGATTATTTGACTAAACTATGGTGTTCTGATTATAATGTTTCTCATAAAAATGAGATTACAATTGGATTTTATGGCGGAGAACCTCTGCTGAATATGAAACTGGTGAAGGAAACAATTGCCTATATTGAGAGTTTGAATTTGCCTTCTTTGATTTTTAATTACAATACAACCACGAATGCTATGCTACTGGACCGGTATATGGACTATTTGGTGGAAAAGAATTTTAGTATTCTGATTAGTTTGGACGGGAATGAGGTGCAATCTGCTTATCGGGTAGATAAGCATGGAAATTCGTCTTTCTCACGTGTAGTCAGAAACGTAAAGAAACTGCAAGAAACCTATCCGGATTATTTTGAAAAGAAAGTAAATTTCAACTCTGTATTGCATAACTTGAATTCTGTTGCAGAATGTTATTATTCCATCAAAGAACTGTTTGGGAAGAATCCTCGTATGGCGCAGCTAAATACTACTGGGCTTATTCCGGAACGTGTTGAAGAGTTTTCTAAAATGTTTAATGATAGAGTGAGGAGCTTTGATGAAGCAGTGCAACACGAGGATTTGAAGTATACTTTCATTAAGGATGGCAGCCGTTCCGTGAGCTATCATTCGATGTTGATGCGATATGGTGGTAATCGTTATGCTACTTATTTGGATTTGTTTGATACGGGGTGGGAAGACCGATACATTCCCACAGGCACTTGTCGCCCTTTTGAACGCAAATTATTTTTGACAGTTCGTGGAAAAATTCTTCCATGCGAAAAGATTGGACAAGAACATGCTATTGGATATCTGAAGGATGGAAAACTGAATTTGGACTGTGCAGCTGTAGCTAAATATTATAGTTCGATGTACGAAAAGGTAGTAAAAAGCTGTCGACACTGTTATTTAAAAAGGAGCTGCGGTCAGTGCTTGTTTTTGTTGAAGGAAAAGAATGGGCAATTGATATGTCCCGGCATACAAACGGATGCTAAGTTGAAAGAGGAGTTTGGGATTTTTTTAACGTATGCTGAGAATTATCCGAATCATTATGAGGAGTTGTTATCTTCTATTGTAGTCGATTAATTGAAAAAGGAGTAAATGCAATGAATTATTTATTTTATTTGGAGCCTTATGCGTTTTTGTTGCGTAGTAATGACAAAACAGTAGTTTATAATACTCTGAATGCAACTTATTTGATTTGTCCTGATTATCCGATTGTACAGTTGATTATTGAACAGTGGCAAAATCCGACGAATGGGTATAGTGTTTTGTTGGATAAGGAAATGATGGAAAACGAAGTTGTAAGACATTTTGTTGAGGCTGTAAGAGAATTGTTTTCGGGTGATTGTATAGAATATGACGGGAAATTTCCTAAGCCTTATATCTTTCAGCCAACTTTGTTCTTGAATTCAGATATACGTGTCAAAGATGAGGAAAAAAAAGCCTCTTTGGGAAATCGTGTTATGGAAAACCTTAATGAAGTAAATCTGTATTTACCGGCAACGTGTGAGTTGGAGTGTCCGGCTTGTACTTCTTACTTCCATCAAATAAATCACTGTACTGTTCACTCCGGTGATGGACTGAAAACAGACGATTATCGTCGATTAATACGCCAATTCTTGATGAATGGCATTAAACGGATTAATATATTTGCAGGAGGAAATCCGAATAAAAATAGCTATGTTAGGCAATTGCTTCCTGACATGGAAAAATCAAAGGTAGATGTGCATTTGTATTTGGATAATACATTCTTGTGTAGTGAATATGAAGAATTGGTGCAACAGACCAAATGTGTTTTAGAAGTTTTAGTCCATGCTGAAGGTTTTGGTAATCAGCTGACTGAAGATATGCAGAAGTTCCCGTACGATAGAGTGAAGTGGAATTTGATAGTATCCAATGAATCTGATATGGAACGTATAGAAAAAATGGAGATACCTGCAGAAACGGTAGTTCAAATAAAACCTTTTTATACAGCGGAAAATAAAGATTTCTTTAGAGAGTATGTCTACTTGGATATGCAAGATATATTGGCTGCCCCTATTGATAGAAAAACGATATTTAGGCATCGGACTTTGAATGATAATTTTTTCGGTAAGTTAACAATTTATCCTTCGGGAGAAGTCTATGCCAATGTGAATTGCAGTGTATTAGGAAATATACAAGATTCATCTTTAAAGGAACTTCTCTATAAAGAAATAACAGAAGGAAATGCTTGGCTTAGAATTAGAGGCAATGAAAAACCTTGTAACCAATGTGTTAATAGGGATTTATGTCCCTCTATCTCTAATTATGAGCTGGTGATAGGAAAAAACAATTTATGTAATATACCAATTGAATAAGTGGACGTATTCCCATATTATCGTCAGCTTGATGCCATGGATTGTGGTCCTACTTGCCTACGTATGATAGCTAAGTTTTATGGTAAGAGCTATTCTTTGCAGACTTTGCGTGCCCGTTCTTTTATTTCTCGCAATGGTGTTTCCATGTTAGGCATCAGCGATGCCGCTGAGTCTATTGGTTTCAGAACGTCCGGAGTTCGTGTCTCTTTTGAACAATTGGCGGAAGATGTTCCTCTGCCTTGCATTTTGCATTGGAATCAGAGTCATTTTGTGGTTTGCTATGATGTTAAGAAAAAGAAAGGGCAATACTCGTTTAGAATAGCAGACCCTGCAACTCAGTTGGTTACGTATAATGAACTGGAATTGAAGCGATGCTGGTTAGCTACCAAATCGGACGGAGAAGAGAAGGGGACTGCACTTGCACTGGAACCCACTCCTGACTTTTATAATGGTGAGGGAGAACCGGAACTGAAAGAAAGAGGGTTGCGTTTTTTCTTCCGTTATCTGACTCCCTATAGGAAAGAGTTGTTTCAGCTGATATTGGGCATGTTGGTGGTGAGCTTACTTCAGCTTATCCTACCTTTTCTTACGCAAGCCTTGGTGGATGTGGGTATCAGTGACGGAAATTTGAGCTTTATTACCTTAGTGCTGGTTGCGCAGATTATAATCTCGGTATCACAACTATCGGTAGAGTTTATCCGTAGCTGGATATTGTTGCATGTGAATACGCGTATATCCATCTCCCTTATTTCGGACTTTTTGGCAAAGTTGATGAAGTTGCCGCTTCATTTTTTTGATACGAAGATGGTGGGAGACATTATACAGCGCATTGGTGACCATGACCGTATAAAGAATTTTCTGACAGGTTCTTCTATTAGTACGCTCTTTTCCTTTGTCAGTTTTTTCATCTTTGCTATTGTACTTGCTTACTACAATTTGGTGGTATTGGGAATCTTTCTTTTAGGTAACAGCTTGTATATTGCCTGGATACTTGCTTTTATGAAATATCGCCGTGAATTGGATATCCGTCGGTTTGCACAAGCAGCCGGAGAGCAGAGTAACCTTGTGCAGATGGTGACCGCTATGCAGGAAATAAAGTTGAATAACTGCGAGACACAGAAGCGCTGGCAGTGGGAGCGTATTCAGGTGAAACTGTTTAAAATCAGCGTAAAAGGGTTGGCTTTGGGGCAAGTACAACAAGTAGGTTCTGTATTTTTCAATCAGACCACGAATATTATAATCTCGTTTATTGCGGCAAAGGCGGTGGTGGAAGGGGAGATGACACTGGGTATGATGATGTCTCTGACTTATATCATCGGTCAGCTCAGTGCGCCGGTCTCTTCTTTTATAGGATTTGCGCAGCAGTTTCAGGACGCCAAGATAAGTCTGGAACGGCTGAATGAGGTACATGGGAAACCGGATGAGGAGCAGGATATTGCTTCCAAATTGTCCGTTTTGCCTGAGAGACGGGATATAAAGATGGAAAATGTGTGCTTCAGTTACGATGGAGCGGATAGAGACTATGTGCTGGATAATGTCTCTTTAGTGATTCCCGAACATAAAGTGACAGCTATTGTAGGTGCGAGCGGGAGTGGAAAGACTACTCTGGTGAAACTGATGCTTGGTTTCTATTCGCCCAATAAGGGGGCTGTGAAGGTGGGTGATGCTTCGTTAGAGAACATAAATCCCCACTTGTGGCGTGCCAAGACGGGAGCCGTGATGCAGGACGGCTTTATCTTTTCGGAAACCATTGCGCAGAATATTGCTGTGGGAGAGGAGCAGATTGATGTGGAGCGGCTGCGCCATGCCGTGGCGGTAGCCAATATCCGTGATTTCATAGACTCGCTTCCATTGGGGTATAACACCAAAATCGGTATGGAGGGAAACGGTATCAGTCAGGGGCAGAAACAACGTTTGCTGATAGCGCGTGCCGTGTATAAAAATCCGGAATTTCTTTTCTTCGACGAAGCCACCAATGCCTTGGATGCGAATAATGAAAAGGAGATTATGGAACATCTGCATGAATTCTATAAAGGGAAAACCGTAGTGGTAGTGGCGCATAGGCTCAGTACGGTGAAGGATGCCGACAAGATTGTGGTGCTGGATAGGGGATGCATTGCGGAAGAAGGTACCCATCGGGAACTGACGGAGCGGAAAGGAATGTATTATCGGCTGGTTAAGAATCAGCTGGAATTGGGTAGCTAATGAATGGAGGAAGAGAAGATATATAAGGATATAGAACTTCGCAGTGAAGAAGTGCAGGAGGTGATGAACCACATTTCTCCTTGGGTGGTGAGGTGTGGGATTACTGTCTTGGCAGTGATTCTGTTGATGGTACTGGTTGGTTGTTGGATATTCAGGTATCCGGACACCTTGGCGGCAGAGGTGACTCTGGCCACGGAGGAACCTCCCGCCTTTGTGCTGTCACATGCTACTGGGAAACTCGATACGCTTTATGTGAAGAACGGGAGTTCGGTGGAGGCAGATACGGATTTGGGTGTGATTGGTAATGCGGCATGTTCTGAAGATGTACGTCTCCTTAAGAAATGGATGAAGGCATGGGAAACGCAGGATTATGATTGGCAGAAAGGAGTGGAGCTTTTTATCGGCAGGCGCTGGCAGTTGGGGGAACTGCAATCGGCTTTTGCAGCTTTCATTACTTCACTTACAGAATATGCACGTTTTATGGAGTTGGACTATTACGCTCGGAAACTTTGTTTTCAGGAAAAACAACTGGGTGGACAACGCTCCTATCTTCGGTTGGCAGAGCGGGAATATGAGTTGATTGATAAGGATATAAAGCTTGCCGAGAGTATGTATATCCGTGATTCTATTTTATATGTGCGCAAGGCGATGATTGCTGCGGAATTTGAGGAGTCTGGAAGCAGATATTTGCAAAGTTTGCGTTCTAAAGAAGAGGTACGTATGAGTTTGCTTCAGGCAGAAATGCAGTTGGTGCAACATGAGGAGAATATGTTGGATATACGTAAGCAAGCATACGATGAGGAACAGAGTCGTCGGACTGATTTAAAGAATGCCATAGGGCAGTTAGCCGCGCAATTGAGTGCATGGGAGCACTCTTATTTATTGAAAAGTCCGGTCAGGGGGAAGGTTACTTTTATGACGGTTTGGAGTCGTAACCAGAATGTGAAAGCCGGTGAGACGGTTTTCACGATTCAGCCATCCGACAGTTCAAGGGTGTTAGGTAAGGCTCTACTTCCTTTGCAGGGTTCGGGTAAGGTACATGTGGGACAGCGGGTGCATATACGTCTGAATAATTATCCCGACCAGGAGTTTGGCTATGTAAAAGGGCAGGTTGCAAGTATCTCTCCTGCTCCAACGGAAGAGGGAATGTATATAGTAGAAATAACTTTGCCTGACGGCATGCAGACCAACTACGGCAAACAGCTGCCTGTTTCGCGTGAGTTGAAAGGTACGGCAGACATTATCCTTGCTGACAAGAATGTATTGGAAAGGTTGTTGGCTCCGTTGAGGAAAGTGGTGGAATATGAAAAATAGTTCTATGTAAATTTCGTAATTCATTTGTTTTTAGTATGTTTGTGCTATTCGTATATATAGTATGAAATACTAAGGAAGAGAATGTTCTTAATGAAAGTATGAAAAGAAGAGTTAAAGCATTGACTGTTGTTTTGGCAATATGTCTTATAACTGTTTTTATTCGATGTCAGTCGAATGAAACTCCTATTCAGCAACTTATAGTTGTTGTGAATGGGGATTCTATTGAGATGGTTTTTGTGAAAGGAGGTACATTTATGATGGGATGTACAGATGAGCAGGGATGTGACTGTGAGGATAACGAGAAACCAGCACGTAAGGAGTCGGTATCTGATTTTTACATAGGAAAATATGAAGTTACTCAAAGGCTGTGGAGGGCGGTTATGGATACTGATTCCATTTTGCCGTTTAATGGGGGATGCGAAGATTGCCCGATGGAAAATGTAAGCTGGAAAAATGCGCAGGAGTTTATCGGTAGATTAAATGCTATGACCGGTAAAACATTTCGTCTTCCGACTGAGGCCGAATGGGAATACGCAGCGCGTGGTGGACACAAAAGTAAGCACTATAAATACAGTGGCAGCAATCAGGTAAGTGAGGTGGCTTGGTATGTTGGGAATTCCTCTGGCGGACAATATGGAGAAGCTGGAACTACCCGTCCGGTAGGTCTGAAAAAAAGCAATGAATTGGGATTGTATGATATGAGTGGCAATGTTTGGGAGTGGTGTGGTGATTTGTACACTAAAGAATACAAGCAAGGTGGTAAGTCTATCCATCCGGGATGGCCTTTTGAGGGTACTTATCTTTTTTTCCGCCGAATATTGCGAGGTGGAAGTTGGGGAGGAACAGCAAAGGGGTGTCGGGTGTCGTACATTGATTACGACATTGAGAATTATAGTGACGAGTATGGAGGTTTTCGCCTTGTGATGGAGCCGGAATCGATTAAATAATGTAATTAATGATGATAAGTGATATTTTACTACTTTCAGAGTAATGAATAGAAATGGTATGAGATATATGTGGAAATTCTTTTTATTATTGATGTTGGTTGTAACTTCGTGTTCCGAAAAGCAGATTGATGGCAATGTAATTAATGTTGCGGAAGCAATGAGTAGATTGTCAGAAGGACAATCTGTACAAAATTTGTTTTCCAGCATAAGTTATATTCCTTTGGAGACTAATGAGCAGGCTATTATAGGAAAATATCCGGAGTGCATAATTATGGATAGTGCGATATTGGTATCTTCTGTCCATCAGAATCTGAAGCTTTTTGACCGTACTAACGGGAAGTATATTCGGGATATTGGACACGTAGGTACTGATCCGGAAGGATATGCAAAGGATTCATGGGGGAAAGTGAGCTTTTGGGCTGATGCGGTTCGGAGAACCGTTTATCTATTGGGATGGAATAATGATTTCCTACTATATGGATTTGATGGGAAATATAAGGATAGAATTCGATTGCAAGATACAGTCAATTGTATTCTGTCCCAAAATTACTATTTGATGGATGCGGACAGAATTTGGGGACATAATAAAATGAAACTCTCTCCGGAGACGCCATCAGTCTTTTATATGGATAGAAATACGATGTCATTGACCGGTATTGCTACATGGAATTCAGCCCTGCTTCCCATGGATGAGGTTTTGTCGGTTTCAAATTTGTTGGGGGGCAATGTTGCTTATGGAGGTGACTTGGCAATGGCAGAATTTGTTGGTGACCGGAAATATTATACGGCAATCAATAGCCCTTCGTTATGGAAATCTAAGGATGCCATCCGAGTGAAACAAGCTTTTAATGATACTATCTATACTATTTCAGAGCAGGGACTTACTCCATATCTGGTTTTTGAACTGGGTGAGTGGCACTGGAATGAGCAGCAGCAATTGGATGTAGAAGGATGTGATAAAAAAATAGCCATAGACTATATTCTGGAGAATGCAGAGTACATCTATTTCCATTTTCATACAAGCTTATATTTAGAAGAAAGTCAGTCATATTGTGGATTTTACCATAAGGAAAAGAAAACTGTTGTTTGCCAAAAGGGTGATAGCTTATTTGATAAAATGAATAATCAGCATATCCAAATCAGGGGAGTCACTTCGGATGGACATTTTTTTGCTTTGTTACAACCGGATGAACTCAGTGATGATAATCAACGGAGAATGGGAGTAGAAGAGGAAGGTAACCCTATTATGGTCATGCTTTATTAAGTACTTATTCCGTCGTCTTCCCCCTTGCATCCAAATACCCTCTTTTAAACATATCCACGAACAGAAAGAATAGTGACAAGAGCAGTGGCCCGAAGATGACACCCATGAATCCGAAAAGGGACAAGCCGATTACAACTCCGAAGACAGTGATAAGCGGATGAATGTCTGCCATTTTCTTCTGGATGATGAAGCGTATCAGGTTGTCGAGCTGTGAAATGACTGCACCGCCATAGATGGCCAGGCCGATAGCTTGAACCCAGTTGCCTATCAATGCCATGTAGACAGCTATCGGAAACCATACCAGCGCTGTTCCTACCATTGGGATGATGCTGGCGAAGCAGGTCAGGAAACCGGCGAACAAGATGTTGGGAGCACCGAAAATCCAGTAGCCTATCATGGCTACTCCTCCTTGTATGACGGCGAGTAAGGGGATGCCGATGGCATTGGAGCGGACAATCATGTTGATTTCGTGGATGACGTTTTGTGTATTGTCATCGTTGAACGGCAGTAGGTCGTTGACGTACTGTTCCATCTTTTTGCCCCCTATCAGCATGAAGTAGAGTACAAAGACCAGTACGAAGATGTTGACGGCAAAACTGCTGATACCTCCCATGATGGCTTGCCCGATGCGGGGAAGAATTGAAATGACGTATGCCACCGTGTCTTTCCCCAAGATATAGTAGCCGGTTTTGGCTTTAATGATGTTGGCCGCTTCTTCGAAAGGAGCTATAATGGCTTGCGGGTCCAGATTGATGTTTTGAAGATTGACCACAGCCAGCCATACCACCAGCCCAAGTGGAACCAGAAAGCAGAGAATTGCCTCTGCCGTAATGAGGGTGGCAGCTATGCTGCGCTTCATTTTCCGCTTGTCGGAAAGGTACATCATCTGCTTTCTCACCAGGATATAGATAGTCAAGGCTCCCAGCAGACCGCCCATGAATGGGGCTATTTGTCTGAAAAGAATGATTCCCAGCCCGATAATGATGGCTATCAATGAATATTTCCAGTATTGTTCTTTTGTGCTCATAAAGTTCCTGTATTTCTTAGTAAAGAAACATAAAAGAAGTTGAAAAGGTTTGGAAATTGTGGCCGGAATTCAATATTTATCCTTCGTCCAGCCAGCCTAACCCCTGGCGTATGATTTCCGGCTCCCCATTGGTGCAATCCACTACGGTAGAGCCTTCCGTACCGCCGATACCGCCGTCTATTACCAAATCGACAATATCACCGAATTTCTCGTCAATCAGTTCCGGGTCTGTGCAGTATTCAATGTCCTCATTGTCCTCATGCGGCAATGTAGTTGTCATGATGGGAGCATCCAGCAGGCGGGCTATTTCCTGAATGATGGAATTGTCCGGCATACGGATGCCGACCTCCTTACGGTTGCGGAATATCTTGGGCAGACGGGTGGTGCCGTTCAGAATAAAGGTGAAGGCTCCGGGCAGATTACGCTTCATCAGCTTGAAAGTGGCGTTATCTACTTTGGCGTATTCGCTTACTTTACTCAGGTCGTAGCAGATGATGGAAAGATTGTTCTTCTTGGGGTCGATATTCTTGAGGCGGCAGATGCGCTCGATGGCGCGCTCCTTCAGTCCGTGGCAGCCGATGGCATACATGGTGTCGGTAGGGTAGATAAGGATACCACCGTCATTCAGTAGGTCGACCACCTGCTGCAGGTCGGCGGGATTGTTATTTTTTTCATAAAGTTTCAGAAGCATGGCAGAAATGGATTTGAGTTTTATATTACATGCAAAAATAGATAATAATCGGCTTATAAACAAGCAATTCACCTTTTTAGCATCTCTTTCTCCAGTTTCTTTATCTTCTTCCAGGCCTCTTTGAATTTGGGACAGAGGGTGACGGCTTTCTCATAGTTTTTCATGGCCGCCTCCTTCATGTCATGCTTCAGGCATTCGTCACCCATAAGGATGTATTCGCGGGCATACTTCACGAGGGCTTTCTCTTTCTCCAGTGCTGCTTGTTTCAGTGCACGGTTTTCCTCTTTCAGACGGTTGATGATGTTCAGCTTCCGGCGGATGAGGCGCTGCACGTTGGGCTTCTCGATGTCGTAGCGGGAATGGATGGCTTTGAAAAACTCATCCAGGAAAGTGCCGAAGTCCCCTTTGTCGAAGGCTTTGGCGGCGGCAACGTATTGAACGTCTGCCTGTGCTTGCTTCAAGGCACGGTCGATGGCGGTGCGGTTGTTGAAGCGTTCGGAGAAGCTGACAATCTCCGGACGCACGAATACATCGGCACGGCTGATGGGCTTTTTCAGCTGGATGCCTTCCAGCGAGGTGCAGCGGCTGAGGGCTACGTATGCCTGCCCACCGGCAAACACGCCGCCGGTAAAGTCGATGACTACCCGGCTGAAGGTCAGCCCTTGGCTCTTGTGGACGGTGATGGCCCATGCCAGGCGCACGGGATATTGTGTAAAGGTTCCCAGTTCTTCCTCTTCAATCTGTTTCTTTTCTTCGTTGTATTTGTAGCGGATGTTTCGCCACGACTCTCGTTTGACGTCACATTCCTTGCCGTCGTCGGTGATGACGTAGAGGGTCTCTTCGATAGGGTCGAAGCCGCTGATGACGCCGATGGTGCCGTTCACCCAGCGGCGGTCGAAGTCATTCTTGATGAAGATGATTTGTGCGCCCGGTTTCAGTACCAGTTCCTGCGAGGTGGGGAGGCTGCTTTCGGGAAAGTCTCCCATGATTTCGCCGTAGAAGGTGACCGGGTCACCGGGAAGTTCCGCCAGTTTTTTGTCGTTGATGTAGTCCACATTGTCACGGCGGGTGGCGAGGGTGATGTACATGTCGGCTTCCGATTGCTCTATTTGGGTGCCATAGCGGGTGTTGAGCAGCTGAAGTTCGGCAGAGCCGACGGTATTGTTGCGGATGTGGTCCAGCACATGGATGAACTTGCTGTCTGTTTGCCGGTATACTTTCTGCAGTTCGATGGAGACAAGGTCTATCTGGCCGAATACCCTGGCAGAGAAGAAATAAGGGGTAGGGTAGAATCGGTTCAGTATCTCCCGTTCATCTCCTTTGACGACGGGTTCCAACTGGAACACATCGCCCACCAATAATATCTGTTTGCCGCCGAAGGGTTCGCGCAGGTTGCGGGAATAGACGCGCAGGATGCGGTCTACGGCGTCGATGATGTCGGCGCGTACCATGGAAATCTCGTCGATGATGACCAGTTCCAGTTCTTCCAGTAGTTTGCGGTGGGGTTTGGTGTATTTGAAAAATTCGTGGATGCGTCCCCGTTGCAGACTGAAGTTCGGGTCATCGGGCAGCAGGGGGTAGAAGGGCAGTTTGAAGAAGCTGTGCAGGGTACTGCCTCCGGCATTGATGGCGGCTATGCCGGTAGGGGCAAGCACTACATGCTTTTTCTTCGTATTCGCGCAGATATATTTCAGGAAGGTCGATTTGCCCGTACCTGCCTTGCCCGTCAGGAATACGGACTGACGGGTATACTGAATGAGGTTCAAGGCATCTTGAAACTCTTTGTTTTGTGTATCGGGAACGAAGCTCAAAAGATTTCAGATTTATGATGGATTCCCGACTATGCCGAAATATTTCAGGGCGTTGGCGATGCCGTCTTCATCAACAGAAGTGGTTGTGTAGTTACTGGCAGCTTTTACGTCGTTATTGGCATTGCCCATGGCTACACCGATACCGGCATGGCGCAACATGCTGATGTCATTTCCTCCGTCGCCGAAGGCCATGGTCTCTTCCAGCTTGATGCCGAAGTGGCGGATAATCTGGTCGATACCGTTTTGCTTGGTGTTTCCTTTGGCTGTCACGTCTACGAAGGCAGGATGCCAGCGGCCCATCTCGCAGTGGGGGACGGAGGGCAGGATGATTGCTTCTTCCTCGGCGTTGATAAAGGGAGTCAGCTGGAAGAAGGCTTTGTCGGCATGGCTGTCGGTATAGGGCTTTGCTTCGATGGGGTCCACTTTCAATTGGTGATGGAAGATTTCCTCCACTACTTCGCCGGGCTGGTTCACGCAGATGTCGTGCTCTCCCACCAGGATGCATGGGATGTTGCGTTCGTGGCAGAAAGCTGTCAAGGCATCCACTTCCGCTGTCGGTATGGGGCTTTTGTAGATAACGGTGTCTTCTACAAAGCAATAGGCGCCGTTCATCGTGATGTAGCCGTCTATCAGATTCCGTTCCTGCAAGGCGGACAAGTTGTTGATGATGACGCGCGGACGTCCGGTAGAAATGAAGATATGTATGCCTTTGGCCTTGGCGGCAGTCAACGCTTCAATAGTGGAAACGGGAATTTCGTGGGTCTTGAAGCTGACCAAGGTTCCGTCGATGTCAAAAAACAGAGCTTTTATCATAAGGGGTTCTTTTATCTTGTGCGCGAAATTACTTAAAAAAGCGAAGATATTTCGTACTTTTGCGCACAAATAAATGATAAATAACAAATGAAGAAACATTCTTTGAAAGATTGGATGATAGCGGTGCGTCCGTGGTCATTCCCCGCCTCTTCGATGCCGGTGGTGGTGACGTTGGCATATCTGTATTGGATGCAGCAGGACATAAACTGGGTGAACGGCATCTGGGCATTGCTGAACATCGTCGTGTTTCACGCTGCCGGGAATACCTGGAGCGATTATTTTGACTATAAGCATAAGGTCGATGCAAGGGATACCTTTGGCGCCAAGACCTTGACCGACGGGATGTTTGCTCCGCGCGAGATATATGGCTTGTCGATGGCATTGCTGGCAGTTGCCCTTGTTGCGGGTGTCGGCCTGCTGTGGCGTACGGGGTTGCCGTTGCTGTACATCGGTATAGGCGGCGCGGCTTGCTCGTTGCTTTATCCGCCGCTCAAGTATCGTGCGTTGGGCGATGTCGTCATCTTTTTGGCGTATGCCTTGCTGCCGACGTTGGGTACCTGCTATGTGGCTACGGGAGTAGTTGACTGGAATGTCTTGTGGATAGCTCTGCCGGTGGGACTGATTACGGTGGCCATTCTGCATGCCAATAATACACGGGATATGCGTACCGATGCCCGTGCCGAGATTCAGACACTGGCCATGAAGCTGGGAGGAAAGGCGTCGATGTACGTTTATTGTGCCGAAGTCCTTTTCCCTTTTGGCTGGATAGCCGGCTTGATAGCTGCGGGAACTCTTCCTCTATGGACCCTGCTGGTGATGCCGGCACTGGTTCCTGCCATAGGCAATGTACGGGTGGTGTCCCGTTTTCCCGGAAAGGGAGAAAGTGCCATAGCCGGTCTGGATGAGATGACGGCAAAACTCCAGTTGTTGTTCAGTCTGCTGTTCACGTTGTCGTTCGTTGTAGCCGGTTTGCTGTCATGAAGAAGCTGATTTTTACCATTCTGCTGGCTGCCGTGCTGTGGACGGTCATGTTTTCGCCTTGGACGGCTCCTTTCGTGAATTTCTGGTGGATGATGACCGGTTCTGCGCTCACGCTGTCCGTGTTTGCCACCTTGTTCAATCCCGGCTGGTGGCGGGAGGTGAAGTGGAGCTTGCCGAATGTCTTGCTGGGAATTGGCATTGCTGTTGCTTTGTGGGGCGTTTTCTGGTTGGGAGACAAGGTGTCATCTTGGATGTTCGATTTTGCCCGTCCGCAGGTGGACTCCATTTATGGGATGAAAGAGGGAGAGTCTCCTTGGCTGTTGGCGGCATTGCTACTGTTGCTGATAGGGCCGGCGGAAGAGATTTTCTGGCGCGGCTATGTGCAACGCACGCTTTCCAAACGCTGGAATCCGAATGCGGGTTTTGTGGTGGCTACTTTGATTTATGCACTGGTGCATGCCGGTTCCTGCAACTTCATGCTGGTCATGGCGGCTCTGGTGGTGGGGGCGGCATGGGGCGCGCTTTACCGTTTCTTTCCGAACCGCTTTGCCGCTATTATCTTGTCTCATGCAGTGTGGGATGTGGCGGTATTTATATTTTTCCCGATATGATTATTATTTACAAAAATAAGGTGGCAGTAATGGATTGTATACTGAGCCCTATTCAGTCGTATACTGAACCTATTTCAGTATACGACTGAATAGGGCTCAGTATACGACAGAAATAGGATGTATTTATACATGTTGATAATCAGATAGTTGTAAATTCTCTTTCGGGCGGTATAAAAACAAGACAAATTGATGCGTTGAATTAGTGAAACTACAATAAAAAGACAAGCAAATGACTTACAATTTTGATGAAGTAATAGAGCGCCGTGGTACCGACTCCGTGAAATGGGACGGTGTGAAGAGTGTATGGGGACGCGATGACCTCCTCCCCATGTGGGTGGCGGATATGGATTTCCGCACGCCCCCGTTTGTGATGGAAGCCTTGCGGAAGCGTCTTGAACATGAAGTGCTGGGCTATACGTCTGCGTGTGAGGAATGGTATACTTCCATTTGTAGCTGGCTCAGTCGTCGCCACGGTTGGGACGTCACTCGCGAGATGCTGACTTTTGTACCCGGCATTGTCCGCGGTCAAGCCTTCGCATTGCAATGCTTCACCAATCCCGGCGACCGGGTAATGGTGATGACTCCCGTTTATCATCCCTTCTTCCTGGTGACGCAACGCATGAAGCGCGAAGTGGTTTACTCTCCGCTCGACCTGAAAGATGGACAGTATCAGATTGACTTTGAGCGTTTCCGTAAGGATATACAAGGATGCAAAGTATTGATTCTCTGCAATCCCCATAACCCGGGCGGGCGTGTATGGACGGTGGACGAATTACGCCGGATTGCTGATATTTGTACGGAAAGCCATACGTTTGTCATCTCCGATGAAATTCATGCCGACTTGACTCTGCCACCTTACAAACACCATCCTTTTGCTACTGTTTCGGGGGCTGCCGCGCAGAATTCCCTCACCTTCATGGCACCCAGCAAAACATTCAATATGCCGGGATTGGGAAGTTCGTACGCCATTATCCTCAATGAGGACATCCGCCACCGTTTTCAGGAGTTCATGGAAGCGGGCGAGTTCAGCGAAGGGCACATGTTGGCCTATATCGGTGCGGCTGCTGCCTATATGCATGGTGAGGAATGGTTGGAACAGCTGCTGGACTATATAAAGGGCAATATCGATTTCACGGAGAACTACCTGCGCGAGCATATTCCGGGCATCGGCATGATACGTCCGCAGGCTTCTTACCTGATTTATCTGGACTGCCGGGGATTGGGGCTGACTCAGGAGGAACTGGTGAGACTATTTGTGGACAAGGCACACCTGGCACTGAATGACGGCACCATGTTCGGTGAACCGGGTAAGGGATTTATGCGGCTGAATATCGGCTGCCCGCGTTCGGTGTTGGAGCAGGCGCTGAAGCAACTGGAAACTGCGGTTGCAGACAAATGATAGAAAAAACTATATCTCCTATATTATGAATAGATTACCTTTCCTTGGACTATTGTTTGCGTTGCTGTGCCTTGTTGCCTGCCGGCAGATGAATGAGGCACATCTGTTACATCTGGCAGAAAAACAGGTGAATATGAATGTGGACAGCGTGTATGCCTTGCTGGTACAGATAGAGAGGCCATCGCAACTTTCGGATGAGGAGAGGCTGTTGTATGGATGGCTGAATGCTTATGTGCACTATAAGCGGCACAACTCGATGGCGGAAGATTCCTTGATATTGCCTGCTTCCGATTATTACGTCTTCCGCAACGACACGGCGAAGAATCTGTTTTCCTATCAGTTGAAAGCCTGGTACTGGTATTGGCTGAAAGAGCACGAACGGTGTATAGCTGCCATTGACAGCGGCGTAGCTTTGGCCAAGGCGCTGCAGGACACGGGAAGAATGGCTGATATGCTGATTGATAAGGCATACTGGTATGTGTATGTCTGGAAAGATTATGAGAAAGCGATAGAAACTTTCCGTACCGCCATAGCTTTGGACGCAAGAGCCGGAAGCTTCTTCTCTATGGGAATTGCCATGGGGCTGAACAAGAATGATTCTGCATCCTATTACATGGAGCGCAGCATAGAACTGGCAGTGGAGGCAGAAGATACCAGTAAGATAGTGCATTATTTGCGTAACTATGCCCAGATGCAGGCTTACTCTTTTGATGAACCTTCCGGTGCAATAGCTACTATTCGTCGTATGGAGCAGTATGTCATCGACCCGGTGCAGTTGCGTATGGGAGATCTGGTGAAAGTGGAAGTGTTCTTGAAAGAAGGGCTGCTTGATTCGGCGGAATACTATTTGAATAAGGAGAGGAAACGTGGCGAGGGCCGGAACCGGTTTTTGACGGAAGAGAATATGGTGGCGGTATATAGGGCATTGATAGATTATACACGTCACCGTACGTTTGATGTGCTGGACGTGGCGCGCTATAATGATTCTGTAGCCAATGCTCTTACTGCGTTGCAGAGTACTGTCCGGCGTAAGGACGAGTCGAAGGAGACGCTTTCGCAAGCCAACTTGATTCTGACGGTGGAACGGAAGCAGGCACAACTGAATTTGTTGCTGGCACTGTTGGTACTGGTGCTTGCAGGTGGTGGTGTGTCCCTTTATATCCGTAACCGGCGCAACCGGCTGATTGAAGCGGAAGAACGGGCGGAAACACTGACCCGGTTGCTGGAAGATGCGACCAGGAACCAGTCGAAAGGGGAAGACGGGCAGTTTTTTCGGAAAATACTGTTGCAGCAATTAGGCATGATACGGCTGGTGGCTAAACAACCTACCTCACAGAATCAGGAGCTGCTTCGCCGCATTTCGGGTATTACCAGCCATGAACTGCCGGTAGAGAGTTTGCTGGTATGGGAGGACTTGTATCCTATCATAGACCGGATTTATGATAACTTCTACACAAAGATGGACAGCTGTTTTGGCGATGTGCTCATTGACAAAGAAAAGCAGCTTTGCTGCCTGCTCTGTGCGGACTTCTCGACGAAGGAGATTAGTGTGGTGACACAACAGAGCATTCCTACCATTTACCAGCGAAAGACGAATATCCGCAAGAAACTGGGGATGGGGGAGAAGGAAGGCATCGTAGAGTTTATAGGCAGCATATAGACCGGAAAAGGCATAATATAGACTTTTGTAAAATTAAAGTGTTGATATGTAGTGATTTGTAGTTTTGGGATATAGACTTTTTATTCCTCGATATAGACCGTTTGAGGCATGTTTTACCCCTACCTTTGTATCAGCGAAATACAAGGTGTGAAATATTGAAATCAAACGCATGATGAAAGAAAAACTACTGAACAACGTTAGAAAAAGAGTGATGGTATGGGTGGCCTTGGCAAGTATGGCAACTCTGCTTCCTGCTCAGACTTACCGGCTTTCCGGTTGTGTGCAGGACGAGAACCGCCAACCGGTAGAGGTGGCGAATGTGCTGCTGAAGCAGGCAAAAGACAGTACCTATATTACCGGTATGCTGACCGACACACAAGGTTGTTTTTCCTTTGACCAGCCACTGGGAGAATACTTGTTGCATATTACCCTTATCGGCAGCGAAGACCTCTACGTTCCCGTTGTGCTGCAAGGAAACAAAAACGTTGGCGAATTGACATTGAAATCTTCTTCCGCCTTGCTGGACGAAGTGACCGTTACGGCCGCGCGTCCCGTTATCAAGCGTCTGGTGGATAGGGTAGTGTTCGATGCACATAATACCATAGCCTCTGCCGGAGGCAGTGCACTCGACCTTCTGCGTGAAGTGCCCGGTCTGCAGGTTGGACAAAACAGTATTGGTATTATAGGTAAAGGGGGTATCAAGGTTTATATCAACGACCGTGAGACGAAGCTGTCGGGAGATGAACTGATAGATTACCTCCGTTCCTATGACGCCTCCCAGATACTGAAGGTGGAGGTGATTACCACGCCTCCGTCCAAATATGATGCCGCCGGAAATGCAGGCATCATCAATATTCGCTTGAAGTCACGTCCCAAAGATTACGTGGGTGGTACGGCTTCCGCTTCCTACAGCGCTGGTGAAAAGGACAATTACGGATATGGCGGGGTAAGCCTGAACCTCAGCAAGGGGCGCGTGTCATCCTTCCTCAACGGGGGTACTACGCAGGGCAACTATGAGACGCGTGAGAAGAATTACCGCTATTTTCCGCAGAACACCTGGAACAGCCGTGCCGACTACACCAATTACATGAATAGCTTCTACCTTCAGGGAGGTGTGGACGTATCGTTGGAACGGGACTGGACTGTAGGTATGCAGGCCATCTATAATCACAGTGCTCCCAAACCGGGCAACGCCCTTTCATGGACGGAAGTTTACGATGCCTCTACCGCCGTATTGGATTCTTTGCTGTACTCCAACAGTGACAAGGATACCAGTTCCGACCGCCTCAATCTGAATTTTCATACCGATAAGGTCTGGGATGACAAAGGCAAGAAAATGACTTGGGATGTGGATTACCTGCGTGACAACCGGGACGAAAATATGGGCTTTCTCTCGAAAACCCTCCTGCCTGACGGTACGGAGATTCCGGGCACAAACTTCGATTACAACTATCTGCAACATCGCAAGGTAGATGTAGTCTCCTCCGCTCTTGATTTCATCCTTCCTTTTGAAAAGTACAAGATAACGGCAGGTGCCAAGGTCTCCTTTACCAACACTCGCAACGGTATCAATTACGATACATCGGACCCTACGCTGGTGCAGGATGATTATTTCCGTTACAAGGAGCAAATCTATGCCTTATATGCTGATTATAGCCGTGAATTTTCCGAACGTTTTTCCATGCAGTTGGGCTTGCGTATGGAGCACACCCGCACTACCGGTATTTCCGAAGCGAAGGATACGGAGGACAAGCACGACTATACGCGCTTGTTCCCTACTGTCTATCTGCTTTATTCGCCTACAGACGGGCATGCGCTGAACTTCAGTTTCTCCAACCGCATCTCCCGTCCGTCACAGAATATGGTCAATCCTTTTCCGTTCTATCAGAACAAATATACGTATGCCTGCGGACGTGAGGACTTGAAACCCAGCTACACTTACAATGCAGAACTGGGATATACGTTGAAGAACAACTTCAATGTTTCCGCTTATTATTCTTATTCGGACGATGTATTCTTCCAGGTTGTGGACTTGGATGCCGAAACGAATGTGACTTCTTTCCTTTGGGAGAATTTCATGCAGACGCATGCTTTCGGGCTTAACAATTCGTACACTTTCCGTACCAAATGGCTGCAAGCTTACGCCCAGCATGGAGTGAGCTATCGCCGGACTACCTCCAGCGCTGCCACCACCTCTCCCGAGGAGAAAGGATGGGCTTATGACGCCAGTCTGCGCAACACTTTCTTCTTCAATGAAAAGAAGACTCTTCTGGCCACGTTGTCCGGTTCCTATTCTTCCCGTCAGTATCAGGGCATCTATCTGATGAGTCCCACTTACAGCGTCAGTGCAGGTATGCTTTACCGGTTGTTGGACAATAAGCTCAACCTCAGCCTGAATGTCAACAATTTGTTTGTCAGCCATTCCAAATTGGAAACCATGTCCAACGGGCTGAAGATAATTGCCGACAATCAGTTTGCCTTTGCCAGTTTCCGTATCGGTGTATCCTATACTTTCGGTGGTGATATACGTAGTAAGGGTCAGCGGAACAGTAACGGGGATATTCAGAGGAGGCTATAATAAGAAGTTTATTGCGTGTTGGCAATTGGAAGAAAATATTTATCTTTGTGATACAAGCGATTGTAACAACGATTAATATAAAACTATGATGAAACAGAAACTTCTTTACCTTTTGCCACTCTTCCTATTGTCGGGATGTGGACAGGCTACTTACAAGAATGCATCTCTGCCGGCAGAAGAGCGTGCCGGACTTTTGCTGAAGGAACTGACGCTCGAAGAGAAGGTGTCCTTGATGATGGACAGCTCCAAACCGGTGGAACGCCTGGGCATCAAGCCCTATAACTGGTGGAATGAAGCGTTGCATGGAGTGGCGCGTGCCGGGCTGGCCACAGTGTTTCCCCAACCGATTGGTATGGCGGCATCTTTCTCGCCGGAGACTGTATACGAGGTATTTACTGCCGTATCCGATGAGGCCCGTGCCAAGAATGCCTACTATACATCCCAGGAAAGCCATGAACGCTATCAAGGATTGACGATGTGGACGCCTACAGTGAATATCTATCGCGACCCCCGCTGGGGAAGGGGTATAGAGACTTATGGGGAAGACCCTTATCTGACCAGCCGTATGGGTGTGATGGTTGTAAAAGGTTTGCAGGGTACGAACGATGGAAAATATGACAAGCTGCATGCTTGTGCCAAGCACTTTGCCGTACACTCCGGTCCGGAATGGAACCGCCATGAGTTTAATGCGGAAAATATCAAGCCCCGTGATTTGTATGAAACTTATCTTCCTCCTTTCGAGGCTTTGGTGAAAGAAGGAAAAGTGAAGGAGGTGATGTGTGCCTACAACCGTTTTGAGGGCGATCCTTGCTGCGGTAGCGACCGCCTACTGATGCAGATTTTGCGCGATGAGTGGGGATTTGACGGTATTGTCCTTTCGGACTGTGGAGCTATTGCCGATTTTTACAGAGACTATGGTCATAAGACGCATCCTGATGCAGAGTCCGCTTCGGCGGCTGCGGTGCTGAGTGGAACTGACTTGGAGTGCGGTTCGAGTTACGAGGCCCTGGTAGAAGCGGTGAAGCAGGGAAAGATTGATGAAAAAGCAGTGGATGTAGCAGTCAAGCGTCTTTTGACGGCTCGCTTTGCCTTGGGTGAAATGGACGAGCCGGAGAAGGTGTCCTGGACCGGCATTCCTTTTTCTGTGGTGGCTTCTGCCGGACACGACTCTCTGGCGCTCGACATGGCTCGCAAGTCAATGACACTGCTTATGAACAAGGATAATACCTTGCCGTTGAAGCGTGGAGGGCTGACTATAGCCGTGATGGGTCCGAACGCCAATGATTCTGTGATGCAGTGGGGAAATTATAACGGTATGCCTCCGCACACAGTTACCATTCTGGACGGAATTAGAAAAGCTTTGGGGAGTGATGATCGGCTTATTTATGAACAAGGCTGCGGATGGGTGGAGAGAGCTCAGATACAGAGCGTCTTCAACCGTTGCAAGACTGCCGACGGGAAACCCGGATTTACTGCACGCTACTGGAATAACGTGACTCGTGACGGTGAGCCAGTCACTACTGCCCAAGTGACCACTCCTTTCCATTTCTGTACATCCGGTGCCACGGTTTTTGCTCCGGGTGTGAACCTTACCGACTTCTCGGCTACCTACAACAGCGTATTCACTCCCGACCAGTCGGGAGAGGTGGTCTTTGACATCTATGCTTATGGCTCAGGGAGATTGCGGATAAATGGGGAGGAAGTGAGAGGATTCTCCAATCAGCACGGTGGGCAGAAGAGTGCTTATACTTTGCAGGTACAAGCAGGAAAAACGTATGACGTTGAATTGGATTTTGAATATTTCCGTAGCGATGCACAGCTGAACTTTGACCTTGGATTTAAGAATGAAGTGGATGTGAGGAAATCTGTGGAGCGTGTAAAGGATGCTGATGTCGTGGTCTTTGTGGGAGGAGTCTCTCCGAACCTCGAAGGCGAGGAGATGGGTGTTGAGCTTCCCGGATTCAGAGGAGGCGACCGTACCGATATAGAGTTGCCTGCTGTCCAGCGGGAACTGATTGCCGCTTTGCACCGTGCCGGTAAAAAGGTGGTGTTGGTGAACTGTTCAGGTTCTCCTATCGGCTTGGAGCCGGAAACCGGGAGGTGTGGAGCTATCCTGCAGGCATGGTATCCCGGTCAGGCAGGTGGTACGGCTGTAGCCGAAGTCTTGTTCGGTGATTACAATCCGGCAGGACGCTTGCCGGTCACCTTCTACCGTAATGTGTCACAGCTTCCTGATTTTGAGGATTATAATATGACCGGCCGGACTTACCGTTACATGACCCAGGAACCGCTTTTCCCCTTCGGTCATGGATTGAGCTATACCTCTTTCTGCTATGGCGCTGTGGTGCTTGGTTCGGATAATATAAAGTCCGGTGAGAAATTGAGATTGAATGTCCCCGTAACCAATACCGGCAAATGTGACGGTGAAGAGGTTGTGCAGGTCTATTTGAAGAAAAACGATGATGTCGAAGGACCGAGCAAGGCATTGCGTGCTTTCAAACGGGTACATATCCCGGCAGGAAAGACGGTCGATGTAGAGTTTGATTTGGGCGATAAAGAGTTGGTGTGGTGGAATCCGCAAAGCAATACCATGTGCGTTTCCGAAGGCAGTTATGAACTTATGGTGGGCGGTAGCTCGCAGACTGCTGGTTTGCTGCGCCGGTCTTTTGTCATTCAGCCTTGATACATTGCTGACAAAGTCGAAAAAGAAAATTCCGCTTGAAGGTAAGTCATGACCCTCAAGCGGAATTTTTGTGTACTGGGGATACATGTTCTTAATAATCCTTAATACAATATGTTAACTTCCTTGCTTCTCTGTTCTTATCTAATTTTAATTGATATATTTGTGATATCATTATGATATCAATTAAATCTATAGAATATGGAAACAAAAGAGTGTGGTTTCAGTGGTTTCAAGATGAATGGCTTTTTGGCCTTGTTCCTTCATTTGGTAGTGCTTACGGCAGTGATAATCTTTGGGTTTATCATTTCTGTGCCTACCTTGATCCTTTCGGTGTGTCTGTGTCTGATATGGTTTATTATGTTTGCCGGCTATATGGAGCTGGAGCCGAACGAGGCGCGTGCTATGGTGTTCTTTGGTAAATATAAAGGGACGTTCAAGGAGACCGGCTTTTTCTGGGTAAACCCTTTCCTTAATAAGAAGAAGCTTTCGCTTCGTGCACGCAACCTGGATGTGGAGCCGATAAAGGTGAACGATAAGATTGGTAATCCTATTCTTATAGGACTGGTATTGGTGTGGAAGCTGAAGGACACCTATAAAGCCATGTTTGAGATTGATTCACAAACAATGGCTGCATCCGCTCCGACAGCGGGTAATACGAACCAGGTCAGTCTTGGCAATGCGGTGGCCAACCGTATGAATGCGTTCGAGAATTTCGTCATGATACAGAGTGATGCCGCTCTTCGCCAGGTTGCCGGTCAGTATGCCTATGATGATAATGAGGCTGATACGGAAGAGTTGACACTTCGTTCGGGCGGTGAGGAAATCAATGAACAGCTGGAGCAGAAATTGAATGAACGCCTGGCCATGGCAGGTATGGAAGTGGTGGAAGCGCGTATCAACTATCTGGCATATGCGCCCGAAATTGCCGCTGTGATGCTGCGTCGCCAGCAAGCATCTGCCATTATTACGGCACGCGAGAAGATTGTGGAAGGGGCAGTCTCTATGGTAAAAATGGCGCTCCATAAACTTTCTGAAGAAGAAATTGTTGAACTGGACGAAGACAAGAAAGCAGCAATGGTCAGCAATCTGTTGGTAGTGCTTTGTGCGGACGAGGCTGCCCAACCGGTAGTCAATACGGGAACGTTGAACCATTGATAAAGGATACGGATGAAAGAGATGGGAGGCATAGGACGGTGGGCTCTTATACTGCTCTTGCTGGGCAATGTATATGGGGGCTTTGCACAAGATGCGAATACTGCGCGCGCGCAGCACATTTATGAATTGTTTGTGGCAGGGCAAGGTGACAGCATCCATGCGGCATTGAACCGGGAGTTGCAGGAGAAACTGGCTCCGGCACTCTTCAATGATTCTTTCCGGCAAGCAGAGAAAATGTTTGGTAAATCCATATCAAAAGGAGAATGGAAGACCGATTCTGCCCAGGGAATTACTATCTATTATTCCGATGTGGAATTTGAACGTTATAATCTCCGCTTTCTAGTGGCTTTTGATGCTGACGGGGCACTGAATACAATCCGGCTAGTCCCTGCACCTGCTGTTAGCACTGCCCAACCGGTAGCCTATGATAAGACAAAAATGGATGAAAGGGATATTACGCTGGGAGCCGACGGCTACAAGCTTCCCGGAACGTTGACTTTGCCCAAGAGGGCAGTCGGTTCGGATGTATGCAGGGTTCCTTGTGTTATTCTGGTACATGGTTCCGGTCCTCACGACCGTGACGAGACGATAGGTCCCAACAAGCCTTTCCGTGACCTGGCCTGGGGATTGGCGGAACGCGGCATTGCCGTCGTCCGCTATGAAAAACGGACAAAAGCATATGGTGCGGCTTGCGTTCCTGCCGGTCGCGAACTCGATTATGATACTGAGGCCGTGGACGATGCCGTTGCCATAGTGGAGCAGGTAAGGGCTTTGCCCGAGCTGGCTTCTGACAGTGTGTATGTGTTGGGGCACAGCCTGGGAGGTACATTGGCTCCCCGTATTGCCGGGCGTTCGAAAGGTTTGGCAGGTATCATTATCCTTGCCGGACTGGCAAGACCGCTTGAAGATGCTCTTGAGGAACAGTTTTATTATACCTCTTCTTTGACGGATTCTTCAGTCAATGTAAAGGCTCAACTTGATGAACTGAAACAACAGTTGGTGAATGTCAAAAAGCTTGGTACCGAAGAGTTCGATGAGGCAATTCCCTTACCGTTGGGGCAGCCTCGCTCATATTGGCTGTTTGCCAACGCTTACAAACCGGTGGAGGTTGCCGCTAAACTAAAGCTGCCCATATTTGTTCTTCAAGGGGAGAGAGATTATCAAGTGACTATGGAAGACTTCGGTTTATGGCGTTCCGGTCTGTTGCGTTGTAAGAATGCGTACTTCAAATCTTATCCGAAATTGAATCACTTGTTGCAGGAAGGCAGCGGCAAGGCGACTCCGTTTGAGTATAGCCATGCTTCGCCCGTCCCGGCATATGTTATGGATGACATTGCCTCCTTCGTGCGGGGCAAGCAGAATACTCTTTGATTGGTACTTGGTTATATCAAAGTAACTTCAATCATAAATCGTAAATTGTTAAATAGTAAATAAATAGTGGCTAAAAAAGAAACTTCAACCAAAAGCTTTGTCCTCCGTGTGGATGCTGCAACGATGGATGCCATTGAAAAATGGGCAGCCGACGAGTTCCGTAGTACCAATGGACAGCTTCAGTGGATTATCGCTGAAGCATTGCGGAAGAGTGGGCGGATGAAGAAGTCCAAGAATCCTCCTCCGTCTGAAGAGAAAGCAAAGGAGGATTAGTGATAACAGATTCTAAATCGTAGATAATATGATTAATCTTGGTCCTTATTCCGGCAAGAAATGCCCTAATGTCCGTTTCCAACCCACTGTGCTTGACCGTATTCTGGAAGGTACGGCCCTGCTTATCGTGCTCGTTACGTGGATTAGCATTTTAATAGTTCTTTTACCATTTATCCTCCTTTTTCATCTTTATTTGTTGTTATAAATCTGCCATTACCTACTAATGGTTACTCTTTCTCTTCTTTTCGCAATTTTTAGGTATTGTTCTCCTTTTTAACTACCTCTACCTTTGCTCCCAACAAAATTTAAGATAAAAGATGAGAAAATTAACTGGCTTATTCGTTTTATGTTTTTTGCTTTCTGCCAATGCTTTGCAGGCTGCTGAACCTGAAAAAGTTACTTCTGCAGCAGAGAGTACGGAGATTTCAACAGACAAAGAGAAAAAGGAAAAAGTAGCGAATGATGGCGACAACTACAAGAAATTCCGTTTCGGTGGATACGGAGAAATGGTTGCAAGTTTTAAGGATTATGGTATTAACCGTTTCTATGGTGCACCTGAAGGCAATCCAGACAAACATAGGAATACAATTTCTATACCCCGTTTCGTGTTGGCTCTGGATTACAAGTTCAATTCCAAATGGATACTCGGTGCTGAAATCGAGTTTGAATCCGGTGGTACGGGTACTGCTTATGAACTTGAGAATACGGAAAACGGTGAGTATGAAACGGAGGTGGAAAAGGGTGGCGAAGTGGCTATCGAGCAATTCCACATTACCCGTTTAATTGTTCCACAATTCAACATACGTGCCGGTCACATCATTGTCCCGGTAGGATTGACCAACGCCCATCATGAACCAATCAATTTCTTTGGAACTTATCGGCCGGAAGGAGAGACAACCATCCTTCCTTCTACGTGGCATGAAAACGGACTCGAGTTTTTTGGTTCTTTTGGAAAAGGATATGCCAGCTTTGATTATCAGGCCATGATAGTGGCCGGTCTGAATGCCAATGGCTTTGACCGTAACACCTGGATAGCAAGTGGCAAACAAGGCATCTTTGAAGAAGACAACTTTACTTCACCGGGCTATGTGGCTCGTCTGGACTATAAGGGGGTTCCGGGGTTGCGTATAGGTGCTTCGTTCTATTACTGCGCTGATGCCGGTTCCAATTCTGACAAAGCGGATACTTATTCGTCTACCGGTAAGATTCCGGTAAGAATTTATACGGCAGATGCCCAATACCGTAATAAATATGTGGTTGCCCGTGCCAATATGGTATACGGAAATTTGGGTAATTCAGCGAAGCTTAGTGAGGCAAATACCAAATTGTCGAATAAATCTCCTTACAGCCGTATAACCCCCATTGCAAAGAATGTAGTCAGTTATGCAGCCGAGGCCGGTTTGAATATCAGCGCTTTCTTCAAAGGAAACAGGAAAGTTCCGGTTATCTACCCCTTTGCACGTTATGAATATTATAATCCGCAAGAAAAGGGAGAGGCCAGCCAGATAATGGAGAAACGTTGTCAGGTAAGCATGTGGACTGCTGGATTGAATTGGTATGCCTTGCCTAATCTGGTGGTAAAGGCTGACTACACTACCCGCCAAATCGGAACAAACAAGGTTTTTGGAACTGGCAAGTATAATAGTGAAAATGAGTTTTCGATTGGTATTGCCTATATCGGTTGGTTTGTCAAGAAGTAGATGAATAGTAATCAATTAATTTTATACAGATGAAGAAAAATTTCTTTTATGCGACAGCTTTGGTATTAGGGCTGGCATTTACGGCTACTGCTTGTAGCGATGATGATGACAACAGTACAGTTAATCCTGCTGACATTGAGTATAATTCGGAGAATGCGGCAAGTTGGCACAACTACATGAGAAATGTGGCGGCTTTGTTGAAGACAGATGCCACCAATCTTTATGATTCTTGGAATACGAGTTATAAGGGTGGGGCAAGTTTTGCAACTTCCTTCAAAGCTCATAATGGTGCCTATAACTTTTCAAGTGCCTGGAACTGTATAGAGCAGGTTATCGACGGTTGTGTTGAAATCTCCAATGAGGTAGGTGAGACGAAGATTGGTGATCCATATAATAAATATATGGCAAACAATGTTACAGAGGCCCTCTATGCTGTTGAGTCATGGTATAGCTGGCATTCCCGTGATGATTATACCAATAATATTTACTCAATCCGCAATGCCTATTACGGCTCTTTGGACGGTAAGGTGAGCGACAAGTCAATTTCAAAATTGGTGGCTGGAGTCAATGCGGAGTTGGATACGAAAGTGTCGGCAGCTATCACTACGGCAGCATCGGCTATTCAGGCTATTCCCCAACCTTTCCGTAATAATATCAACAGTCAGGAAACGGTAGCGGCTATCAAGGCTTGTGAAGAACTGGAAAGTGTATTGGATAAGGAGTTGAAACCTTATATCAGGGACAATAGCACCATTAACAGCAATGAAGCACTTGACCCGATTGTTGAAAATTATGTCAATGTTGTGGTTTTGCCTACCTATAAGGATTTGAAGGAGAAGAATAGTACGCTGTATGACGCTGTGGTGGCTCTTGCCAACAATCCCTCTAACAGTGCTTTTGAGACGGCATGCAATGCTTGGATAACAGCCCGTGAACCTTGGGAGGAAAGTGAGGCGTTCCTATTTGGGCCGGTGGATGAGCTGGGACTTGACCCGAATATGGATAGTTGGCCTTTGGACCAGAACGCCATTGTCCAGATTCTGAATTCCCAGAAATGGGGCGATTTGGAATGGAGCGAGGGTGATGATGATGCAAAAGTTGAATCTGCTCAAAATGTACGCGGATTCCATACTTTGGAATTCCTGCTTTTCAAGGATGGCAAGCCTCGTACAGTTAAATAAGAATTATTTATAAACAATACTCAAGAAGTAAAGGGGAGGATTTGGAGAATCCTGCCTTTACTTCTTTGGCATGTTTGGATATGCCATTATTAAAAAGTAGATAAAGATGATGAATCGTTTAATGAGATATTCATGTCTTCTCCTTTGTTTGTCGGCAGGTTTGACTGCTTGTGATGATGATGGGATTGACGTGTTGGATATAGAGATTCCTGAAGGATACGCTCTGTCTGCCGGAACGTCCACAATCTTCATGAATTCATCCAAGGCCTATGATTCACCGGCAGACTGGGTGTCGGGTGTTTACAACAGTCGCTTTAATGATGGTGACGGGCTTTACGATGATGTGCGTACGAGTAGCAATGGCATGGGAGGTGGTCTTGGCCCGGTCTATGCGGGGTATTCTTGTGGCAGTTGTCATCGTAATGCCGGCCGTACCAAACCGACGCTGTGGAGTGAAGGTGGATCGGGTAGTTACGGGTTTTCCTCGATGCTGGTTTATATAAGCCGCAAGAATGGTGCGTTTTTTCAGGATTATGGTCGTGTCCTCCATGACCAGGCCATTTATGGAGTGAAACCGGAGGGGAAGCTTTCTGTGGAGTATACTTATGAGACTTTTACCTTTCCCGACGGAGAGAAGTATGAACTTTGCAGACCGGCTTATTCCATATCCGAATGGTATGCTGACAGTATAAAGCCTGAAGATATGTTCTGTACGGTGCGTATCCCGTTGAGACATGTCGGTATGGGGCAAATGATGGCTTTGGAACCTACGGAGATTGAAGCGCTTGCTGCAAAAAGTAATTATCCGGAGTATGGTATAAGTGGCCGTTGCAATTACATTACCGAACGTGGTGTGAGAAGCTTGGGGCTGTCGGGAAATAAGGCTCAACATGCGGATTTGACTGTTGAACTTGGTTTTTCAAGTGATATGGGTGTTACCAATAGCCGCTATCCGGAAGAGATATGCGAGGGGCAGTCCCAGGTGAATCAAGGCAGCATGATGGGGCTTTCTTATGCCCAGTTGGATGTTTCTACAGAAGATATGGAAGATGTTGACTTGTATATGCAGAGTCTTGGTGTTCCTGCACGGCGTAATGTGAATGACCCGCAGGTGATAAGGGGAGAACAGAATTTCTATAAAGCCAAGTGCCATCTTTGCCATGTCACCACGTTGCATACCAAGCCTCGGGGCTCCGTGCTGTTGAACGGTACCCGTTTGCCATGGTTGGGAAGTCAGACAATTCACCCCTATTCGGATTTTTTGCTGCATGATATGGGCTCCGAAATTATGGGAGTCGGTCTGAATGATAACTATGTAAGTGGGTTGGCGCGTGGCAATGAATGGCGCACTACTCCGCTTTGGGGTATCGGGCTTCAGGAAAAGGTAAACGGACATACCTACTTCTTGCACGATGGTCGTGCCCGCAATCTTGTTGAAGCCATAATGTGGCATGGGGGAGAGGGAGAAGCATCGAAAAATCTCTTTAAGAACATGAGTAAGGATGACCGTGATGCCCTGATTGTATTTTTAAATTCACTTTAGAACTAATAAGCTTTATATAAAAAGTAATTATGAAGAAATTTTTATATGTCGCCATGCTGGCTGTTTTGCCTTTGACCGCTATGGCGCAACATGAGGAAGATACGGAGAATGGTGTAGTGTCATTGGCCGGAAGAGAAGGTTTTACCATTGAAACAAAGAAAGGTGATTTTGTTTTCAAGCCTTATCTGTTGGTACAAACGAGTGCTAATTTCAATTGGTATGATGATGAAGGCTTGGATAAGGCTTATAACCAAGATAATATTGCCAATTCGGGTTTTTCCATTCCTTATGCCGTACTTGGCTTTACTGGCAAGGCTTTTGGAAAAGTAGCTTTCAATCTGTCCATCAATGCTGCTGCAAGTGGAGGAGCGCTGTTACAGCAGGCGTGGTTTGATGTACAGCTGAAAAAACAATTTGCGATTCGTGTCGGAAAGTTCAAGACTCCATTCTCGCATGCCTATCTGACAACTCTTGGCGAAACACTGCTTCCCCAGTTGCCGGTTTCTCTGACGTCTTCTGTAATTTTGCCTTATTCGTTGAATGCCGTGACGCCTAATATCGGTACGGGATTTGACCTGGGTGTTGAAATTCACGGTCTGGTGGCAGATAAGTTCGGTTATGAAGTCGGCTTGTTCAATGGAACCGGAGCTTCCGTGAATACAGCTTCAAAGACGATGAGTGATGACTGGCATATCCCTTCATTGCTGTATGCCGGACGTCTGACTTATATGCCCAAGGGGGTGATGCCTTCCACACAAGGTAATCCTAACCGTTTGAACGAGGATAAGATATTATTCGGTCTTTCGGGTTCTATCAATGTGGAGAGTGAAAATGAGAGTACCAATGATACCCGTGTGGGGTTGGAATTTGCCATGTTGAAGAACAAGCTCTATCTGGCGGCTGAAGCTTATTATATGAATGTAGGTTTCACCAAACGGCAAAAGATAAATGAATCGTATAGCTTTTTAGGCGGTTATGTGCAAGGTGGTTACTTTGTCGCTCCCCGCCTACAGCTTGCCGCACGCTACGATATCTTCAATCGTAACGGTACGGATGACGACGGTTTCCTGAATATGCCAGCTGTAGGTATGAATTACTTTTTCAGAGGATGCAACCTGAAATTGCAGGCAATGTATCAGTATGTAGCCCGTTGGGGACACGACACGCAGCTCGACCGTGATAATGATAATTTAGGTCTGGCCACTCACTCTGCCACGGTGATGCTTCAATATACATTCTAAATGAAGTCAGGAAAGGATTCGTCTATGAAAAAATACATTCTTTTCTTTTTTCTGCCCGTGCTTCTTATAGGTCTGCATGCATGCGATGAGGGGAGAATTTATGAGAATGCCGTAGTGGCCACGGGTGAAGGACGCACAGTGAAGATGACAGGCCGGATTAGTGGTGTGGATAAGTGGTCGGGCGACTATAGTGTGGTAGTGGCAGGATTTGATGATGAAAGCGATTATGCCATTGTTTCAAAGGTTGTTCCGGCATCCGAATCGGATAATGATGAAATCCAGTTGACAATGTCCGGCATAACGGATGAGGTGACAACTGTCGAGCTATGTGTAATCAATAAGTTGAGGAAGCGCATTGTCAGTTTGGTGGCAATGGAATGTACTGAAATCGCTGATACTATACTTATGGATGCAGGAACAGTTGATGCAAGTATGTACAATGCCATTCAACAAAAAATATTCAATGCCACTTGTACGGCTTGCCATGGTCTTAGCACCACTCCGGGTGGTGGCTTGAATCTGCTGGAAGGACATAGCCATGCTGATCTGGTCAACCGGGCTTCAACGACGGTGGACGGTAAAATGAGGGTTATGCCCGGCAATGCGTCAGAAAGTGTCTTGCATCTCATATTGGGTACGGACATCAGCTCGGATTGGCGTATAGACCATTCTCAGATGATAACCTCATCTGATATGCAGTCTTTGATTGGCAACTGGATTGACGATGGTGCACAGCCGTAATAATGATGGGCCTTACTGGTAATACCGGTACTTTTTTGAACAACAACGACTAATTGATATTTAATATGAAAAATAAACAACAACAAACTAATCAATTGGAGAATACCTTAACCGAAATCTTTAAATATGAGGTAGAAGCGGGTGTTTCGGAATATCATGTAATGATTCATGCCACCAGACCGGAAGCGACTTATGAAGAACAGCTGAATGCGGTGGTCGACACTTACTGCCAACTACGTGAAAGTGAGCTACAAGGTGCTGTTGCCATCTTTAAACGCTACTTTCTAAGTGACGCCGCCAATCAGGCAGATATGCTACTGGCGCTTTCGGCAGAATGTTCGGATTGTGCACTCTCCGTGGTAGAGCAGCCGCCGTTGAACGGTACAAAGATTGCACTGTGGGTCTATCTGCAGAAAGGTGTGGAAACACAGGTACTTCATAACGGATTGTTCGAAGTGAGACATGGCGCCTACCGTCACCTTTGGGGAGGCGGCTCTTTCAATCGTGCCGCCAATTCGGAATACCAGACCCGTCTGCTGTTGAATGACTATGTGATGCAGCTGATGGAACAGGGCTGCAAGCTGGCTGATAATTGCATACGTACCTGGTTCTTTGTACAGAACGTGGATGTGAATTATACCGGAGTGGTGAAGGCGCGTAATGAGGTGTTTGTTACCCAGGACTTGACGGAGAAGACTCATTATATTTCCAGTACCGGTATCGGTGGCCGTCATGCCGACCCAAAAGTGACGGTTCAGATGGATACTTATGCTGTAGATGGTTTGAAATCTGAACAAATTCACTACCTTTACGCACCGACACATCTGAATCCCACATACGAATACGGTGTGAGTTTCGAGCGAGGTACGTATGTGGATTATGGCGACCGTCGCCAGGTGTTTATTTCGGGTACTGCGAGCATCAATAATAAAGGTGAGGTGGTATATCCCGGGGACATTCGCAAGCAGACGGAACGTATGTGGGAGAATGTGGAGGCTTTGTTGAAAGAGGCTGGCTGTACGTTTGATGATTTAGGACAGATGATTGTTTATCTGCGGGATGTTGCTGACTATACCGTGGTCAAAGGAATGTATGACGAGCGTTTTCCGGATACTCCGAGAGTGTTTGTATATGCTCCCGTATGTCGTCCGGGTTGGCTGATAGAGATGGAATGTATGGGAGTCAAGTCTTTAGAAAACAAGGAGTTTGCTCCATATTGATTTTTTACTTTTAATTGATAGCTCTTAATTGAAAAAGTTTCTCATAGCTGTTTATGGTTGTTTGCTGCTCTTACTTGCTGCAACTACGTTTGTAGAGCAGACATACAGTACGGATTTTGTAGAAAAGCATGTTTATCATACGATTTGGTTCTGTTGTTTGTGGGGAGCCCTTGCTGCGATGACTGTTGTTGTGCTTGTAAGACAGCGGTTGTGGCGGCGTCTCCCGACGTTGTTGTTGCATGGCTCCTTCCTCGTGATTTTGGCGGGAGCCATGACTACGTTTCTTTGTGGCCGAAAAGGATATGTGCATCTTACTGTCGGCAGTGAGGTGAACTGCTTTTTGGAACAAGACGGCAGGCAGGTTGTAGAGTTACCGTTCACCTTACGTCTGGACAGTTTCCGGATTGAGTACTATCCGGGTACGGATGCTCCTGCAGATTATATCAGCTATATTCACGGTGAGACGCCCGTCTCCATGAACCGTATTCTTTCACGGCAGGGGTTTCGCTTTTATCAGTCTTCCTTTGATGAGGATATGCAGGGGAGCTGGCTGACAGTGAATTATGACCCGTGGGGGATAGGGATTACCTATAGTGGATACCTCTTGTTAGGTGTCTCCATGCTCTGGATGCTGGTCAGCCGGGGCGGAGAGTTCCGCAGGCTGCTGAGGCATCCGTTGTTGAAGAAGGGAGGAATGTTTGTTCTATTGTTGCTGTGTCTGGGAAGTGGGGTACATGCGCAGAAGAGAAGCCTTCCGGCACTGGCACGCAAGCAGGCGGATAGTCTTGCCCGTAAGCAGGTGATTTATAATGACCGTGTGGTTCCTTTCAATACCCTTGCGCGCGATTTTGTACTGAAACTGACGGGAAAATCGTCTTATGGAGGCATGACGCCGGAGCAGGTGATTGGCGGATGGCTTCTGCGTCCGGAGGTTTGGCAGAATGAGCCGATGATTTATATCAAAAACGAGGCACTCCGTCGCCTGCTTCATTTGGAGACACCCTATGCATGTCTGGCTGATTTGTTCGACGGTGAGAAGTATCGCTTGCAGAAGTTCTGGAAGGGGAAGCAAGACCATCATCAGAAAATGACTTCTCTGGAAAAGGCCATTGTAGAGGCGGATGAAAAGGTGGGACTGATTTTGATGCTCCAAAATGGTACATTGATTCGTCCTTTGCCGGAAGACGGGAGTGTGGAGCCTGTTTCCGATACTAAAATACAAGCCGAATTGCTGTATAACCGTATTCCTTTCAGCAAATTGCTGTTCATGTTCAACCTTACGGTGGGGATGCTGGCTTTCTTCCGTCTGCTGTATCGCGGCCTGCGCCGTTCGTCGGCATTGTCAGACTCTTCCGGTAGGATTGTAGCGCTCTCTTTCTCTTCGCGTTTGGCAGATACTTTTTTCCCGTTTTCTCTTTATGCGGCGTTTCTCTTTCAGCTCTTCGGGTATGGTCTGAGGTGGTACATCGGCGGGCGTATCCCGTTGGGTAATGGATACGAAACGATGCAGTTCATGGCATTGTGTGCGCTGTTCCTGGCTTGTCTGTTTCGGCGGCGCTTCCCGTTTATGGTGCCTTTCGGTTTTTTGCTGTCCGGTTTTGCCTTACTGGTGTCCTATTTGGGACAGATGAATCCCCAAATCACTCCCTTGATGCCCGTGCTCGTTTCTCCGTGGCTCAGTACGCATGTGTCGTTGATAATGATGTCTTATGCTTTGTTTGCCTTTATGATGCTGAACGGCATACTGGCATTGTGTCTTCGCCGTTCAGCCCGGATGTTGATGCTGCTCAGCCGATTGCTGCTTTATCCCGCCGTTTTCTTTTTGGGAGCCGGCATTTTTCTGGGTGCGGTTTGGGCCAATGCTTCTTGGGGGCGTTATTGGGCTTGGGACCCGAAGGAAGTATGGGCGCTGATTACCTTTATGGTTTATGGAGCGGCGTTCCATGCGCGCAGCCTGCGCATTTTCCGCAGTCCGTTATTCTTCCATATCTATATGATTGTTGCCTTTCTGACAGTCCTGATGACCTATTTCGGGGTGAACTACATCCTTGGAGGAATGCACAGCTATGCCAATGCCTGATTTGTGGGTGGTTCTACCTATTTATGATGACAGACTTGTTTTATTATACCTAATTTAAGTGATTGCGTACTGTCTGCCGATGCCTTATCTTTGCAACATCAGATTTGAATGAATTAGTTAGTCATAATTACGTAACCACTTTTATGAAGATAAAAGGATCCCCGCTTCCCGATGTGATATCGTGAAGCGGGGATTTGTGTATGGCGTGACGGATACTGTGGGTAAGGTTGGATAAGGATACTTGTGGGGCATAAAGAGTCATAGGATGGGGAGGGATGACATAGGGGATGAGCTTTGTCTTCAAGCACAAGATAAACCTTAATCAATAGGCAGAGGGCTTTTCCCGTATGGAGGAGCATACTTTTGCAAGGGATTCATCCGGTTTTTCCCTATAGGCCGCAGCGGGTAGGGAAACGGTTGCCGGAAGAATCTTATAGAGAGTCCTTGATGTCGCTCAATTCTACCAGCTTGTTGACAATAGCGTAGATGGTGAGCCCTGCCGGAGAATGTATCTGCAGTTTGCGTGCAATGTTACGGCGATGGGTAATGACGGTATGGATGGAGAGGTAGAGTTTGTCGGCGATGGCTTTGTTGGTCATGCCCTTCACAACGCAGGTGATGATTTCCTTTTCGCGCTGGCTCAGGGTTTCTTGTTCGCTGTCTTTTTCCTCTTCCTCCTCGGTGTGTAGCAAGTGGTTGATTTTGGAGGCGATGACATCTACGTCATCGCACATGGCGAAGTTCTCGTCATATTCCTTCAATATGTTGTTGTCGATGACGGAGCATACCATAGCAATGTACTTGATACCGGATTTTCCGTGTTCTGCCTTGAAGGCGGGCAGGTCGAACCAGCCACCGAAAGTGGGGTTGATGATGATAATGTCTGCCGGATGCATGTGAATGTAGTTCTGCAGCGATTCCGGAGAAGAAACCTCAATAGGGTGTGCATTCAAGTTGGGAATACGCTTCAAAACAGCCGTCAGGCCACTCCGGATGATGACCGAAGTTTCTGCAATGACAATCTTCAAAGAAGTATTATTGTTCATTTTTCAGTTTCCTTTCTATTTGCGCTACGGCGGGAACAAACATATAATCTTCTACCTGGCAGTGGGTGGCAAGGTCTTGTTCGCAGTTGAATATATCGAACAAGACCGCATTCAGGAGATTGTTGTTCTCCTTTTCCGGGTAGTATTTGATGATGATGTTCTTCAGCTCTTTCAGTTTGGTATCTATCTGATTATGTTTGCTGGCAAAAGTGGCAATGTTGTATTCATCCGATAGGTTGCCTTGGAGTAATTGCTCTACATAGGTGAATACGGCCTGGTTTTCATATTCCATGTGGCGGCGTACCTCCTTGGCATATTCATCGAAGAACTTCAGGATGAGGTAGGCTACATCGTTTGTACTGGAACAATCGATGGCTTCGATGAGTTTGCGGCGGATGGCCGGCAGGTTGAAGTCGAGGAAATATGTGTGGGCACGCTTCAGATAATCCATAAGGGCGGGAATGGAAAAATCACTTTCATTGCCGCTGTAAGAGTATTGTTCTTCGCTGATAAAGTTGGCTACGGCGAGGAATGTAGGGCAATCGACGCCTTGTGCTTCGCAGACGTCCTTCACGCTCTTGTCTCCGAATCCTAATGACAGTCCGAAGCGGCTCATCACCATTAATAAGGAGTAATTGTCACAGATGAGGTCGCTCATCTTGTCCGTGGAGCGGTACTTATGTTGCTCATTCATTGTATGTTATTGTTTTTAATTCTCTGATTCGTGCGCAAAGTAACGGCTTTTATCCGAGAACTGCAATCACTATTAGTAGGTATTTTGCTTGTCGGGAGACGGTTGGAGACTGGTGTTTGCCGAATAAACTAAAAGCTTTAGTTTTATTTAACGAGAGAAATTAGTTTTTGAACTAAATAATTTAGTTATTTGCGGAAAACAAAGAATGTTATGAAAGGATTGACTGCAAAAGAAGAAGAAATCATGGGCTTTTTCTGGGAAAAGGGACCCTTGTTTGTGAAGGAAATGCTGGCATTCTATGAAGAGCCGAAACCACATTTCAATACTTTGTCCACCATTGTGAGAGGATTGGAGGATAAGGGATTCCTGAGCCATCATACGTACGGCAACACGTATCAGTATTATGCGGTGGTCAGCGAGGAGGATTTCCGCAAGCGGACACTGAAGAACGTTATCAGCAAATATTTCAATAATTCCTATCTCAGCGCAGTGTCGTCTCTGGTGAAGGAAGAGGATATATCCCTGGAAGAACTGAAGCAGTTGATACAAGACGTGGAAAAGGGAAGGGACTGAGATTGTTGAGGCTCTAATAACTCTGGCTTATGAAAAACATCGGATTGGTTTGTTTGCTGCTGGTAAGTATTTGCTGCGGATTGCAGGCAAAGAAAATCGTAAAGGTACCCTATTTCATGGCATGCAATACGCGTAGCATTGAAGTGGAGCAAGTGACGCTTGGAAAAGATACGACCTGGCTGGCGGTGAGGCTTTATGGCATGCAGGGCGATAGGGTCAGGATTGATTCGACAGCTGTGTTGCGGGCATCCGGAAAGGATTACGGATATTTGGGAAATACCGGTTTTGCCAGGGATGAATGGACGCATATTCCCGCTTCCGGTGAAATGACTGCTGTTTTGAAGTTTAGTCCGCTTCCGATGGATACTGAGAGCTTTGATTTTGTAGAGACACCGGACAGTGATGAAGGATGGGTAATTTATGGTATACAGCTCAACGGAGAGAAACCTCGGGTGGATATTCCCGAACGTTTGCGGAATAAGAAACCGGATGAGGTTTTGCCATTGCCCGGACCGGAATTGAATATGGGAAAGACTGTCATAAAGGGGCAGATATTGGGGTATAAACCGGAGTATGGAGTGACGTTACGCTACTATGACTCGCCTTGGTTCTTCATGTATTTCACCGGTAAGGACTTGAAGATAGCGGAGGATGGCACGTTCCGTTATGAGACAGAGGTGCTGTTGCCGAGCGGTGCTACGCTGTGGATATCCCGTTCGAAAATAGAATTGTTTCTCGTTCCGGGTGGAGAACTGGATGTCACAATCAATCTGCCTGAAATATTCTATTCGCAAAGCCGTCTTTTAAGCCGGAAAAGGGATGGTGTAACGGACAACTGTGTTTGGTTTGAAGGAGACTATGCCGGTCTGAATACCGAGTTGCTGCGGTTCGGTGAAATGAAAAGCTTATCGGGAGCTGATGATTTTTATGCAGATATTTGTGGGATGACTCCGCAGGCATATAAAAAGTATCTGTTCAGGCATTATGAAGATATGCAAAAGAAACTTGTAAAAAACAAGGATATGAGCCAGGCTTGCCGTACTTATATCCGGGCAAATCTGGATATGAATCTGTTCAGCCTTATCTATAATTACAAGAGTAACCTTAGTTATGCCCCGATGCTTTCGGGCAGGAAGGGGGTGAAAAGGGCGGACATGACGGTGGACAGTACCTCATACTTCAAGGAAATACTGCAACTGGATATTCTGCATACCCCCGAACAGAAATATTACAATTATTATACGGACTTTGTGAAGACCGCTACCGGAAATTTCCGGGATAAGTTTGTGCAAGACCCTCTTTGGCCGGACATGCTTCTTGCCGGGCGTGCTTCCCGTAATCTGAGCAAGTACATGCCTTTGACTGAGGAAGAGCGTCGGACGGTGGACAGCATCGCTTCTCCCGACCTCAGGCAATTGTTCCTGATGAGAAACGGGAGGATTGAAGCCGAACTGAAATCAGAGTTGGAAGCTACTAAGGGAAAGACCGGATATAAGATTGTTGAGGTGGAAAAGGAGGTAGCGGCAGACAGTTTGTTGCAGGTCATTACTCGTCCTTATCGTGGCAAGATGGTACTGGTGGATATGTGGAACACCTGGTGTGGTCCTTGTATGCGGGCCATGAAAAGCCTGAAACCGTTGAAAGAGGAGCTGAAAGAGGTGGTTTATCTATATATTGTCGACGAAACATCTCCTGAAGGAAAATGGAAAGTAATGATACCGGATATACCCGGTATTCACTGTCGCATTAGCAATGAGCAAAGTACGGCATTGGCAAAGCTGTACGAATATCCGGGTATCCCGACCTATTTCGTCGTGAACCGTGAAGGAGATATTTCCTACAAAGCAACCGGATTTCCCGGAGTGGAGATGCTACGGAATGAACTGACCAAGTAACTGTAAATAGTAAATAGTAAATCGTAAATCCCTAAATAGTAAATAATTCCATGGGTCTGTTTTTTGTTTATATACTCAAATCTTCTGTTTGCCTGGCGATATTCTATTTGTTTTATCGCTTGTTGCTGGCACGCGAGACGTTTCATCGTTTCAACCGTTTTTCATTGTTGGGCATTTTGCTGTTGTCCTGCCTATTGCCTTTGGTAGAGGTAAGTGTGAAGCAGGAGACGGAAGTGCACCAGACGATGCTGACATTGGAGCAGTTGCTGATGATGGCAGATGCAGTGAATGCCACTGAGGCCGGAGCAAGGGCTGAAACGGCAACAGTCACCTGGATACAAGTGGCGCTGCTTGTCTATCTGGCAGGAATCGTTTTCTTTGCCTTCCGCAACGTATATTCGTTGGTACGGTTACTGATGTTGCTGAAATCGGGTAAAAAAGAGGATATTGGCAGCTACTTACCGGGCAGGAAAGAGCGCGTTACTTTGATTGTACACAACTGTGACATCGCTCCGTTCAGTTGGATGGGATATATTGTCATTTCACGGAAAGACTTGGAGGAGAACGGACGGGAAATCCTTATCCACGAGCTTGCCCATATCCATAACCGCCATTCCTGGGACTTGCTGGTGGCTGATGTCTGCATTTTCTTTCAGTGGTTCAATCCGGCATCATGGCTCCTGAAGCAGGAATTGCAGAATATCCATGAGTTTGAAGCGGATGAAACGGTGATAAAGGAGGGTGTGGATGCAAAACAGTATCAACTATTATTAATAAAAAAAGCTGTCGGCACAAGGCTCTACTCTATGGCCAACAGCTTTAATCACAGTAAACTTAAAAAACGTATCACTATGATGTTAAAAGAAAAATCAAGCCCGTGGGCACGTTTGAAGTATCTTTATGTACTTCCGGTAGCTGCCATTGCAGTGACAGCTTTTGCCCGTCCCGAAGTCTCCGATAAAGTGGAGAAGATTTCAAGCGTCAAAGTTAACGATTTGGCTGCAATTGTAGAAACAAAAGTGGCGGAAAGTGCAGGTGACACTACGAAGCCTGCCGATGTGAAGTATGTACCGGCGGAAGTCCGCAAGCGGTTGAAGGGAACTCTGGTCTTCGAGGTGGCAGAGGAGATGCCGGAATTTCCCGGCGGCGGAATGAGTGCTTTCATGGATTATATCAAGACGAATATGCGTTATCCGGCATCTGCCAAAGAGAACGGTACGCAGGGACGGGTCACTGTCCAGTTTGTGGTGGATGAAGATGGAAGCATCAAGGACTCCAAGGTGCTCCGTTCTGTGGATAAGGATATGGATGCCGAGGCGCTGCGATTGATAAACACTATGCCGAAGTGGAAGCCGGGGAGACAGAAGGGGCAGCCGGTGGCTGTGAAATTTACGGTGCCGGTGATGTTCAGGCTGGACGACGACAAACTTGAAAAAACTTCTTCTGCCAATGGTATTACAGTTGAAGGATATGCAGGTAATGGGAAAGAGCCATTGTATATTGTGGATGGAAAAGAGGTGACGCCATCTGTCATGAGTGCATTGAATCCTGATAAGATAGAACGTGTAACGGTTTTGAAAGATAAATCTGCCACGGATTTATATGGAGAAGAGGGACAGAATGGCGTTGTTCTGATAACCCTGAAACAAGGAACTCCGGGTATGGTTATCCGCCGGGGTAATGAGGTGGCAGAGAATGCTAAAGTACAGCATAAGAGTAGTCTTGATTTAATAAAGACTGTCTATATTGATGGAGAAAAGGTTGACTTGGGTACTAAAACTATCGATGATTTAATACCTGCCGAGAATATTGAGGGTATTGAGGTGAAGAAAGAGGCAGGTGGAAAAGGTGAGATTTACATCACTACTAAAAAAACTAAAGCTGTAGAAAAGACCATTGCCAAAGGCAATATGAAAGTGGAAGGCAAAGTGGTGGATGAGCAGGGTGAGCCTGTTATCGGTGCGGCTGTTCTGATAGAAGGTACCACTACGGGAAGCGTTACCGATGTCAATGGCAATTTTGTCCTTTCTGTACCTTCTAAGGATGCTGTATTGGTTGTTTCGTATATAGGCATGGCTACCGGCAAAGTGAAGGTGCAGCCCAAGCTTACGATTACGCTGAAAAGTGAATAGTCTCTAACAACTATGATAAGGAAAATTCTCTCTTTGTTTCTGATTCTGGTAGCTGTGGGGGCAGGGCTTTGCTCTGCCCAGACAGCCGGTAAGAAATATTATTTGGTGGGCGGGCTTTTCTTCGAAGGCATGCCGCCTGGTGTGGGTTCGGACAACGTGGCGGCTTTCATAATACATGAGGACGGCGCGAGACACGAGGTTACGGAACTCCGCTTGCGCAAGGGCATTGTGCTGTCTGAGGAGGTGAGAGAATATGCTACTCCTGCCGACGAGGTGCCTGGTGCGGAAGCTTTCTTGATGAGTTACCGTGGAGGAACGGGGAAGAAGTTGCCGATAGGCGGTGCCGTACAGACTTTGAAGAAGGAAGAATGGATAGGAAAGGCTTTTCCGGAATTCAAAGTGAAAGACACAGAAGGACAGGAATGGAGCAAGGCCGATGTGACGGGACGTCCTATGGTCTTGAACTTCTGGTATACCGGCTGTGGTCCTTGTATCCGTGAAATGTCGGAGCTGAACAAATGGATAGAAGTCTATCCTGATGTAACCTATCTTGCTACGACTTTTGACAGTGCTGTACAAATAAAGAAAATTGTAGAGAGCCGTCCTTTCCTCTTTACCCAGATAGCCGATGACTTGTTTTTCTTCGAGACCTTTCATGTGAGTGGTATGCCGGTCACTATACTGGTGGATAAGAAAGGCATTATCCGTCATATAGAACAAGGTACTGGAACTGCGAAACTTCGGTATATGCAGGATAAGTTGCAGAAACTTGTCAGCGAATAATTCTTTCCTGATGAATAGGGGATAAGGATTTCAGAGGATTTCTTTTGCCCTTTCACAGATTATCATACCTTTGCGAATATAAATCTAAGGAAGGCAAGGTTATGATAAAACATCTTTTTTTAATATGGGGACTGCTTGCGGCACTCACTGCTGAGCCGGTTCTGGCTTGTACATCTGCCGTCGTTTCTGGAAAGGTTACTCCTGACGGCCGTCCGTTGCTATGGAAAAACCGTGATACGGACTATCTGCGAAATCATGTTGCTTATATAAAAGGGGAGAAGTATAACTTCATTGCCGATGTGAATAGTGCTAACTTTCCTGCCTTGAAAGAGGCATGGATGGGTACAAACTCCGTTGGTTTTGCCTTGATGAACACCCAATCCTACAATCTGGTGGAAGTGAAAGATGGGGAAGAACGGGGGGCAGCCAACGGGAGGATTATCTACCGTGCCTTGGAGGTTTGTGCCACGGTGGAGGATTTCTGCCATTTCCTCGATACCATTTCCAAGCCCAGCTTGATAGAGGCCAATTTTGGCGTAATCGACGCTCAAGGCGCTGCCGCCATGTTTGAGGTGGATTATTATAAATATACGATGTATGATGCCAATAATCCCAAAGATGCTCCTTACGGCTACATTGCCCGTACCAACTTCTCTTTTGCCGGTGAAGTGAATCGGGGGGCGGGTTATGTGCGCTATATGGAGGCAGACCGGGTACTGATGAGAGCTTCTGCAATGGGGGGAATTACGCCGCAGGGTATCTTCAATGATCTTTCACGTTCGTTTCGCAATGGCATGCTCGATATTGATTTGAAGAGCGGGAAGTTTAATCGCCCGCAAGGTTCCGGTTGGTTTGTCGACCAGGATTTTATTCCCCGTAACAGCACTTCTTGTTCCATTGTGGTGCAGGGCGTAAAACCGGGTGAGAAGGCGGAACTTACTACGATGTGGACAATGCTGGGATATCCTCCTACGGGTATTGCCGTGCCGCTTTGGGTGAAGGATGCGGATAGACTTCTGCCTCCGATGGTATGTTGGGACAAGGCGTGTGTCGCCGCTCCGCTCAGTGATTGGTCACTCCGGCTTTCCAACAATGTCTTTTGTTACAATCAGGGGATGGGAACCAATCGTTATCTGAATTGGGAAAAACTGTACAATATGGAGAATAATGGCTATATGCAGCAGCTTGTTACGGTAGAGGCAGAGGTGTTTCGCCGTACATGCCTATTGTTGGACAGCTGGAGACAGCAAGGAAGCATTGATTCTCAAGAAATGCAGAAGCTTTATCAAGATGTGGAAGCACTTGTCCGAAAGGCTTATACGCCTTTGATGGAACAATGACAGTATTCCAGTATTTCCCCTTCCTGCTCCGGGTGGAACCAGTGGATTTCCTCGTCTCGTTTGAACCAGGTCATTTGCTTACGGGAATAGATGCGTGAGTTCTGCTTTATCTTTTCGATGGCAAAGGGTAATGTCCATTCACCATCCAGGTACTTGAATATTTCTTTGTAGCCTACTGTATTTAGGGAATTTAGACTTTTATGCGGGTAGACCATGCGCGCTTCTTCCACTAAACCCTCTTCCACCATTTGGTCCACCCGGCAGTTGATGCGTTCATAAAGCTCTTCCCGGTTACGTGTTAATCCTATTTTGATGATACGGAAGGGGCGTTCTTTCTTTTGTTGAGTGCGGAAGGAAGTGTAGGCCTTTCCCGTCATGTAGCAGATTTCCAAAGCATGGACTACGCGTTTGGGATTCTTCAAATCTACTATTTTGTAATATTCCGGATCCAACAGCTTAAGTTCCGCACAAAGTCTTTCCAGACCTTCTGTTTCGTATTTGTGCAGCATGAGCTGGCGTGTATCGGCATCTACGGTCGGAATGTCGTCAATTCCTTTACAGACTGCATCTACATACATCATTGAGCCTCCGGTCAGCAGTACGGTGTTATGCTTTGTAAACAGGTCTTCCAGCAGCTTCATCACTTCCGCTTCGTATTGGGCGGCACTGTAATAGTCTGTCAGCTTCAGGGTACCGACGAAGTGATGCTGTACCCGTTGCAGTTGCTCCGGTGTAGGGGCAGCCGTGCCTATCTTTAAATCTGCATAGAGTTGTCTCGAATCGGCCGAGACGATACAAGTATGGAAATGTTCTGCCAATCGGAGGCTGAGCTCTGTTTTGCCTACTCCGGTGGGACCGATAAGTACGATTAGGGTGTGCATGCGGGTAAAAAAATAGGCACGGATTACGCGGATTACACGGAATATTCAATAACAACCGTGTGTTTCCGTGTAATCCGTGCCTAAAAGAAATCTGTATGGTATGTCTGTTTAATATTTCTCTTCTTCAAAGGAGTTTCCGGCTTCGTCCAAACCGCCGAAACCCTCTTTGTCGAAATCTTCCATATCGAAGTCCTGGTCGCCGTAAAAGTTTTCGTCCAAATCAAGGGAACCGCCAGCAGCTGCCATCTCTTCAAAATCAATGGTCTGCTTGGGAGCTTCACCTGCTTTCTTGGTGCATTTGGCTCCTTTCATTTCCTTTCCGGTAATGATTTCAGAAAGCTCGATGAAGAAGCAGCGCTCAGTCATATAATCGAATACATAGAGAAGTTTCTGCTTCTCGTCTTCAACCAGTTCGCTCAGCTGGGTCTCTTTCATCACCCAACTGTCCATTTCCGGATTGTCATCCATTTCTTCCAGCGTAATTTCTTTCTCTTTCTCCCAGTCATCATCGCAAATGAAGAAAGACGTCATTTGGTCGTTAGTGTAGCCTGCCGACTTTAGAATCGCTTCATGGAAGTCATAAAAGGTAGCTTCCGGGTCTATCTGTATTTCTCTGACAAAATCGTCCACCTCATCAGAGATGATTGTAAATCTGTAGATCATGATGATTTATAATTTATGATTTCTGACTTTGTGTAAATCATACGTTTTTCATTTTCCTGCGGGGATAATGCCGCGGGCTGATTCACGTATAAAGTTTACGATATAGCTTATTTCCGGTGTCATTTCCATTTCATCCTCGATTTTCTTCAAGGCATCCGTATTGTTCAGACCGCCTTGATAGATAATACGATAGGCATCATGGATTTTCTCAATGGTCTCGTTGGAGAAGCCACGGCGGCGTAACCCTACCACATTGATTCCCGCATAGCAGATAGGCTCGCGTCCGGCAATGATGTACGGTGGGATGTCCTTGCTGAAACGGCAACCGCCTTGTATCATTCCATAACCGCCCACATGGCAGAATTGGTGCATCAGTACATTGGCGCTGATGATGGAATAATCGTCGATGACAATTTCACCCGCCATTTTTGTAGAGTTGCCAATGATACAGCTGTTGCCTATCAGAGCATCGTGGGCCACGTGTACACTTTCCATCAGGAGATTGTTGTTACCGACGATGGTTCTGCCTTTGGCAGCTGTACCGCGGTTGACAGTTACGTTTTCACGTATGATATTGTTGTCTCCGATTTCAGCAGTGCTTTCCTCCCCTCTGAACTTTAAATCCTGGGGAATAGCACCGATAACGGCTCCCGGGAAAATGGTGTTTCCATTGCCGATGCGTGCACCGTACAGAATGTTGACATTTGCCATAATCTTGTTGTTATCACCGATTACCACATTCTTGTCAATGAAAACAAAAGGAGCAATCTCTACGTTTTCCCCGATTTTGGCTTCGGGATGAATATACGCTAAGGGACTTATCATATTATTTACGATTTAGCTATTTACGATTTACGATTGAGAATACTTGCGATTTACTGTATATACGATTTTATCCGAATGTGATAATTCTCACGAATAATTTGAATCGTAAATCGTAAATAGTCTAATCGTAAATTTTATTATTTGTTCTTAACTATTTGCGCCATAAACTCTGCTTCGCAGACAACTTTTTCGCCTACAAACACATAGCCTTTCATGGTAGAGATGCCGCGGCGTATGGGGGCCATCAGCTCTACACGGAAGATGAGGGTATCTCCAGGTACCACTTTCTGGCGGAATTTCACACCGTCAATCTTCATGAAGTAGGTGGAGTAACGTTCCGGTTCATCCACTGAATTCAGAACAAGCAAACCTCCCGTCTGTGCCATTGCCTCTATCTGCAACACACCGGGCATTACGGGTTCCTGCGGGAAGTGTCCCTGAAAGAAAGGTTCGTTGGAAGTTACGTTCTTGACACCTACAATGTAGTTGGCACCTATTTCTATGACTTTGTCCACCAATTGCATCGGGTAACGGTGAGGCAGAAGTTCGCGGATGCGGTTTACATCCATAATCGGTTCGCGGTTGCAGTCGTAGGTAGGGGCTTGTATTTCGTGCAAACGGATTTCCTTGCGCATCTGGCGGGCGAACTTATTGTTGATAGTGTGTCCCGGGCGGGTAGCGATGATACGGCCCTTGATGGGCTTGCCTATCAAGGCCAGGTCACCGATGACATCAAGTAACTTGTGGCGGGCGCATTCATTGGGCCACACCAAAGGTTTGTGGTTGATATATCCCAATTGTTTGGCGTCCATATGAGGAACACCCATCACGTCGGCCAGCTTGTCATAGTTCTCCTGGGACATTTCGCGTTCGTAAATAACAATCGCATTGTCAAGGTCGCCGCCCTTGATAAGACCGGCTTGCAGCAACGGCTCAATTTCGCGTACAAACACGAAAGTACGGCTTGCGGCGATTTCATCCTTGAACTTCGTCATGTCCTCCAGCGTTGCAAACTGGTTGGGGAGGATGTTGGAATCGTATGATACCAATACATTCAAGCTGAAGTTCTCGTCCGGCAACACGATGATGGAAGAGCCGGTTGTTTCGTCACGGAATTCAATTTTGGACTTGATGATATAGAAATCTTTTACGGCATTTTGTTCTACAGTGCCTACGCGCTCTATTTCGTTGACATAATATTGGGCGCTTCCGTCCAGAATGGGAAATTCCGGTCCGTTTACCTGTATCAAGCAGTTATCGATACCCAATGCATAGAGGGCTGCCATACCATGCTCCACTGTGCTCACCTTTACTCCGTTTTTGGAGATTACAGTTCCACGGGTAGTTTCGGATACGTTGTCTGCAACGGCATCGAAGGTAGGCTGTCCTTCCAAGTCGATACGTTGGATTTTGTATCCATGGTTATCCGGAGCAGGATTGAAAGTAACGGTTAGGTCAAGTCCCGTATGAAGACCTTTTCCACTAAGCGAAAAGCTATCTTTTAGAGTCTTTTGTTTTAACATTGGTTACTTATTTAATAGTTGTTTAAGTTCATTCAATTCTTTGCGGAGCTGGCGCAGTTCCACTTGCATTTCCGGCAAACTTCTTTGTGCGATGGATGCCTTGAAATATTGTTTCAGCTCCATAGGAGGGGTACCGATAAGTTGGCTACCGTCCTTTATGCTACTGGGAACACCAGACTGTGCGCCAAGGTTCACTTTGTTGCCAATATGAATATGACCTGCAATGCCTACCTGCCCGCCGAACATGCACCATTCTCCTATCTTGGTAGAACCTGCTACACCTACTTGCGCCGCCATTACGGTGTGGGAGCCTATTTCATCATTGTGTGCCACCTGAATCAAATTATCCAGTTTCACACCGCTATGTACGATGGTGGCTCCCATAGTAGCACGGTCCACACACGTGTTGGCACCAATTTCCACATGGTCTTCCAGGATAGTGATACCTATTTGCGGTATTTTTTCATAGCCCTCGGAAGTGGGGGCGAAGCCGAAACCGTCTGCACCGATAACGCAACCGGAGTGCAGGATGCAGTGGTTTCCTACCCGGCAATCGTGGTAGATGGTGGAGTTAGCGTAAATAATACAGTCATTGCCCACTTTGGCACCGCTGCCAATCGTGACGTGCGGATGAATGACCGTATTGTCTCCCACCTCTGCGTATTCGCCAATGCAGGCAAAAGGCGCAATGTAAACATCCTTGCCAATTTTAGCTGTCTCGGCAACAAAGGCCAGAGAGTCAATTCCCACCCGCTTTGGCTTGCTTTGCTCATAAAGATTTAGCAATTTAGCAAGACTTTCATACGCATTGTCCACTTTAATCAGGGTGGCTTTCACTTCTTGTTCCGGAACAAAGTCCTTGTTTACCAGAACAATGCTTGATTGGGTTTCGTATATGTAGGGGGTATATTTGGGGTTGGATAGAAAGGAGATGGCTCCCGGTATTCCCTCTTCGATTTTCGCAAAGGTGTGAACGGTAGCATTCTCGTCTCCAACAATTTCTCCTTGGATAAATGTTGCAATTTGTTTAGCAGAGAACTCCATGTCTTATTCTTGTTAGATGGTTTCAAAACGCAAATAACGGACTTTTTTTTTATATTTCCTTGTCCTGAGGTGAATATTTTATACTTATCTATGCAAACGTTGGTAGCATAAGTAGTACTTTTTTACTTTCTTGGACAGAAGAGAGATATTGAGCATATCCGATGCTTCGGCAATATTCTTGATGCTGCCGTCGTTGTAGAGGATGTCAATACTGTCATCTGCCTCGTCGTACATATTCTTCTCGATGCTGGGGGTAGAGATGAAATATCTCGCTTCGGAGAGAGGGATGTTCAGTTGTTCACTGATTTGCAAAGTTAGTTCTTTTTTCCGTTCCTCACTAATAGGTTCGGTAGAAATCTCGACTTTGAAGATGTTTCGGTTAATCATGCCGGCGCTCAGGGTGGACAAAACCTTGTCCGAATGGCGGCTCCATACCTTGAGGGCAGTCCAGATGTCATTATCGTCCAACTGAATGAAATTCTCCAAACATTCGGGATTGTTGTAGAATGCCTCCCGGCTGATGTCGTTGTATAGAAAGAATTTCAAGGCGGGTGAGGCAAAGAGGTCTATGCCGCGGCTTGCCAGTTCCTTGGCGCGGAGCAGGGTGCTAATCAGCATTTTCTCGTAGGCAACGGAGGTTTTGTGCAGATAGACTTGCCAGTACATCAGGCGGCGGGCGGTGAGGAAGTTCTCAATAGAATAGATGCCTTTGGACTCTACTACCAGGTGGTCATCCTTTACATCCAGCATCTTGATAATGCGGGCGGAGCCAATGTTGCCTTCGGTCACTCCGGTATAGAAGCTGTCGCGGCGCAGGTAGTCCAGGCGGTCCATATCCAGTTGCCCGCTTACCAGTTGGTGCAGGAAGCGCTTGGGGTATTCATCCTTGAAAATTTGAATGGCGAGTGTCAACTGTCCGTTCATTTCCTTGTTGATACGTTCCATCAGCATCAAGGAGATGTCTTCGTGGGAGACGCCCTGCACGATGGTATTTTCCAGTACGTGGGAGAAGGGGCCGTGGCCGATGTCGTGCATCAGGATAGCGGCTTCCACAGCTTCGGCTTCGCTGTCGAAGATAAAGTTTCCTTTGGTGGCAAGTTGCTGGATGGCCTCACTCATCAGGTAGAAGGCTCCCAAAGAGTGTTGGAACCGTGTATGCTGCGCACCGGGATATACGACAGAGGACAACCCCAGTTGCTTGATACGGTTTAGACGTTGCAAAAGAGGATGTCGTACAACATCGTACAACAACCCCTTTGGTATGTTGATGAACCCGAAGACAGGGTCGTTGATAATCTTTCTTTCGAACATTAAGCGTTAGTCGTTAATCACTTTTTTCAACTCTTCCGCCATCTGTGCCTGCACTTTTTGGGCTGCTTTTCGGCTGGCGGCGGCGAAGTTCTCTGTCTTGTCCACGTAGATGATGCCACGGCTGGAGTTGACAATCAGGCCGCAAGTCTTGTTCATGCCATACTTGCAGACTTCTTCCAGGGAGCCGCCTTGTGCGCCTACGCCGGGAACCAATAGGAAGTGTTCGGGAACAATCTTGCGGATATCTTCGAAGGCGCGGCCTTGTGTGGCGCCTACTACGTACATCATCTGTTCGTCACTGGCCCACTCCTGGGATTTGCGGAGCACTTTTTCGAAGAGGCGTTCGCCGTTGGTGTCTTCCGTCAGCTGGAAGTCGTGCGAGCCTTTGTTGCTGGTCAACGCAAGCAGGATTACCCATTTGCCTTCGTACGTAAGGAACGGGGTCACACTGTCTTCGCCCATGTAGGGAGCTACGGTTACGGAATCTATATCCAGCTCTTCGAAGAAGGTACGGGCATACATGGCAGAGGTGTTCCCGATGTCACCGCGTTTGGCGTCGGCGATGATGAATTGGTCGGGATAGTTCTGCTTGATGTAGTTTACGGTTTTCTCGAAAGCTATCCAGCCTTTCACGCCCATGCTCTCATAAAATGCCAGATTGGGCTTGTAGGCGATGCAGAGGTCGGCAGTAGCGTCGATGATGGCTTTGTTGAAAGCGAATATAGGGTCTTCCTCTTTCAGAAGATGTTCGGGTATTTTCTTGATGTCGGTGTCAAGACCTACGCAAAGGAATGACTTCTTGCGCTTGATGTTCTCGAATAATTGCTGTTTGTTCATATTATTTTTTAGTTACGGGTTACTTATCACTGCCTTACAGTTCGCTCTCTTTCAGTCTTTCTGCATTTTCCGCCACAATCAGGTGGTCGATGCAGTCTTGGATGTCTCCGTCCATGAAGGCGGCGAGATTGTAGATGGTGTAGTTGATGCGGTGGTCCGTGATGCGTCCTTGCGGATAGTTGTAGGTGCGTATCTTGGCGGAGCGGTCGCCAGTGCTGACCATCGTCTTACGCTTGGAGGCGATGTCGTCGATGTACTTCTGGTGTTCCTTGTCGTAGATGAAGGTACGCAAGCGCGAGAGGGCGCGTTCCTTGTTCTTGGGCTGGTCGCGCGTCTCGGTACATTCGATGAGGATTTCTTCGACTATGCCTGTGTTGGGATTCTTCCAGTTGTAGCGCAGGCGCACGCCGGATTCCACCTTGTTCACGTTCTGACCGCCGGCACCACCGCTTCGGAAGGTGTCCCACTTGATTTCACCTTCGTTGATAACTACGTCGAACTCTTCGGCTTCGGGAAGCACGGCTACGCTGGCAGCTGAGGTGTGTACCCGTCCTTGCGTTTCTGTGGCCGGTACGCGCTGCACGCGGTGCACGCCCGATTCATATTTCAGTGTGCCGTATACATTGTCGCCCGTCACGGAGCAGACAATTTCCTTGAAACCGCCGGCTGCACCTTCGTTGGCGCTGGATATCTCCATTCTCCATCCCTTGGATTCGCAGTACTTGGTGTACATGCGGAAGAGGTCGCCGGCAAAGATTGCCGCTTCGTCACCACCCGTGCCGCCACGAATTTCGAGGATGGCATTACGGCCATCCTGCGGGTCGGCGGGGACGAGCAGCAGCTTTATCTGCTCTTCCAGTTCCGGTTGGCGGGTTTGGCAGGCATCCAGCTCTTCGCGTGCCATTTCCCGCATTTCCTGGTCTGTTTCGTTGGCGATAATTTCTTTGGCTTCTTCTATGCCGCCCAGTACTTGCATGTACTCTTTGCGGGCATTCATCAGGTCGCCCAGTTCTTTATATTCTTTGGTGAGCTTGACGTAACGCTTCTGGTCCGCAATCACTGCCGGGTCTGTAATCAAGGTCGACACTTCTTCGAAGCGGGCGACAAGCCCTTCCAGCTTTTCGAGTATGGTATTGTTGTCTGCCATATATTTAATACTTGAACTCTCCGAATTCGCTCTTGATAATCAGTTCTTTCTTGTCGCTTTCTTCCACGCGGCCTACAATCTGTGCATCGATGTTGAAACTCTTCGAAATAGCAATCACCTCTTCTGCATGTTCGGGAGAGAGGTACACTTCCAGGCGATGCCCCATATTGAACACCTTGTACATTTCGCTCCAGTCCGTATCGCTCTGCTCCTTGATGGTCTTGAACAACGGTGGAACGGGGAAGAGATTGTCTTTGATGACACGGCAGTTGTCTCCCACAAAGTGCAGTACCTTGGTTTGTGCGCCGCCCGAGCAGTGTACCATACCGTGGATTTGGGGACGGAGCGCATCGAGCAGTTTCTTAACTACCGGTGCGTAGGTGCGGGTGGGGGAAAGTACCAGCTTTCCTGCATCCAGCGGACTGTCTTCGACACTGTCTGTCAGTTTTAGCTTGCCACTGTATACCAGTTCTTCGGGTACAGCCTTGTCATAGCTTTCAGGGTATTTCTCTGCCAGGTATTTGGAGAATACATCGTGGCGTGCGCTGGTCAGTCCGTTACTGCCCATACCGCCATTGTATTCTTTCTCATAAGTAGCCTTTCCGTAAGATGCCAGACCTACAATCACATCGCCCGGACGGATATTGGCATTGTCTATAACATCTGAGCGCTTCATGCGGCAGGTCACTGTCGAGTCTACGATAATGGTACGTACAAGGTCGCCCACATCGGCTGTTTCGCCACCGGTGGCATAAACGCCTACTCCCATTTCGCGGAGTTCGGCAAGCAGTTCATCCGTACCGTTGATGATGGCTGAGATTACTTCGCCGGGGATGAGCAGTTTATTACGTCCGATGGTAGAGGATACCAGAATGTTGTCTACCGCACCCACACAAAGCAGGTCGTCGATGTTCATAATCAGTGCATCTTGTGCAATGCCTTTCCACACACCCAGGTCGCCGGTTTCCTTCCAGTACATATAGGCAAGACTGGACTTGGTGCCTGCTCCATCGGCATGCATAATGTTGCAATACTCCGGGTCACCGCCCAAAATGTCGGGGATAATTTTGCAGAAAGCCTGCGGGAAAATACCTTTGTCGATATTCTTGATGGCGTTGTGCACATCTTCCTTTGATGCGCTGACGCCTCGCATCATGTATCGTTGATTACTCATGAGATAATAGGTTTGTTCAATTGAATGTGCAAAGATACATCTAATCTTCTACAACACAAAGCGAGGCACAAAGTTTCTCGCCTTTGTGCCTCGCTATAGAGTTGTGTATTTATCAGAATTGTACCTGGGGAGCTTGTTCCGCTCCTTCTGCCGCTTCGAAATAAGCTCGTTTCTCAAAACCGAAGAGACCGGCAAGGATATTCTTGGGGAAACGGCGAATGGCTGTATTGAAGTTCTTGGCTGCATTGTTGAAGTTGGTACGTGCTACGTTGATACGGTTTTCCGTACCTTCCAGCTGTGCCTGCAGTTCCAGGAAATTCTGATTTGCTTTCAAGTCCGGATAGTTTTCTGTGATGGCAAGCAATTTACCGAGGGCGGAAGTCACCGCACCTTGTGCTTTCTGATATTCAGCCAGCTTTTCCGGAGTAAGGTCTGCCGCATCCACTTTGATTTGAGTGGCTTTGCTGCGGGCTTCTACTACACCTTCCAGTGTTTCCTTCTCGTGCGTGGCATATCCTTTCACGGTATTCACCAAGTTCGGAATCAGGTCGGCACGGCGTTGGTATTGGGTTTCTACGTTCGACCATTGTCCGCTGACATTTTCGTCCATGGTTACGAGTCCGTTATAGCCGGTTACACCCCAAATGGCGAGAAGAGCTATAACAACGATAATGATAATGGTTGATTTCTTCATACTTTTCATTTTTAGGCCTCACCTCCGATTCCTCTCCGATAGAGAGAGGGGAGGAGGGGAAGGCAGTTATTAATCATTTAATTATATTCTATGTAAACGTTTTATTTTCTTCCAGTATCCTCGAAGGTGTGTCAAAACGGTTGATGGCACACAGATGACACATCCTCGGCGTTAGAACCGGGAACCGGCTCCACCGCCACCTCCCATACCGCCTCCGAAGCTACCACCGCTGAAGCCTCCTCCGCCACTTCCGCCGAAGAGACCTCCACCACCGAAGATGACCGGACCACCTCCGCCTCCTCCCCGGTAATTTTCATCGTATGACTGCTGGCGGCGCACTACTTTATGTCCGCAATTGCGGCAGGTGTAGGTCACATCTTCCGTTTTCACTCCATTGCGGCGTGAGATGAGTATGCTGCTGCTACGTTGCAATTTATGTTGTCCGCAGTTGGGGCATTTGTTGGCAGCGCGTTGGGCAAGGATGCCTATAATAGATGCCACTGCGAGGAAACCGATAAGCCCCAGTAGGATACCTCCTACGGAGAGGTCATCCTCCTCTTCCGTGTCATTCACCATAGTGCCGTCAAGACGTGAACAGACTGCCTTTACACCCGCTACCATTCCAGCATCCCAATTACCGTCTTTCAGATAGGGAATCATGTATTTGGTCTGTATACGTTTGCAGATGGCATCAGGAAGGTCCCCTTCTAAACCGTATCCCGTATAAAACTGGATGCAGCGTTGGTCGGTTACCAGCAGAATGACCAAACCGTTGTTTTTTTCTTTTTTCCCTACTCCCCATTCATTGAGCAGCTGGTGTGAGAAATCAAAACAGTCTTCTTGTCCGATGGACGGGACAACGGCAACTACCGTTTCAATGCCAGTTTGCTGCTCCAATGCATAGAGCATACGGTCTATATTGTCACATGCCTCCGTGGATAGGATTCCGGCTGGGTTGCACACATAGCGTGTCTTGTCCTGAAGGTGTACTTTAGGAATATTCTTAGTGGTGTAGACTTCTTGTGCCTGCAAGGATAAGAGCAGGCATAAGAAGAATGTTATGGAAATAAATCGTCTCATACTACCAATATTTGTTGCGGCGAAGATAGGTAAAATCACATCAATGTATGTATTTTCCTACGAATTTCTTTACATGTTCGGTGTATTCCTGCGGATAATCCTTGTAAGACATAGCATGCGTGGCACCGGGCACAATCCATAATTCTTTGGGTTCGGGCTTGGCTTCGTAGAGGGGATAGACCATCCACGTCGGCACAAAGGTGTCGGCATCGCCGTGGATGAAGAGCATCGGCAAAGTACATTTCTTTACTTGCTCCAAAGCAGAGGCTTCCAGGAAGTCCCATCCGTACTCTTGCCGGCAGAGCCAGTTTGCTGTATGCAGAAGAGGGAAGGCGGGCAGGTTGAACTGTGCTTTCAGTTCTCCGCGAAACTCGTCCCATACGCTTGTGTAGCCGCAGTCTTCTACGAAACACTTGATGAAAGGCTGTTGGTATTGACCATGCTCCACTTCGCCGGATACCATCATGGTGGTGGCGGCTCCCATGGAGATACCGTGCACTACCATCTCTGTGCTGCGGGATGCTACGCTGTCTGTATGGCGGCGCCCGAAGAGTTCGTCGGCGGTTTCGGTCCATTGCAGTACGTCAAGCCGGTCTTTCCAGCCCATCTGTGCATGGTTTCCCTCGCTCATCCCGTGCCCGTAGAGGTCGGGCAGCAAGATGTTGAAGTCCATCTCCTTGTTGTACAGATAGCCTATCATCAGCATGCGCACGGCATTATCTGTATATCCGTGTACGATGACTGCTGTTTTTGGGGTGGGGTGGGTGGCGGCAACGTAGAGTGCGTGTAGCGTCTCTCCATGGTCGTTCTCAATGTAGAAGTCCTTCAATGCTCCTACGGTCACCAAACTGTCTACCCACGGTTGCAGTTCGGGATATTGCTCGAACATGAAGTTGTAGGATTCGGCAATGTTGCGACTGCGTGTGATAAGGCCTTCGGGTTTCAGAGCATGCCCCAGCATATAGTACCCTCCGCACAGTACTACGGTGCAGAGGGCAGCCAGACCGAGAATCGAATATTTTATGGTTTTCTTCATTATTTATTCCAAATTTCCCATGCAGCAAAGGCTTGCAGCAGTAACATTTCCAGACCGTTCTTAGTGACGGCTCCTTGTGCCTGGCCTTTCTTCATGAAAAGGGTTTCGTTTGGATTATATAACAAATCATAGAGCAAATGGTTGGGAGTCAGTAGTTCGTAAGGAATATTGGGACAGAAATCCACTTTGGGATACATGCCTACTGGGGTACAGTTGACAATCACTGTGTACTCTTGCATGATTTCCGGTGTCAGTTCTTCGTATGTGAGGTATTTATCCTCTTTCTTGGCGCGTGATACGAAGGAACTTTTTATACCCAGGTTCTCCAGCCCGCGATATACGGCTTTCGATGCACCGCCGGTACCCAAAATCAGGGCTTTCTTGTGTTGTGGTTGCAAAAGTGGTTCTATGGATTGTGTAAATCCTATGATGTCGGAGTTGTAGCCAACCAGTTTCACTTTGCCTTTGGAAAGGCGGATAATCTTAATGACATTGACGGCGCCTATCTTGGCTGTGTCTTTGTCCAGTTCGTCCAGGTAGGGGATGACTTGCTCCTTGTAAGGGATAGTCACATTCAGTCCACAGAGGTTGGGATTTTCCTCGATAACTTCCATGAAATCCTCGATACGTGGAATTTCGAAATTTACATATTCTGCATCAATATTTTCTGCCTTGAATTTCTCATTGAAATATCCGATAGAAAAGGAATGTTTCAACGGGTAACCTATTAAACCGTATTTCTGCATAATATTTTAGTTATTGATTGAACTATATTCGTTTGTTTATGGAGTACATTATTGGTCGGAAGTAGTTGAGGAGGTGATTACCGGTTCTTTGATGATAACAAAACCTCCGAATTGCAATCCGTTGTCTTTTCCGTTCAAACAGAACTTTCTGTCGAATACGGGTTTATTTTTTGATTTCCAGATCAGTTTGCTAGAGAAGGTGATGACGTCTTGAGTACCATCGTTCCAGTCTATTATCACTTTTTCGTTATCGAATGTATCGTCGCCATTGAATTCTCCAAAAGTGAGAAAGTATTTGCCAGTTTCAAATTTCATTGTTTGCAGACCGTTGAAGTGTGCAAGGTAAGCTTTGGTTTGGCTTATTGGAACGTCCTTTTCATATATTTTTCCATTATAGATTGCCTTGATTCCTTGCTTGGCAATGTTGCCGGGAGTTTCAGGATTCAACAAATCATTACCTTGAGCATCTTGTACTGCGATATGCAGTTCGATAGGAGCAAAATCCCATATCATATCATCACTTCCCGAATCATCGCAAGCTGTGAAACCGGCAACGCAAAGGAGGGAAATAAATAATAAATAGAGGGTGTGTGTAGCTTTCATAAGGTCTCTTTTTTATATAAGTTTCTTCTTTTTATTTAGTTGCCACATAAAGTGTACATATCCCGAAAGTCAGCCGCTTGAAGTGCACTTCGCTGAAGCCTGCCTTGCGGATTACCTCCTGCATCACTTCTCCCTGCGGGAAGGCGCGAATACTTTCCGGTAGATAGGTGTAGGCGCTGTTGTCTTTCGAAATACATTTACCGAGCAGGGGGATGACAACTTTGGAGTAGATGGTGAACAACTGTTTCATCGGGAAGCGGTCTGGTGTGGAGAGCTCCAGTATGACGAGATGTCCGCCGGTCTTTAGTACGCGGCACATCTCGGACAGTCCCTTGTCCAGCCCTTCGAAGTTGCGGATGCCGAACGCTACGGTCACGGCGTCGAAGCTTTCGTCGGCAAACGAGAGGGAGGTGCAGTCCTCCCGGACAAATGAAATCTTGTTCGAGAGGTGCGCCTGCTTTACTTTTTCACGTCCCACGTTCATCATGCCTTCCGAGATGTCGGTGCCAATCAGGCTATCGGGTTGCAGTTCGCGGCATGCAAGGATGGCGAAATCGCCGGTGCCGGTAGCTACGTCCATAATACGCCGGGGGCGGAAAGGACGTAGGTACTTGATTGCTTTCCTACGCCAGCTGCGGTCGATGCCCATGGATAGGGTGTGATTCAGCTTGTCGTAGGCAGGAGCGATGTTGTCGAACATTTCTTCCACTTGTTCGCTCTTCTTGCCGTCATTACCGTAGGGCTTGATGTGTTCTTGGGGATAGTCCATTTACTTTAAATATTCGGTTACATTCTTTTCAATGCGTTCGGCAATGTTGCTGGTATCTTCCTTTACAAACTTCTCGCCGGTGATGTGTTCGTACAGTTCGATGTAACGTTCGCTGATTGAAGTAACGATTTCGTCGGTCATTTCCGGTACCTGCTGTCCTTCCTTGCCTTGGAAACCGTTGTCCATCAGCCATTCGCGTACAAACTCCTTGGAGAGTTGCTTTTGCGGTTCGCCGTTGGCAAAACGTTCTTCGTAGCCTTCGGAGTAGAAGTAGCGGCTGGAGTCGGGCGTATGGATTTCGTCCATCAGGTAAATCTTGCCGTCGTGCTTGCCGAATTCGTATTTGGTGTCTACCAGAATCAATCCGCGTTCCGCTGCAATCTCGGTACCGCGTTTGAAGAGGGCCATGGTGTATTGCTCCAATACGGCATATTCTTCGGGTGTGGCAAGACCTTGTGCCAGGATTTCTTCTTTGGAGATGTCGGCATCGTGTTCGCCAATCTCGGCTTTAGTGGTCGGGGTGATGATGGGTTCAGGGAATTTCTGGTTTTCCTTCATCCCTTCGGGCAACTTCACGCCGCAGATTTCACGTACACCGCTCTTGTAGGCACGCCATGCGCTGCCACAGAGGTAACCGCGTACAATCATTTCTACGGGGAATCCTTCACACATCACACCTACCGTCACCATCGGATCGGGTGTAGCCATTTTCCAGTTGGGGCAGATGTCGGTTGTGGCATCCAGGAATTTTGCTGCAATCTGGTTCAACATTTGTCCTTTGAAGGGAATACCTTTCGGCAATACTACGTCAAAGGCTGAGATGCGGTCGGTAGCTACCATGACCAACTTTTCACCATTGATGTTGTACACATCACGAACTTTTCCGTGGTACACGCTTTTCTGTCCGGGAAAGTTAAATTCAGTTGCTGTTAATGCTTTCATCTTTGTAATATTTACGATTTTGAGAATTTACTGTTTCTGTTCAATCTTACTATCGGCTTGTTCGGCTTTGCGTCGTTCACGCTCCGCTTTCGCTTCCTTGTCGAACTTCTCGTAGGCCTCCACAATCTGAGTTACCAACTTATGGCGTACGATGTCTTTCTTGTTCAGCTCCACGAAACTGATGCCTTTTACGCCTTTCAGAATCTTCAGTGCCTGCACCAGACCGGAAGTCTGGGAAGAAGGCAAGTCAATCTGCGTCATGTCTCCCGTGACAATCATCTTGGTGTTCATTCCCATGCGGGTGAGGAACATCTTGATTTGCTGGGTGGTCGTGTTCTGCGCTTCATCCAGAATGACGACGGCATCGTTCAGTGTGCGTCCGCGCATAAAGGCGAGGGGGGCAATCTGGATGATGTTCAGCTCCATATACTCTTTCAGCTTGGCGGCAGGTATCATGTCCTGCAGGGCGTCATAGAGTGGTTGCAGATACGGGTCTATCTTGTCCTTCATGTCGCCGGGCAGGAAACCGAGCTTTTCTCCGGCTTCTACGGCAGGGCGGCTGAGGATGATTTTCTTTATCTCCTTATTCTTTAGTGCCCGCACGGCAAGCGCGATGGCTGTATAGGTCTTTCCTGAACCGGCGGGACCGATGGCAAACAGCATGTCATTCTTGGCAAATGCCTCTACCAGCTTCAGCTGGTTCTCGCTGCGCGGGATAATCGGCTTTCCGGTTACGCTGAATACAATGACATTGCCCGATTTTTCCGCTTGCGGGGCATTGCCTTTGATGATGTCTATAATGACCTCTTCTTTCAAAGAGTTGTATTCGGCACAGTATTTCTCCAGCTTGGTAATGTTCTCCTCGAATGCACACATTTCCTCCTCATCACCCAATACTTTGATGACATTGCCGCGGGCAACGATGCGAAGCTTGGGATACAAGGCCTTTATCAGCTGCATGTTGGCGTTGTTTACGCCATAAAATATTACCGGGTCAATATCTTCAAGAACAATCAGTTTTTCTATCATTGATATGTTTTAAAGTTCAATTCGTTCTTTTAGTGAAACGTTCTGCAAATGTAGTGAAACGTTTGGATACTTAAACAGTTCCATTGGGTATTTTTTTTGCAGTGGCTTCGGGTAGATTGTCGGTAATTGTTGCACGACGATGCCGTTTCCTTTTTTTGAGCATCCGATGCGTTGCCGGTTCAGCGTCTGCTCCTTCATGTTGAAGATGATATTGGGGTCGAAGTGCTGGCCGTTGACGCGTGTCTCGAAGTGCAGATGCTCGGTAGAGGCGCGTCCGGTGCGTCCGGTCAGTGCGATGGGCTGTCCGGCTTTGACTGTGTCGCCACAATGTACAAGGTTTTTGAAGTTGTGGCTGTATATCGTTTCCAGTCCGAAGTCATGGCGTACGACGACGACATTGCCGTAGGCGCTATAAGGCTTGGACATCCGTACTACGCCGTTGAAGGCACTCCGTATGGTGTCTTTGGCGTAGGTCTTGATGTCTATGCCACTGTGGCGTCCCCGCCCCCGTCCGTAAGGGGAGATGACTTTTCCTCCAGGCAGGGGAAAGGAGTATTCCGTGTCCGGAATGTCCTCCAAAGGTAGCTCTATCAGTTCTCTTTGCGAAAACAGTCCCGGAGTGGCAACGCGGATATGGTTGGTTTCCATGGTGGAAAAGACCGTTTTCTTCCCTTGTGCCGTGGCACCAAGGGCTATGAGCAGGAGAGGGACAAGAATACGGATTCTCATTTATTCAAAATATTGTATAGTCCCACTGGTAGAGGAAGCATATTTCTCCAACAGTTCCAATATCATTTCGGCTGCTTCTTTCAGACCTTCCTGCCCGTTGTAGCCGTTGACAATGGCAAGGATATGGCGGGTTTCAAGTTTCATCTTGGTGCGTTCGTGGTCGCTGGTCGGGGTACCGATACCGCCTATACGGTCGCGGTAGACGGGCAGCCCTTCTATGTTCAGCATGCCGCGGCCTATACCCTCGAACAATTCCTCGGCACGTCCTATGCCCAGCTCAAGGTCGGTCCCTTGTATCTCGTCGGCATCAAATCCGCCGATAGAGTGGCCCGTACGTAGGGAGACAAGGTTGATAAGGTCTACCAACGTATCTATCTGATAGAGTTCCAATCCGCGCAGCAGTCGCCGTCTCAGTGCTTCGGCCGAGGGACGGTAGCGGCTGGGGTCCTTGCCGCAACGTTTGTAGGCTTCGCGGGTGGCGGCAATGACGGGTTGGTACTTGATGCTGTCCGTGGTTTCACGGGCTCTTAGCTCTTGGGTGAAAGTTGCGATTTCTTGCCACAACCCTTCGCAATATGGGGTATTTGTCACTTCGGCAAATACGGCTGCACCGCGGAATTCGGGGCAATTCTGCTTGATTTCTTTAGAAAGTGTGATATGATACATTAATGCAATCCGTTTGAATGGGTTAACATGATTCCCGACAATATCCTTCCGGATTTGATACCCATCCGGCGTGCCGAGAAAAACTCTTCATATTGGGTAAAAGTACATATATTGGCTGTCTCCACTTGTGCGGAAGGTACTCCGAAGTCCAGTAGTTGCAGTCGGTTGGCAGCCCATAGGTCGATATGGTATTTGTGGGTGGCGGGTTTCCATTCGGAGATGTAATCCATCTGGAAACCGTTCTTACGGAATGCTTCATAGACTTCGTCGCCTACCTCGAAGGCGGAAAGGGAGATGCCGGGGCCGATGCAGGCTATCACTTCTTTGCCCTCTGTGCCATAGCGGGCACGCATCTTGTCGAGTGTGTGGCCGAGGATGTAATTCACAGTGCCGCGCCATCCGGCATGAACAGCGGCTATCACGGCATTCTTCCGGTCGTAGAGCAGGATGGGAATGCAGTCTGCCGTAGAGATGCAGATGCAGCAGCCCGGTTCACGGGTTATCAGTGCATCAATGCCCTGCAACATGGAGTGGCGTTCTTCTGCTGTTGCATGCAGATAAGTTCCGTCAATGACAAGTGCCTTTGTCCCGTGGGTCTGAAACGGGATGACCAGTTCTTGGGGGCGTTGGGGCAGGGAAGAACATACTATTTCCTGGTTGCGGCGTACAGCTTCGGCTTCGTCTCCCGTGTAAGGTGTACAGTTGAGGGAGGCATAGTTACCTTGGCTGCATCCACCGTGGCGGGTGGTTACAAAACAAGAAATGCCGGGATATGAGGCAAGCAGCTCATATCCCAACATTTTCCTATCTTCTGTAAGAGGAATCATTTTTTATCTTCCTCCCAATCTTCTTCGTATTCAAAGTCCTCGAGGTCCTCTATGTCCTCGTCGTCGTTGACGTATTCATAGCTGAGGTCCTCGTCCTCACCCTCTTCTTTCAATTCTTCCTGCAGGTGGCTGAGGTCTTTGGCGCGATGGGCAATGCTGTCCACTTTGCCTTCTATCTTATTACTTTCCTTGTTCAGCTCTTCCCAAAGGATGTCTTTCAGCGTAGAGATGCCCATGCCGGAGACAGCAGAGATGAATATATGCGGAATCCCTTCGGGCAGTGTCGGCTCTATCTCGTCCATCAGTTCCTGGTCGAGCATGTCGCATTTGGTGACGGCAAGCACTCTCTGTTTGTCCAGCATTTCGGGGTTGAAAGTGCGAAGCTCGTTCAACAGGATTTCGTATTCCTTACGGATGTCGTCACTGTCGGCAGGCACCATGAACAGCAACAATGAGTTGCGCTCGATGTGGCGCAGGAAACGCAATCCTAAGCCTTTGCCGGCACTGGCTCCTTCGATGATGCCGGGAATGTCCGCCATCACAAACGATTTGCTGTCGCGATAGGACACGATGCCCAGATTGGGTTCCAGCGTTGTAAACGGATAATTGGCGATTTTGGGCTTCGCCGCAGAAACGGATGCCAGTAAAGTGGATTTTCCTGCATTGGGGAAACCTACCAGACCGACGTCTGCCAGCAGCTTCAGTTCCATGATTACCGTCAACTCCTGCATCGGTTCGCCCGGTTGTGCAAAGCGGGGAGCCTGGCGTGTGGCGGTTTTGAAGTGCCAGTTACCCAGACCTCCGCGTCCGCCTTTCAGCAAGATGACTTCTTGTTCGTGCTCGGTGACGTCGCAGATATATTCACCCGTTTCGGCGTTGTACACCACCGTGCCGCAGGGCACTTCAATCACCTTGTCCGCTCCGTCTTTTCCGAAACTGCGGTTTTTGGAACCGGATTCTCCGTGACCTGCCAGGATGTGGCGATCGTACTTCAGATGGAGTAGCGTCCAGTAGTTGCGGTTACCCCGCAGGATGACATGGCCTCCTCGTCCTCCGTCACCTCCGTCGGGGCCTCCGTTGGGTATGTATTTCTCACGCCGCATATGCGTAGAACCTCGTCCGCCCTTTCCGGAGCGGCAATATATTTTTACGTAGTCAACAAAATTCGATTCAGCCATATTCTGTTTTATTGTTATTTCACTGCGTCAATAGCCTTGCAAACATCGGCAAAGATTTCTTCCAATACGCCGAAGCCCTGGATGTGTTGGTATTTGCCGTCCTGCTTGTACCAGTCAATCAGCGGAGCTGTCTGTGAGTGGTAAACCACCAGACGCTTCTTGATTGTCTCTTCATTGTCGTCTGCACGTCCTGATTCTTGTCCGCGCTTGATGAGGCGCTTCATCAGTTCTTCTTCGGGCACGTCGAGGTCGAGCATCACGCTGACTTCCTGTCCGCGTTCGGCGAGCATCTTCTTTAATGCTTCAGCCTGGGCGATTGTTCTGGGGAAGCCGTCGAAAATCACGCCTTTGCTATCCTTGAAGCTGTCGAATACGCTTGCCAGAATATCAATCATCAACTCATCGGGAATCAACTGGCCCTGGTCGATATAACCTTTAGCAGTCTTGCCCAGTTCTGTACCGTTTTTCATTTCAGCACGGAGCACGTCTCCGGTAGAGATGTGGTTGATGCCATACTTTTCTACAATCTTTTCACTTTGTGTTCCCTTACCTGAACCGGGAGCACCAAAAATTACAATGTTCAACATTTGCTTAGTTATTATTTAATGATTTACTATATTATGTCTGTATCAGTCTACTACAGTATAAATGTCGGGATAGTTGCGCCCGAAGCCGTCATAATCCAACCCGTAGCCCACGATGAAGTCGTTCGGAATATTCATGGCCACATATTCTATGTTTAAATCAACTTTCAGCTTATCAGGTTTCACCAGTAGGGAGGCAATATGAATCTCCCTGGGACCGCGAGTGCCGAGGGTGTCCAGTAAGCGTTGCATGGTGAGTCCCGTATCTACTATGTCCTCTACAATGACCACTGTACGGTCTGTGAGGTCTTCATTGATGCCTATTACTTCCTTAATTACCCCGGTAGAGGATACTCCTTGATAAGATGCCAATTTGACAAACGAAATTTCGCAGGGAATCGTGATTCGTTTCAGCAAATCGGCGGTAAACATGAACGAACCGTTCAGTACGCTGAGGAATAGAGGATTCTTTCCTGCCAGGTCGCGGTTGATTTCGTTCGCTACACGGGTTACTTCTTTCAGTATGTCCTGCTCCTTGATGGAGACTGTGAACATCTTGTCTTTTATTTGTATGGTATCCATAGATGGGATGTTTTTAGAAAGTTGCCGCAAAAATACGATTTTTATTCCACTCCATGCATCATCTTCTGTAATTTCTTTGAAAGCAGGAAGAGGATAAGCGATGCCGTGGCAGACATGACGACGAACACCATGAAGAAATCGTACATCGTCTCAATGCGATAGCCCAGTAGCGTCTTTACCTTTCCGGCTTCGGGGTAGAGCCCGCTCAGCGTGCCTGCAAACTTATTGGCAGTGGCGGTGGAGAGGTACCATATCCCCATCATCAGCGAGGCGAAGCGGATGGGCGTGAGCTTGTTCACCATGGAGAGCCCGATGGGCGAGAGGCAGATTTCGCCCATGGTATGGATGAAGTAGAGCCCCGTCAGCCAGATGAGACTCACCTTGATGCCCGGCTGAACATCTTTCACCCCAAAGCAGATGACGAGATAGCCCAGTGAAAGCAGTAGCAAGCCGATGGCTTGCTTGGTGGGCGAGGCGGGCTCCATGCCCCGTTTGCCCAGGGCGCCCCATACGCCCGGCATGATGGCGGCAAGTATCACCACAAAGAAGGGGTTGAAGGACTGAATCCAGGAGGCGGGCATTTCCCACCCCAGGATGACGCGGTCGGTCTGCTCGGAGGCGAAAAGTGTGAGCGAGGCGCCTGCCTGCTCGTAGGCCGCCCAGAAGAAAATGACGAAGAAGGCGATGATGTAGATGACGAAGATGCGGTCGCGCTCCGTCTTGGTGAGTGAGCCTTCCAGCAGGATGCTGACGGGAAACACGATGCAGGCGGTGAAGATGCCGATGCTTATCCAATCGTCCCCGAAGCACCAGTAGAAGAAACCGGCAAGCGCGATGGCGAGCAGGGCGAGCAGCAGGTAGTTGCGCATGGTCCGTCCGTTGGCATGGGCACTCTTCCGGGCGGTGTTGTCTGCCTGGGGCCGTTCCTTGCGGGCGTCGGGGATGATGCCGAGGGGCTTGCCGTCGGGGCCGATGAGGTACTTGTTCTTCTGGGTTTCGAAGAGGACGACCGTCAGCACGGTGACGATGGCGGCAATGAGGAAGCCCCATCGGAAGTCGTGAGGGTTGCCCGTCTCGCCAAAATAGCCGCAGACCAGCGGGGCGAGGAAGGAACCCACGTTGACACCCATATAGAAGATAGTGTAGGCGGAATCCAGCCGTTTGTCACCCGGCTCGTAGAGCTGCCCCACCAGGGAGGAGACGGTGGGCTTGAAGCAGCCGTTGCCCAATATAAGGAAAGTCAGTCCGCCGTACATCAGCCAATGCGAAAGCTCACGCGCCTCCAGCATCGAGGCACTGGCAAACATCAGGAACTGGCCGACTGCCATCATCATGGCCCCCCAGAAGACGGAACGGCGGATGCCCCAGTATTTGTCGGCGATGTAGCCGCCGATTAAGGGTGTCAGGTACACCAGTCCGGTGTAGCTGCCGTAGATGGAGGCGGCGTGCTCCTTGTCGAAAAGGAGTGCCTGGGTGAGGAACAGAATGAAGATGGCACGCATGCCGTAGTAGCTGAAACGCTCTGCCGTGCTGGTGGCGAAGATAAGGTAAAGACCTTTCGGGTGTCGGGATGTACTCATTGAATATGCTTTTATTGTTTTGGCTTTTATTATATGTTGAGGGTACAAAATTAGTCATTATTTTGCGTAAGTTAATGGGTATAATTAGAAACTTGCCGACAAGCCTGCGGGAACTTGCCGACAAGCTTGTGCAAACTTGTCCGTAAGCCTACGCAAACTTAAAACAGAATTTCTGTTTCTGTAAATAAAGCTTTTGTTTATAGAAATAGAGCTTTTGTTTCTAAGAATAAAGGCTTTGTTCTAAGAATCCTTTGCATTGAAGACAACTTTTCCTTACGGAGCAGATATTTTTTCCCGGGGGGCAAAGCAACTTGATAAAAAACGTCTTCTCTTTGTACAGTTGAAATCAAAGCCCTATCTTTGCTCTACGATTTTAAGATAATCCTATTATGAAGATATTTCCTACTACAAGCATCAAGCAACTGGATGCAGATACCATAAAGAATGAACCGATTGCCTCCATCGACCTGATGGAACGTGCCTCACGCGCATTGGCCCGTGCCATTGCCGAGCGTTGGGAGCCGGACACGCCGCTCACCGTTTTTGCCGGACCGGGGAACAACGGTGGCGATGCGCTTGCCCTGGCGCGACTGCTGGCCGGGAAGGGCTACCGGCTCGAGGTGTATCTCTTCAATACGAAAGGGACGCTTTCGCCGGACTGCGAGACGAACAAGGAGCGGCTGGCCGACGTGCCGGGCGTGGACTTCCACGAAGTGACCACTCAGTTTGTGCCTCCCGTGCTGACGGCAGACCATGTGGTGATAGACGGCCTCTTCGGCAGCGGTCTGAACAAGGCTCTGAGCGGCGGTTTTGCAGCCGTAGTGAAGTACATCAATGCCTCGCCCGCCACGGTGGTGTCCATCGACATCCCGTCGGGACTGATGGGTGAGGACAACACCTACAACGTACATACGAATATCGTCCGTGCCCATCTGACGCTGAGCCTGCAACTGCCGAAACTGGCATTTCTCTTTGCCGAGAACGAGCCGTATGTGGGCGAATGGCAGTTGCTGGACATCGGGCTCAGCGAGGATGCCATCCATGACATGGAAACGGACTTCCGCTTGCTGGAGCATGAAGACGTGTCTGCCCTGCTGAAGCCGCGCAGCCGGTTTGCCCATAAGGGGAACTTCGGCCGCGCACTGCTGATAGCCGGTTCGCAGGGGATGGCGGGGGCCTCGGTGCTGGCTGCGCGTGCGTGTCTGCGTTCAGGTGTGGGGCTGCTGACGGTACATGTGCCGTTCTGCAACAACTTCATTGTGCAGACTTCCGTGCCCGAAGCCATGACGGAGCTGGATATCAGCGACACCTGCTTTGCCGCCGCTACCGATACGGACGATTACCAGGCCGTGGCGATAGGCCCGGGACTGGGAAAGGCGGCGGAGACCGAGGCGGCTCTGCTGGAGCAGATAGAGACATGCCAGACTCCGATGGTGGTGGATGCTGATGCCCTGAACTTGCTGGGCGAGAAGCGTAACTATATAGGGCGTCTGCCCAAAGGGAGTATTCTGACTCCGCACCCCAAGGAGCTGGAGCGTCTTGTAGGCAAATGCCAGAATTCGTACGAGCGCCTGATGAAGGCTCGTGAGCTGGCGAAGAGCGCCGGAGTGCACATCATCTTGAAAGGCGCTTATTCTGCCATTGTCACTCCTGCCGGGAAATGTTTTTTCAACCCTACCGGCAATCCGGGTATGGCAACGGGAGGCAGCGGTGATGTGCTGACCGGAGTGGTGCTTGCCTTGCTTGCCCAAGGCTATGAGCCGGAGAAGGCTGCCTGCCTGGCCACGTATGTGCACGGACTGGCGGGAGATGTTGCCTGCAAGAAGCAGGGGGCAGTGGGGATGACGGTGGGGGATATAGTTGCCTGCCTGCCGCTAGCGTGGAAGATGCTGGAAGAATAAGGAGAGAAGTGTAATTTGGATGGCTTGTCATGTCAACAGAAATAAGATATTTTGAAAACAGAAAAGATTGGCGGAAGTGGCTGGCTGACAATTTCGATACTGCCGATGGAGTCTGGTTTGTGTTTCCTACTAAATCTTCAAGCGAGAAAAGTATTGTATATAATGACGCTGTTGAAGAGGCCCTTTGTTTCGGGTGGATTGACAGCACGATAAAGTCACTTGACAAAGAACATAAAATTCAGCGTTTCACGCCCAGGAATCCTAAAAGTACCTATTCGCAAGCCAACAAAGAAAGGTTGAAATGGTTGCTGGAGCATAAAATGATACATCTTGAATTTGAGGATAAAATACGAACTGTCTTGTCGGTTCCTTTTGTTTTTCCAAATGATATAATCGACAGATTGAAAGAGGATGAAAGAATATGGAAGAATTATCAGAGTTTCTCTGACCCCTATAAACGTATCCGAATCGCATACATTGAAGCGGCGAGGAAACGACCGGAAGAATTTGAAAGGCGATTAAATAACTTTATCTGTAAAACGAAAGAGAACAAAATAATAATAGGGTTTGGCGGGATTGAAAAATACTATTAACGCTAATTCTTTTCCGCTTATTTCTCTCTTGTCGTAATGTGGAAGCATCCTTGCTTCAACTCGTACTTGATGTAGCATTTATCGGCTTTCCGCAGGTCACGGAGCACTTCCGAAAGAACCAGTTTTAAGGTATCTGCGCTGACATCCTGCAAAGGACGTCCATCCTCGTCTTCTATTTTCTGAAAGCGCTTCCAACTGACATCGAATGTCGTTCCGTAAAAATGTGCCGAGTTTGGAGAAGCATTGCCGTTACGGCGGCGCAGGCGTTTTACGTCGTCTTGGGTGCGGAGTACGGAAGTCACAATTATCTTGTTTGGATTCAGCCCCTTGGCGGTCAGTGAATCAAGGAAGTTGTGTCCGATGGTGTCCAGCAGGCTGGCGGCGCCCGGAATGAGATAAGGGATGGAATGCGTCAGTGAATCCACGGCATAGAGCTCGTTTGTCGTGATAGGTTGCAGTTGCTCTCTCATCTTTTCTGCTTCCTCGCGGGATGAAAGTACACGTATGCCGATGGCTTGGGCTACATTGAGATGTTTCTCATTCAAGTCTCCGAACGAGCGTTTGTAGCTGACAACGCCCCGAATGTTGCGCGGTTCGTTCAACTTGAGCGACATGTCTTTCTTCTTGCAGCCGGCAAAGGTGAATGTTGCGGCAGCTGCGACAATTATCAGTATAGGTAGGATTCTGGAAGAATATCTCATCTTATAAATGTACTATGTCTGTGAAAAATCTGCGTTAATCTGTGTAATCTGTGGTGAAAACCTTGCAAAGATAATTCAAACCTTCTTAAGTTTGCACTATCTTTGCACACAAAAAAGACCGTGCAACGATATTTTATATACCTGGCTTATGATGGCACTGCTTATCACGGCTGGCAAATCCAGCCGAATGGAGTGAGTGTGCAGGAGTGTTTGATGAAGGCGCTGAGTACCTTGCTGCGTCGTGAGGTGGAAGTCGTGGGAGCGGGGCGTACCGATGCCGGGGTGCATGCCTCACTGATGGTAGCTCACTTTGACAGTGATTCTCCTCTGGACACTGTTTTTATGACGGATAAGCTGAATCGTCTGCTTCCTCCCGATATTTCCGTATACCGCTTGCGGGCCGTGAAGTCCGATGCACATGCCCGCTTTGATGCTACGGCGCGTATGTATAAATATTATGTCACTACCGCCAAGTCTCCTTTCAACCGCCAATATCGCTGCCGTCTGTTCCAAACGCCGGACTTTGAGCGGATGAATGAGGCTGCCCAAACCTTGTTTGACTATACGGACTTTACCAGCTTCAGCAAACTCCATACGGATGTCAAAACCAATAATTGCAAGATTATGCATGCCGCCTGGACCCGGGTAGACGATGTGACTTGGGTATTCACCATCCAGGCCGACCGGTTCCTGCGGAACATGGTACGTGCCATTGTCGGCACTCTGCTCGAAGTGGGTCGCGGAAAACTTTCTGTTGAAGGTTTCCGACGCGTCGTCGAACAGAAGGACCGTTGCCAGGCAGGAACTTCCGTTCCCGGAAATGCATTGTTTCTGGTGGACGTAGCCTATCCGGAAACTACTTTTTTAGAATAAAAGAGGGATGTACTACAAAAACGTAGGCCCCTCCCTTTAATTTTTAATTCTTAATTTTTAATTGACTCTATGTGGTTATTACTTGCTTTCCTCTCTGCTGCCTTATTGGGATTTTACGATGTCTTCAAGAAGAAGTCGCTTCGTGACAATGCCGTACTGCCGGTGCTTTTCCTGAACACGCTGTTCTCGAGCCTGATATTTCTTCCTTTCATTCTGGTATCTGCCTTTGCGCCGTCGGTGTTGGGAGGTACGATGTTTGATGTTCCCGTGGTGGGGTGGGAGGTACATAAGTTCATTATTGTCAAGTCGTTTATCGTGCTCTCTTCCTGGATATTCGGTTATTTCGGGATGAAGCATCTGCCACTGACCATCGTGGGACCGATTAATGCGACGCGTCCCGTAATGGTGCTTGTAGGTGCCATGCTTGTGTTTGGCGAACGCTTGAACCTTTATCAATGGATTGGCGTGCTGCTTGCCATAGTGTCCTTCTTCATGCTGAGCCGTTCGGGCAAGAAAGAGGGAATCGACTTCAAGCATAACAAATGGATTCTTTTCATCGTGCTGGCTGCCGTTGCCGGAGCTGTCAGCGGGCTGTATGACAAATATCTGATGAAGCAGCTCAACCCGATGCTGGTGCAGTCGTGGTATAATGTCTACCAAGTCTTTATCATGTGCCCCATCATCCTGCTGTTGTGGTACCCCAAGCGAAAAGAAAGTACCCCGTTTCGTTGGGACTGGACCATTATCTGTATCTCCATTTTCCTTTGTGCGGCAGACTTTGTCTATTTTTATGCTCTGAGCTATGAGGACTCCATGATTTCCATCGTTTCGATGGTGCGTCGTGGCAGCGTTGTAGTTTCCTTCCTTTTCGGTGCGCTTTTCTTCCGTGAAAAGAATTTAAAAAGCAAGGCTGTCGACCTCATTTTGGTGTTGATTGGAATGTTCTTCCTATATTTGGGGAGTAAATAAACAAGAGATATATGGCAGAAGACCTATATATAAATGCTGGTAGCAAGACAGAGAAATATCGCGCTTTGCTTCCTCAACTGAAAAATCTGCTGGCAGGTGAAGATGACTTGATAGCCAATCTGGCGAATGTTTCGGCGGCGCTGAAAGAGACTTTCCATTTCTTTTGGGTAGGCTTCTATTTGGTGAAGGGTGAAGAATTGGTGTTAGGACCTTTCCAGGGACCGATAGCTTGTACGCGCATCAGGAAAGGCCGTGGTGTTTGCGGCACGGCATGGGATAGAGCCGAGACGTTGGTTGTGCCCGATGTGGATGCATTTCCCGGACATATAGCCTGCAGCTCGCTGTCGCGTTCGGAGATCGTGGTTCCGCTGAAGCGTGAGGACGGTGAAGTGTGGGGAGTATTGGATATTGACAGTGACGATTTGGGCGGTTTTGATGAAACAGATGCCCGTTTCCTTGAAGAAATGATTAAAATGTTATGATAAGAAAACTGAGTGCTTTTTTGATTTTGGCTTTCATCGGATGGGGGTATTTGCAGGCCCAGGAAGCCAAGACGTGTTTTAAGAATATGCCGGATTCTATATGTCCGTTGCTTAGCGCCGTGAACCGTGCGGATTTTATAGACTTTCTGGAAAGTAAGATGAAAGCTGAGGTGACCAACAGCTTTGGTGGTAAATCGGAAATGACGGAACTTTCTCCAGACTATATACATGTGAAGATGACGCCCCAGAGTTCATGGCAGATGAAGCTCTTGTCTATTAACGACAGTACGAAGGTGATTTGTGTGGTTGCTACGGTTTGTGCTCCGGCTTGCGACAGCCATGTCAAGTTCTATACGACAGACTGGAAGGAGCTGGTTGCTTCGTCCTACCTGCCGGCATTGCCCGTTCTGGATGATTTTATCGCTGAGGCCGCGGATACGGTGGATGTCTATGAGTATCAGGATGCCCGTCGCCAGGCCGACATGCTGCTGATGAAAGCGGACCTTTCTGCGAAGGATGCCACGTTGGCATTCACTTTTACCACGACCGATTACATGGGTAAAGAAGCGGCGGAGAAACTGAAACCGTTTGTCCGCCGTCCTATTGTTTATACTTGGAATCAAGGGAAGTTCGAGAAATCCTCTACTTCACTTTGATTCTGTCGAATCCCTCTCCATAGACTCCGATGACTGCACTTTGTGATACAAAGGCATTGGGGTCTATGTCTTTTATGAGCCGGAAAATGATGGTGGACTCCCGCTTCTTGGCCAGCACGAACAGCATTTTTATCTCTTTTCCCGTATAGAAGCCCGAGGCGTTGATGACCGTTGCACCTCTGTGAGGATATACCTGGATGTGCTTGGCTATCTCCTCATATTTATCGCTGATAATAAAGAATTGTACGGACTGGCGGGCACTGTTCACCACTTGGTCGAGCACGAAGCTGCATATGTATAGAGTAACGTAGCCATACACCACCTTTTCCCAATCTTTTAGAACAAAGTAACTGGACGAGATGATGATAAGGTCACATATCAACATGACTCTGCCCAGCGTGATGTCGCGGTACTTGTTGATTACGGCGGCAATGATGTCCGTGCCGCCAGTACTGCCGTTGTTGGAAAAGGCGATGCCGATGCCGCTACCGCAGAAGGAGGCACCGATGACACAAGCCATGAAAGGCTGGTCGTGCAGGAGGACAACACCCTCGGTCAGTTTCTGGATAATGGAAAGGAAAAAGGTCAGGGTGAATACGGCAAAGATTGTCTTTACGCTGAACTTCCATCCCAACACACGTAGGGCAAGCAATAGAAGCAGAAAATTGATGGCGAAGTACGTATATTGGACGGGAAATCCAGTGGCAAAATATACGATGGATGCAATGCCCGGTACGCCACCGGTAGTAATATCGTTGGGAAGCAGGAAGACTGTCCAGCCGATACCATATAAGACCATACCCAGGGCAATCATCAGATAATCCCGCAGTTCGCGCATGGTGTTCTGTCGGGAGGGAACATTTACTATTGTTTTCATTATAATTTTATGTGGTTGTGAAAATGCGGGGACAAAGATACAAAAGATATCATTTGTTTGTTTGAGTATAAGATTGATATTTATATTTTGATGTTACTATGAGTTTTAACATACAATAGCTTGCTTTGATAAAATAATTATCTATATTCGCTTTTATAATTAACGGTGATTATTGACTTAGATGACTATGAAACCACTTTACCAAGATCTGCCATTCCCAATAGACAGTCATATACATTATTATATAGAAGACTTGCCGCACTTCATTGTACCTTGGCATTATCATCCGGCCATAGAGATAATGTATATAACTAGAGGTATAGGAACCCGTTTTGTTGGGGATTGCATAGAACAGTATGAGGAGGGGGATGTATGTATGATTGGCCCTAATCTCCCTCATGAATGGCGTAATGATGATGCTTATTTTGATAAGGAGTCTGGTTTGCGTGCTACGTGTATCTGTCTGTTCTTTAAACGTGAGATATTTGATCCGAATTTTATCAGATTACCAGAAATGAATAATATTCGTGATTTGATAGAGAGATCACGGCGTGGACTGAAGTTTACCGGAAAATCGAAATTAGAGATAACCCGGTTTATAAGGAGTTCGGTGAATGATGTAGGGGTTCGGAAGGTAACGAATCTTTTAACACTTCTTGAGCTGATGGCCACATCGACTGAGTATGAGTTACTGGCCTCAGTGGGATTTACGAATTCTGTAAATTCAGAAGATTTTGAGAGATTTAATAAGGTATACAAGTTTCTCGTCAAGAACTTTGCGACTTCCATTAGGTTGGAAGAAGTTTCGACTTTGGTTGGATTGACCCCGACAGCTTTTTGCCGTTATTTCAAGGAGAGGACCAAGAAAACCTTTGTAGAATATCTGAACGAAATGCGTATCGGTTATTCGAAAAAACTATTACTGGAAAACAAAATGAAGATTTCTACTATCAGTGGGGAAGTCGGATTCCCTAACTTATCTAATTTTATATCCCAATTTAAAAAAGTGACAGGAATGTCCCCGTCGCAGTTCCAAAAGCAGTTTGGAGTAAAGGCTAAACAAGCCATTTGATTCTACTATTTTATCATTGAATATTTGGTGGTTAGAGCCTTGGTTTTCTACTTTTTTTGCAAGGTTTTATCCATTTGCTGCGAATAATGGTAAAATACCATAATTATCGGAAAATATAGAGGAAAGAGCGAGTTCCATATCAGCGTACTTTTGCAATATAAGATTTTAAAAGTATGATGCTGATGAATGATAAGAGAACAAATGAGTCGCCTTTGCTCTTTATAAAGGATTCTTTGATCGGTGAAAATGTGAAGAGGAGTTTGAAGACTTTGGCTGATTTACGAGGTGTTTTTCATAATTGTGAGGCTTATGAACAGATGTCTCCTGATACTTTATTGTATGAGGTGACTTGTCATCTGCCGGTTGAAGAAGGAACGCCAGGGGGACTCTATTTCGGAATCACGAGAATTTATCCAGGTAAGGTTGGTGATGAGTATTTCATGACCAAAGGACATTTTCATGCCAATATGAATCGTGGGGAGTACTATTGGGGAGTGGAAGGTGAAGGCAGATTGATTATGATGGATCAGAACCGAAGGGTTTGGAGTGAGCGGATGTTTCCGGGTAGTCTTCATTATATACCTGGAGGGGTGGCCCATCGTGTGGCAAATATAGGATATTCTGTTCTGTCATTCGCTGCTTGTTGGCCTTCGGACGCAGGACATGATTATCAAGTGATTTTGGAGAACGGGTTTTCTGCATCTTTACAGTGTGTGAATGGCAATCCCCAATTGATAGAAATATGAATATGAAGTATATCATAGCTGTAGATTTGGGAGGAACCATTACAAAAGTCGGTCTCTTACGCAATGGAGAACTGGTAGACTATGTAAAAATGCCTTCTCGTCAAGATTTGGATATGACAGCAAGTTTGCCGGAGATTGAAAATGCAATTGATTTCCTGCTAAATTCAAATGGTGTGAAGCGCCTCTTTGGAGTGGGTATAGCTTTTCCAGGGCTAGTAAATAATAAAAAAAGCATTATTATATCTACGAATGAAAAATATGATGATGGAGTGGAGCTTGATTTGGATAGATGGGCGGATGAACATTGGGGAGCCCCCTTTTACATTGATAATGACGCACGGCTTGCAGCAATTGGAGAATGGCAATATGGGAGCGGCAGAGGATATGATAGCGTTGTTATGATGACTATTGGTACGGGCATAGGATCGGGAGTCATTATGAATGGTGAGGTAATGTATGGAAAGCACTTTCAAGCAGGTTCGTTGGGTGGCCATTTTGTAGTAGACTACAAAGGAAGGTTATGCTCTTGTGGAAACAAGGGGTGTGTGGAGGCTTTGTCCTCTTCATTCTTCCTTCATAAAATTATAAAGGATCATGCTTGCCTGTCTCCTTCGTTTAAAATGTCATCTCAGAATTATGATTTTAAAGAAATCTTCCAATTGGCGGAACAAGGAAATAGAGACGCGTTATTGGTACGAAATGAATGCATTGAAATATGGGGAGCTGCTGTTATAAATTTTATTCATGCTTATGATCCTGAAGTGGTGATACTTGGAGGGGGAATCATGAATAGCCATAAAGTGATAGTGCCTTATATCGAGGAACGGGTGTCAAAGTTTGCCTGGACTCCGAGTGCAAAAGTATCTGTGGTAGTTTCTAGCTTGGGAGATTATGCAGCTTTGTATGGTTTGGAATATTGTTTAAGAAAAAAGATAAAAGATGAAGTATTCTGCTAATTACGATAAATATCCTTTTGTGCAGGTGTCCTATAATTCGGATGACTGTATTTCCGGTTGGTTTGCCATTACCGATAGTATCAGTGAACGTTTGAAGGTACTGGAGAAGCCGTTGAAAGTGGTTGTGATTGAGTGCTATCAAGGAGTGTTTGAGAATGATATACGTAATGCTTTTGCCGGTAGGTTCAATAATGCTTTATTTGTTCATACAGATAGTGCGATGTTGCCGGAAGAGAAAATCAATGATTTTTTCTATCCTGATATTACCGATGATGAATTATTCGGCTATCTGACCCGGTATACAATGGAATGTTTTTTTGATTTCGATAAAGTTACTGGTATCCGGCAACAGATAGAAGATTTGCAGTCTGGTATTGTAATAGTCTATGGGGTTGGTGCGGCCTATCTTTGTGAACATCCTGATTTGTTGATTTATGCCGATATGGCAAGATGGGAGATACAGTCCAGATTCCGTAAAAATGAAATATCAAATATAGGTGTCAACAATAAAGAAGAACGAACCTCCTTGCAGTATAAAAGAGCTTTTTTCGTAGATTGGAGAATATGCGATAGGCACAAAAAGATGCTGATGGCAAAGGTGGATTATGTTTTGGATACGAACCGGCGCAATCATCCTAAGATGATTACAGGCAAAGCGATGTTTGAGGGATTGGAGAAAGCGGTAAATGGTCCGTTTCGTGTAGTTCCCTTTTTTGATCCGGGGCCTTGGGGAGGACAGTGGATGAAAGATGTTTGCGATTTAGAACGGACGATGCCTAATTATGCTTGGTGTTTTGACTGTGTACCTGAAGAAAACAGTCTGTTGTTGGCCTTTGGGGATGAGAAAGTGGAAATACCGTCAATTGATTTGATTTTTGCTTATCCCCGACAGTTATTGGGTGATGCTGTGTATGGCAGGTTTGGTGATGAGTTTCCAATACGGTTTGACTTTCTTGATACGATAGAAGGCGGCAATCTAAGCTTACAAGTTCATCCTTTGACTGAATATATACAACAGAAATTTGGGATGCATTATACGCAGGATGAGAGCTACTATATTTTGGATGCTAAGGAGGGGGCAACTGTATATTTGGGTTTGAAGGATAATATTAAACCGGAGGAGATGCTTGATGAATTGGAAAAATCGCAAAGGACTGGTGAATTTGAAGTGGAGAAGTATGTAGGTATTTATCCGGCAAAGAAGCATGATCATTTTTTAATTCCGGCTGGTACGGTACATTGTTCGGGAAGGAATAGCATGGTACTTGAGATTAGTGCAACCCCATACATCTTTACATTTAAGTTGTGGGATTGGGGACGGATGGGACTGGATGGCAGACCGCGTCCGATTAATATAGCTCATGGGGCTAATGTGATACAATGGAATAGAACGGAGTCTTGGGTGAAAGAAGAACTGATAAACAAGGTCTCTGTTATTGGTGAAGGAGATTCTTGGCGTGAAGAAAAGACGGGACTTCATGAATGGGAATTTATAGAAACAAGAAGACATTGGTTCACGGACAAAGTTTTGCATAAGAATGAGTCGGGTGTTAATGTTCTGAATCTGATTGAGGGACGTTCGGTGATAGTGGAAAGTCCTATAGGACAATTTTCTCCGTTTGTTGTCCATTATGCGGAAACTTTTATTATTCCTGCTGCCATAAAGGAATATACAATAAAACCTTATGGGGAGTCTGAAGGAATGGAATGTGGAACAATTAAAGCTTTTGTAAGACATCATGCATAAAGATAATTTTGATAAGGGGATTGATATAGGGATAACAGAAAATCCGTTAGGTTTTATTTATGGTAAGGACGTTTTTGGCCCGACAGTAGAAAACCGGTGGTTGGATGATATCCGGTCTAGTTTGTTGGATCCGAAATGTGAAGGACCGGATATTGTCTATTCTATAGCTATGGATGTGGGTAAGACTGTTCATAAAGCGCTTTTGCAAAAACAGCATTTGCTTTTTGGAGTAGTGGCTTATGCCAAAGGAAGTTTGGGAATGGAACCCATTCGCAGTCAGGGACATATTCATAAGGTCTCACCTTTTAGTCAATGGTCCACTCCAGAGGTTTATGAGATATGGAATGGAGAGGCGGTCATTTACATGCAAGAGTCGGCTACAGATGAACCGGGGAGGTGTTATGCTGTTTATGCACAGCCTGGCGATGTGGTGGTGGTCCCTCCATATTGGGTACATGCTACCATTAGTACGAATGCAGATGAATCTCTTGTGTTTGGTGCATGGTGTGACCGTGAATATGGTTTTGAATATGCTGAGATTCGTCGTCATAAAGGTATTGCATGGTATCCTGTTTTTGAGGGTGATGGATTGAAGTGGATCAGAAATACAAACTATCATTTTTCGGAACTGGTAAGAAAGGCTCCAAGAGAGTATCATGATTTAGGTATTGGGAAAGGTAAATCCATTTATAAAATTTTTGAAGATGCTCCGGATACTTTCTTATATGTTCCGAATCCGTCAGTGAAAAAGGAAGTTTGGATAAGTTTTGAACCCTAAAATATAAGTTTAATATGAAAAACAGACATATAATATTTTTAATAGCTACAGTTGTAGCAACAGGAGGATTGCTTTTCGGCTTTGATACTGGGGTAATTTCAGGAGCGATTCCATTTCTTCAGTCAGATTGGGGAATAGATAATAATGATGTTGAATGGATTACGGCGGCTGGTTTGTTGGGAGCTATGTTGGGGGCTGTATGTTGTGGGCGTTTATCTGATATATTTGGAAGAAGAAAAATCATATTGGTTTCTGCTGTGATATTTGCAGTGGGAGCGTTATGGTCAGGACTGGCAACGGATTTGAAGAGCTTGGTTTTTTCTCGTCTGTTTCTTGGTATAGCTATAGGTGTGGCATCATTTACTGTTCCATTGTATATAGCAGAAATTGCTCCAGCTAAATCCAGGGGACGTCTGGTTTCAATGTTTCAGTTAATGGTTACAATAGGTATTTTACTTTCATACATGTCAGATACCTTTTGGGCTGATGAAAACAAGTTGGATTGTTGGAGATGGATGTTTTGGGCAGGTGTCGTACCGGCTTTGGTATTACTGGTAGGTATGTGTTTTGTGCCTGAAACACCTCGGTGGCTGTTGAGTAAAGGACGGTTGAAAGAATGTAGGAAAGTGTTGCAGAAAATAGAACCGGAAAATACAGTAAATGATTTAATTGGACAAATGGAGGTGGAAATAGAGAAAGATAGGAATAGTGCGGTAGGATGGCGATATTTGATGCAGCCTTGGTTGAGAACTCCTCTAATGATTGCTGTTTGTATTATGTTTTTTCAACAGTTTGTAGGTATTAACACAGTTATTTATTATAGTCCGAAGATTTTCCTGATGGCAGGATTTGAAAGTACACTCTCTGCTATTTGGGCTTCTGTAGGTATTGGAATTGTAAATGTTGTATTTACAGTGATTTCTCTTTATTTAGTGGATAGAATCGGACGACGAAAGTTGTATTTTATTGGTCTGTCAGGAATTGCCTTTTCTGTTTTGTGCCTTAGTGCTTGTTTTATTTATGCTAATCAGTTGGGCGAAATCGGAAGGTGGTTAATGGTCATTTTTATGTTTGGATATGTTGCATTTTTTGCAATTAGTATTGGACCTTTGGGATGGTTGGTCATTTCCGAGATATTTCCGCAGAAAGTACGGGGATTGGGGACTTCGATAGGTTCATTGGCTGTATGGATATTTAATTGCATTGTCTCCTTTACTTTCTTTAAGATTATAGATTTTTTTTCTATACCAGGTACCGAAATTGTTGTTGGACAAACGACTTCTGAGAATCCGGCAGGTGCATTTTTTCTTTATGGATTTATTGCCGTGTTGGGTTTGGTATGGGGGTATTTATTCTTGCCGGAGACAAAAGGGTTATCATTGGAGGAGATTGAACAGAAATGGAGAAAAAATAGAGAATGTTGAAGGAATAAATCATTAAAAAAATGATATATGAAAAATGGATTTTATTTTTTAGGTCTATGTATCTGCTTGTGTTTATGGGCTTCTTGCTCCAGTATGGAAGAAGTACGTGATTATAATGAAAAATATACGGGAGAGTATACGAGCAGGATTGCTTTCCCTATTGGGGGATTGGGGACGGGAATGTTTTGTGTAGAAGGTAGTGGTGCAATTTCTAATATGAATATTAGGCATAAAACTGAGATGTTGAATGAACCGACAATGTTTGCCGGATTATATTTGAAAGGGGTAGATAATGGTAGTATTGTTGTGGAAGGACAAGTACCGGATTGGAAAAAATTTGGCCAACCACAGTCAACAAAAGGATACGGCGGCACGTGGGGATTACCTCGATTTAAAGATTGTGATTTTGAAGTAAAATTCCCTTTTGCCAAATTGAGAATGAGTGACGATGAACTGAAGATGGACGTGACAATGAAGGTTTGGAATCCATTTATTCCTACAGATGAAAATAACTCAGGGCTTCCAGTTGCTGGTTTTGAATATACGTTTAAAAATAAATATGCTAAAGAAGTAGAAGCCATATTTTCTTATAATTCAAAGAACTTTGTAGATATTCGTAATGGAGGAGCATCTATTAGGCCAATTGAAAATGGTTTTATAATATCACAGAAAGGAACAGAAACGCAGCCGTTTCATCAGGCTGATTTTGCAATCTTTACAGATGAACCGGAAACTAAGGTTAATTATTGTTGGTTTAGAGGATGGTCTTTTGACTCATTCACGATGTGCTGGAATGAGATGAGCAGTGGGGTAATTAAAGAAAATCCTGCTAATATGGCGGATGCTCCCGGAGCTTCCTTGTATGTACCGTTTAGATTGCAACCGGGAGAGTCAAAGACAATCCGTTTATATATGGCATGGTACGTTCCTTTCTCATTAGTTCGTGAGGGATTGGAACCGATTGATGATGTAGATGTACCTATCGTACCTGTAGTTAATGAAAGAGGAGAGCCCGCAGGCTATATTGATACTTCCATTCAGTTGTCCGATAAATACCGTCCCTGGTATAGCAGTAGATTTGCAAATATAGAGGAAGTCGCAGACTATTGGATGAAAAATTATAATACGTTGAAAGAAAAAACAGAGCTGTTTACTGATGCATTTTATGCTACAACTTTGCCTGCTGAAGTTGTTGAAGCTGTTGCTGCTAATCTTACTATATTAAAATCACCTACGATTTTTCGGCAATACGATGGTCGGATGTGGAATTGGGAAGGTTGCGGTAATGAATATGGCTCTTGCTATGGTTCTTGTACACATGTTTGGAATTATGCTCAAGCTATACCTCATTTGTTTCCTAAAATGGAAAGAACACTGAGGGAAACGGAATTTTTTGTTAGTCAAGCTAAGAATGGGCACCAAGCATTTCGCTCTGCACTTCCTATCCGACCCATCAGACATAATTTTCATGCAGCAGCTGATGGGCAGTTAGGTGGTATTATGAAAGTATACCGTGATTGGCATATATATGGTAATGACGAATGGTTGAAGTTGATTTATTCATACGTACAGAATAGTCTTGATTATTGCATTAATACGTGGGATCCTAAAAGGAAAGGTGTTATAGAGGAACCTCATCATAATACTTATGACATTGAATTTTGGGGGCCTAGTGGTATGATTAATAGTTACTATACTGGCGCATTACAAGCATTTGTTGCTATGGGTGAACATTTGGAGAAAGATATGACAGAATATAGAGAGTTGCTAGATAAGAGTATTGACTACATGGAAAATCAATTGTACGACGGTGAATATTTTATTCAAAATATTCGTTGGAAGGAGTTGCAGGCTTCTGATCCGACGAAAGTACAGTCTGTCAATTCTAATTATTCGAAAGAGGGTTTGGATTTATTGGAAAAGGAAGGGCCGAAATATCAATACGGAAAAGGCTGTTTATCTGATGGAGTAGTAGGAGCATGGCTTTCTTTGGTCTGTGGACTGGACGAGGCTATAGATAGAAAGAAAATATTAAGTCATTTATTGTCTGTTCATAAATATAATTTAAAGAGGAATCTCAGAAAACATGTAAATCCTCAGCGCTCGACTTTTGCTTTAGGTGATGAAGGAGGCTTATTATTATGTTCATGGCCCAAAGGAGGAAAGTTACAACTTCCTTTTGTTTACTCCAATGAGGTATGGACAGGTATTGAATATCAAGTGGCTTCTCATTTGATGTTTGAAGGTGAGGTTGAGAAAGGACTTGATATTGTCCGTACTTGTCGTGATCGGTATGATGGAAGAGTACGTAACCCATTTAATGAATATGAATGTGGGGCATGGTATGCCCGTGCAATGTCTAGTTATGCTATGCTCCAAGCTTTGACTGGAATACAGTATGATGCAGTGGATTCTACTTTATATATTGATTCAAGGATAGGTGATGATTTTACGTCTTTTTTGTCGACGGAAACAGGTTTTGGTAATGTTGGTCTAAAAGATGGTAAACCTTTCATTGAGGTGAAATATGGGAAGATTGATGTGAAAAAGTGCTTTGTTTCTGACATAGAAACAGATTTTGTTAATTGATAGAGAAAGGAGGAATAATGGAAATAAGAAGAAAGTAATTATACAGTGGTGAATCTAATAATAGTTTGAAACACAAATAATCAAAAAAAATGAAAACAATAGACATTAAATCTAATAGCAGGATATTACATTGGGCATTTTATATTTTCCTTTTTACTGTTTTGAGTGTGGGAAGTGTATATGCATCGGAAGATACTCCGTCTGTATTATCCACTAATCAATCAGAAAAGAAAACAGTAAAAGGAAATGTGATGGATGAATATGGACAACCATTGGTGGGGGTAGCTGTACAAGTTAAAGGAACTTCATTAGGTGTTGTTACTGATTTGGATGGAAATTTTAGTTTTAGTATTCCAGTTGATAGTCGTGCCTTGTTATTTTCTTATTTGGGAATGAAAACTCAAGAGGTATCTGCCAATAAGAGTAACTATAAAATAGTGATGGTAGAGGATGCCACCCAAATGGAGGAAGTTGTAGTCATTGGGTATGGTTCTCAGTCTCGTGAGAAGATTACGACATCTGTGACCAAGCTTGATAAAGAGGCTTTGAAGAATGTACCCTATGCAAATGCAGCTTCAGCCTTACAAGGTACAGTGTCTGGTGTACGTGTGCAAAGTATTTCAGGGCAACCAGGTGCAGAACCTCGTATTATAGTCCGTGGTGGTACTTCCATTAATAATCCTAATGGTGCTACTCCACTATATATTATTGATGGTGTTATGAGGGCGAATATGGTTCATATAGCTTCGGAAGATATTGAATCCATCCAAATTCTGAAAGATGCTGCTGCTACTTCTATTTATGGAGCCCAAGGTTCAAATGGTGTTGTAATTGTTACTACTAAAAAGGGGAAGGCCGGTAAAACCAGAGTTGAATATAGATATAATCTGACAATTTCTGATATTGGTAAAAAATATGAATTTGCCAATGCTGAAGAATTTTTGACCCTTATGAGGAAAGGTATGATTTCACCAGCGAAATTTGGAAAAGCTACCGAACAAAGATTGATAGGACATTTAGGTTATGGAACAGGAAATGATCTGACTAATAATACTGCCTTCTCTACTCAATACTTGACTGATGAGAATCGCTATAAATTAGATCAAGGGTGGAAATCAATGCCAGATCCAGTAGATCCGAGTAAGACATTGTTATACTCAGATACTGATTTTCAGGATAAAATTTATCGTACTGGTTTTTCTCATAATCACCATATTGAAGTTTCAGGTGGAACGGAAAAGGCTACCTTTAATATGGGATTAGGGTATATGACTAATGAAGGAACTGTTATTACAACTTCATATAAACGGTATAATTTTAGTTTGAATGGTTCTTTGCAAGCACGGGATAATTTGAAAATTTCAGCTAGAACTACTTATTCAAACTCGTTTACGTATGGTTCTCCATTAGCTGCAGATGCAACATTCTATCGTTCACCGGCTGCCTCACCTACCACTAAATTCAGATTTGAAGATGGTAGTCTGGCTCCAGGAGCTGCCCAGTATCTGGGAAATGCTGTATATCATATGAACAAGGCACAAAGAGAGTATGACTATCAGAATTTATCAATAGGAGTAGATGCAGATTGGACTATATTGCCAGGATTGTCTTTCAAACCAGCTCTTTCTTTATTTGAAGTGAACAGTAATAACTATACTTTTTGGGATGCTTTTTGGAATGGACCGAGAGATTATATAACTACAAGAAATGCAAATGCTGATACTTACAAATGGCGGCAATATCAGGCAGATGCTGTATTCAACTATGTTAAATCTTTCAATGAAAAACACAATTTGAATGTAACAGCTGGTTATGCTTATTATTTTAGGAAAGAGGCCCGTTTAGCAGCTGCTGGTAGAGGTGCTTCTACTGATTTGATTCCTACTTTGAATGCCTCAAGTGTTCCTGTAAGTGTGAGTAGTTCTATTACAGAGCGATCTATGCAAGGTATTTTTGCTCGTATAGGGTATGATTATAAGGATAAATATTTGATTTCTGTATCTGCAAGATATGACGGTGCTTCCAATTTGGGTACGAACAACAAATGGGGATTTTTTCCTGGCGTGTCATTAGGGTGGCATGTGGATAAAGAAAAGTTCTGGTCATTTATGCCTGAGAATCTAATGCGTCTGAAATTGCGTGCCAGCTATGGAGTAAATGGTAATATTTCAGGCTTGGGGGATTATACGGCTCAAGGTAGTTATAGTGTAGGATCTAAATATTTAGGTAATGCAGGTATCACTATGGGAACTATGGCAAATCAAGACTTGAGTTGGGAGGAGTCTAAGACATTTGATATCGGTACTGATATTTCCTTTTTTAATAATCGGTTAAACTTTATCTTTGATTATTTCAATCGTACCACAGATAATTTGCTGACAAATCGCACTTTACCTCATTCTACAGGCTTTGGCTCTATTTTCACTAATTTAGGGCGTTTACAAAATAGAGGTATTGAGTTGGAAATGAATGCAAGAATATTACCGGTATCCAGTTCTATTCAATGGTCATTAGGTTTTAATGCCTCGAAGGTGACCAATAAAATATTGAAGCTGCCAGATAATGGGGTTGAAAATAATCGGATTGGTGGTGAGTACATTTGGGATGCTAAACTGGGTAAACATACTTGGCAAGGTGGTTTACAGGAAGGAGGACGAATTGGAGATTTGTTTGCCTATAAGATGATAGGTGTATATTCTACTGATGAGGAAGCACAGAATGCTAATGAGCCGATAGATAATGTTATTACAGTCCCTGATAAAACCAAATATGGTGGTGATGCAAAGTGGCAAGATACTGATGGTAATGGTGTGATTGACAGTAAAGACCGTGTATATGTTGGTAATATTTATCCGGATTGGACTGGGGGTATTAATACTTCTCTATCTTATAAAGGGTTCGATTTGTATTGCAGACTTGATTTTACATTGGGTCATACCATATATAATTTTGCCAAAGGCTTTTTGGATTATAATTGGCAGGGTGATAATAATATGACGAAAGATGTCGTAAATCGCTCCTGGAAAGAACAAGGTGACAAAGCGGACATGCCGAGATTCTATTGGCATGGTGATCGTGGACAGCAGAATGCTATCCGAGGTAGCTCTTTGTATCATGAATCAGGAGATTTTCTAGCCATTAGAGAAGTTTCTTTAAGTTATACAGTTCCTGCAAATATCATACAAAAGATTCGTTTAAGCGGACTTCGGTTTACGGTTACGGGAAATAATCTGCACTATTTTACTAAATATTCTGGTCTTAATCCAGAAGAAGGTGGACAGGATAATGGTAGATATGCTATGCCGAGAAATATTATTTTTAGTGCAAATGTATCATTTTAATAAAGTAAAGTTATGAAAATTAGAAATATAATAAATAGTACAATAGCTTTGTTTATGGTCCTGACATTTGCTTCTTGTGATGCACTAGACCTTAAGCCAATAAGCTTTATAACGAATGAATCTTTCTGGCAGACAGAAGATGACGTGAAGGGTGCGTTAAATGGTATTTATGTCCAGTTACGAGGAGCTGCTGAACATGATTTGTATATATTGGGGGAAGCGCGTAGCGAAATACTGACTGTAGGTATCGGTGGATATGGCGGATATGATATTTATTATTATAATACGTTGACACAAGCTAATATGCCTATATCCTGGATACGTTATTATCAGATAGTCAATTCATGCAATCTTCTTTTAAAGTATGCTCCCAATGTGACTTTTAATAACGAGACTTCCCGCAATAAAATGTTGGCTCAAGCTTATACAATGAGGGCTTTCATGTATTTTGTGATGACTCGTACATGGGGGGATTTGATAATCCATACAGATCCTATTGAAAACACAAATTCAGAAGTCCTTTATAAAGAAAGAAGACCCCAAACGGAAGTTTTCCAACTGATAAAAGATGATTTGGAGAAAGCTTTGTCTTTATATCCGGATGACAATTTCGGTGATCAAAGAGCTATGTGGTCAAAACCGGCAACATTGGCTTTGAAAGCTGAAGTATATCTTTGGAGTGGAAAAAAAATGAATGGTGGAAGCAGTGATATTGAAACTGCATTAAATGCTTTGAATTCAATTAAAACGGATAAGCTTCGTTTACAGCCGGATTTTGCTGATGTATTTGCTTATGATAATAAGGGTAATGATGAAATCTTGATGAGTGTTAGATTTCAGGATTTGGAATCTGGTATTAACTATTTCAGATATATGTGGATACATGCGAGTGCTGTTCCTGGGGATGCTCCTCAAGAGGTAAAGGATATAGTTTATCCGATAGGGCCGGGACAAGGTATTATAGTAGCTTCGGACGAGTATAGAAAGCAATATACAGAAGATGATACTCGAAAAAATGCTTCTTTTCTTGAGATTTATTCTAAAGATCAGGAAACTGGAGAAAATAAATTTTATGTTAGTGTAGTATTAAAAGGTAAAGGCTTGGTGCGAGATGGTGATCGTATTTTTGCAGATGATATCATATTGTACCGTTATGCTGATATTTTATTAATGAAGGCTGAGGCTAAAAATGCTTTGGGACAAGATCCTTCTGCAGAAATTAATGAGGTCAGGAAACGTGCATATAAAGACAAGTATGAAGAGCATATTTATGTGAATAGCACAAAAGAGGCGAATGATGCAGCTATCTTGAAAGAAAGACTTTTAGAATTGGCTTTTGAAGGTAAAAGGTGGTGGGATTTGGTACGTTTTGACAAAGCCTTTGATTTGGTTCCTTCTTTGAGAGAGCATAAGGGGGAAGATTATATGATGCTGTTCCCCATTCCTTTGTCAACAATAAGCGTGGAGCCGAAAGTTACTCAAAATCCTGGTTGGGATAAATAAAGTGTATTATTGAAATCTTTCCAATATGTTGTAACTTTACAGCATATTGGAAAGATTGATAAACGAACATAATAAAATTATATATGAAAAAGTCTATATTTCTCTTTTATTGTCTGCTTGTCCACTTGTGTTCTGCGACAACATTGTTTGCTCAACAGAATGACGTTTTGATACCAGGTGTCAAGAAAATAAAGGATGTAATAATATATAAGGATACCATGTTTTACTCCGCTTTTCCTTCAGCTGTAAAATTATCGAATGGAGAGATACTGGTATCGTTCAGAAGAGCTCCAGACCGTAAAGTCTTTAAGGAGAAGAAGAATAATCATTTGGACCCGAATAGTTATCTGGTAGTAGTGAGATCCAAAGATGGCGAACATTGGACCAAGGAACCGGAACTGCTTTATGCCCATCCGTTTGGAGGCTCACAAGATCCATGTTTGTTGAAGTTGAAAGATGGAACACTGCTATGTGCTAGTTATTTGTGGACATTTATTCGTCCGGATGGTTTAGCTGTTCTTAAGAAACCGTTCGTACAGAATACAGACGCTGTTTTTGCAGGAGGATATTTGCTCCGTTCTTATGATGATGGTAGAACTTGGAATGATTTGATTATACCTTGTAGCGTTCCGTCTGAAATAAATTATAGTGGATTGGGAGGTAAATTGCCGGCTTATAATCGTGGCGCTTTGTATGAAGGAAAAGATGGACGTATTTTTTGGGCAGTAGTAGCTTCTGATACAGAAGCTTTAAGAAATACGTCGGTCTATTTGCTTATATCCAAAGATAAAGGAAAAACATGGGAATACGGTACGAAAATTGCTAAAGATAAAAAGGTCTCGTTTAATGAGACTTCCATGTATGAAACGCCTAATGGGGATTTGATTGCTTTTATGCGTTCGGAAGCGTTTGGTGACCAAGCTTGTATTGCACGGTCCATAGATGGTGGGAAAACATTTGGTGAATGGAAAAGTATGGGGTTCAAAGGACATCCTCTCCAGGCAATGAGGCTGCCAGACAATAGAGTTTTGTTGACATATGGTTATCGTCATGAACCTTGTGGAGTTAGAGCCAGAATTCTTAATGCAGAATGTACAGATTATGCCACGGCTCCTGAGATTATCATAAGAGATGATGCGGATGATGGAGATGTCGGATATACATGGGCTGTACAGCTGGATGAGAAGAGGGTATTGGTGGTATACTATATAAACTTTGACAGAGCCAAAGGTACTAGACATATACAAGGCTCTATTTTAGAGATTGAACCGCAAGGATAATTGTTAATACATAATATGATGAAGAGAAAACAAATTCCGGGCAATATGGATTCCAGCCCTCAAAAGATGTCTCGTCGTAAAGCATTGGCTACTATGGCAGGTGCCGTAGGATTGGCAGCATTACCTGGTGTAGGGCATGCATTGAATCCCATCAAGAAAGAACGGAGAGACATTCAAACCTCTGCTTTTACATCTATCCATACTATGCGTAACGCTGTATCTCGTCAGTTTACGACTTTTGACTTGAATACTAAGATTAAAGCCCATTTGGTTGGACCGGGTGAGAAATCTGTACTGGTAGATCACACTTCTCCTGGTGTAATTACCCGTATGTGGTTTACTATTAATGGTTGGTTTTGGGAAAATTGGGATTTAAGTAAGGAGCGGTGGCCTGATCCTACTATTTTGAAAATGCTGATTTTGCGTATTTATTGGGATGGTGAGGACTATCCTTCTGTAGAATGTCCGATTGGTGACTTCTTTGGTATAGGGCATTGTGAATATAAGCATTATATGTCCAAATATATAGGTATGTCCAGTGGAGGTTTCTATTGTTATTTTCCGATGCCATTTAAAAAGGTAAGGATAGAAGTGGAAAATCTTCATCACCGTTTGACTACAAGCGTTTTCTTAAATGCCAATTATGATCAATTGGAGAGTTTACCTGAGGGTATGGGACGATTCCATTGTTTATATAATGCTGGTACCAATCCTGGTTATGAACCATTAACCATATTGCAGACTAAAGGACATGGACATTTTATTGGCTGTTCCTTGTCCATGCAGAGTTGGCTTCCAAACTACTTGGGATATTTGGAAGCACCCGAGTTTATTTATATCGATACGGAAGACAAAAGTGTACCGACTATAGTTGGTTCTGGACTTGAAGATTATTTTAATGGTGGCTGGTATTTTAGGGAAGGTGAATTCTGTGGAGAGTTGCATGGAGTTCCTATAAAGGATCCGCTCCGTTCGATGGTGAGTATGTATCGTTATCATGAGCAAGATGCAATCTGTTTCAATGAAAGTTTTATTTTTAATTCTGGAAGATTTTTATAACCACTTTATTAGCAAGCAGTTCTGAGGATAAGGTAAAAATGAGGTAATGATTTGGCAACCCTGTCTATTTCTACGTTCTGCTGTGAGTTGCTGTCAATGTCTCTCGTCTTGGTACAAAAGTAGCAATAAAAATCGGATACACATCAAAATGTCCCATGATTTTTATCACAGGACGTTTTTTATCCTCGCTGAATAATCCGGTTTAACCGTTACTTCTATTTTCGGCAAGTTGCGGGCTATGATTGCTGAAATTTATACTTTAATCCATACTCTTCCAACTTGCTATACAGCGTTGTACGTCCGATTCCGAGCAATTCGGCGGCAACCTTGCGGTTTCCGTTTGCCTGCTTCAACGCGCGTAAGATGCGTTCCTTGTCCTCCGCATCGTTTCGCAAGGCGAAGCTGACAGGTGAGGTCGGTTTCGTTACGGCAAGTTCCAGATGCTCTTTCATGACAACTCCCGTCTGTGCCTGCAACACCGCGCCCATTATCTTCTGCCGAAGCTCACGGACATTACCCGGCCACGGATGGGTCAGCAATGTCTTACGGGCTTCCGCATCGAACCCAGTCACGCTACATTCCAATTCATTGTTGGCAATCTCACGGAAGAACTCCGCCAACGGCATGATGTCCTCCTGACAGTCACGCAAGGGCGGAACAGTTATCTCGAAGTCGTGCAAACGGTACAGCAAATCCTGTCGGAAACGTTTTTCAATGACCGCTTTCTCCAGATCCTCGTTGGTGGCGGCGATGATGCGGACATTGAAGCTCTTGTCCGTCTTGTCACCTATAGGGCGGTATCTCCGTTCCTGTATGGCACGGAGTAACATCTGCTGGGTTTCCAATGCGAGATTGCCTACCTCATCCAAGAACAATGTGCCACCCTCTGCCTCATTGAAGTATCCTTTCTTTGTGCTGTCCGCACCCGTAAACGCGCCTTTGACATGTCCGAAGAATGCCGAGGGCGCAAGGTCTTTGGAGAGTGAACCGCAGTCCACAGGCACAAACGGTTTCCCTGCCCTTTTGCTCTTATCATGCAGATGGTGGGCGATATGCTCCTTGCCCGTGCCGTTCTCTCCGAATATCAGCACGCTCATATCAGTAGGGGCAACTAATCTTATCTGTTGCATGATTTTCTGAAAGGCGGAACTGTCACGGGCAAAAACGGGCATACGATTTCGTCCGATACTCCGTTCTTTCAGGATGGTATGAAGCAGAGGCATAAGTTTATCCTCCACAAGCTGCTTGGGGATATAGTCCAGCGAGCCGAGTTTCATACTTTCGACTGCCGTATGCACTTCGGCATAGTTGGTCATGATGATTAACGGTTGTGTCATGCCTTCCTTGCGCATCCATCGTAATAGGTCGATGCCGTCACCGTCGGGTAGTCGTAGGTCAGAAACCACGATGTCCCCGTCTGAGGCTTGTTGCAGAAGTTTCTTCGCGGTCGAGAGGTGGTAAGCCTGCACGGTACGGAATCCTTCCCGTGCCAGCAGGTTGCAGACAAACTCGCAATACACGATATTGTCCTCCACCACGATGATTCTTGTTTTATCCATTTTCGTATTTTTCCTTTCTTCTTTTGCCTGCCGGATAATTTCAGCACCTTTATCCAGCACAGCCGGTCACCGCTTTGCATATCGCTTCGTCATCTGGAGTGGCACTTCCATGAAGTTGGGCGTAAAGTTCCCTCAATGGCTGGTCGGCACGGAGAATCTGCCATGAACTTCGCAGATGGTGTGTAAGTGTGTCCAGTTCTTGGAGGTCTTTACGCTGTTCTGCATCCTTGACCGCCTGCATTTCCTTTTCGGTTTCCGCTATCAGTTTGTCCAGCATGACGGATTCATTGCCATAAGATAGCAGAGTGGAAAAATCCGGCTTTTCATCCAATATGCTGCTTAATGCGCATTTATCCGTAATCTCCATCAGTTCGGATATGGAGAACGGCTTGAACAGGCATCCGGCAAATCCACGCCCTATAAGTTCCTCCTTGCTGCAACTGCCCGAAGCGGTTGTCACGACTATGGGAATACTCTTCGAGTTGCCTACATTGGATGAGCGCAACAGTTCCAGCAGTTCAAAACCGCTTATCTCAGGCATATTCAGATCCGTCAGAAGCAGGCTGTATTCCTTTTTTCGTATCAGCTCCATCAGTACCGAAACATTGGTACAGGTATCGCAGTGCATCCCTTCATGGGCATACATTTCTTTCAACATAAGGAGAAGTACCTCGTCATTGTCGATGGCAATCACATCATGGCAGATATGATTATGGCGCATTTGCGCTTGAATTGTCTGTTCCGGCAGTTCCTCGGCTGTCTGCATGGGAATTTCCACCGTGAAGCGGCTCCCTTTGCCTTTCTCGCTTTCCAAGCGTATAGTTCCACCGAGCATCGCCACAATACGCTGCACGATGGACAATCCTAATCCGAAGCCGTCTTTTGCGGCGGCATTTGAAAGACGTTCAAATGCACCGAATACTCGTTGTTGCTCATCTTCGGTCATGCCCGTACCGGTATCTTCAACGATAAGTTTCAGCAAACCGTTATCATAATCCGCTGCCAATGATACACTACCGTTATCCGTGAACTTGATGGCGTTTGACAACAAGTTGTTGCCGATTTGCAGGATACGTTCCTTGTCGGTCAAAACCACCGCATCGGTGTGGCTCTCCACTATCAAAGTCAGCCCCTTGTTCATGGCAATGGGCATGAACTCCGTTTCAAGAATATGCGTGATTGCGGAAATCCTGCAAGGGGAAAGGTTGGGTTGCTCCTTGCCGTTGTCCAGACGGAAGAAATCCAGCAGCGTGTTGAGCATCTCCCGCATACGCTCGGAAGATTGCCGGATATTATCCACATACATGGTGCTTTTATCCGCGCTACAACTTTTCTGCATCAGTCCGGCATAGCCTCATTTTGTCAATCGTATTTTTTCGTGGTAGAAGTAGTTTACGATGACAGGTTTGCCTTTTTCCGAGCGTCCGTATGGCAGATCGTTTATACGATACGGGAAGCCCTGCTCCTTGGCGTAATTTGAAATGTCCTGCTCCAATGCCTGCCAGTATTCAAGCCTTTTTTTATTGTAAATTTCCTCGTAAAGCGGTATGAGGTCAGGATACTTCTCACGGATATACGTCATTATCCCGCCTTTGAACTGCCCGCGTAAATTCAGGTTTTCAAGCCAGATTAAATCAGCATAATCTTTTACCTCCTCTATTATTGCCTTTACGTCTGTTATTCTGGGGAATATGGGCGAGACGAAGCATACGGTGCGGATACCTGCCTCGTATGTCTGACGCATCGCTTTCAGACGGCGTTCAATGCTTACGGCGTTGTCCATATCTGCGCAGAACTGCTCGTCGAGCGTATTGACAGACCATGACACAGTCACTTTGGGAAAACTCTTCAACAGGTCGAGATCGCGAAGGACAAGATCGGACTTTGTGCATATCATAATCTCGGCATCGCTTCCTCGCAGCTCTTCGAGCAGCCTTCGGGTACGGTGGAATTCTTCTTCATACGGATTGTAACCGTCCGTCACAGACCCTATTACAACACGTTCACCGTCGTATTTATGAGGATTCGTTATCGGCTTCCAGTTTTTTACATCTAAAAACGTACCCCACGGCTCGGTGTGCCCGGTGAACCGTTTCATGAACGATGCGTAGCAATACCTGCAGGCGTGGGGACACCCTACATAAGGGTTGACCGAATATCCTCCCACCGGCAGAGAGGATTTGGTCATTACACTCTTTACATCTATTTCCTTTATTGTATCCATATTCATTGTATTCGTCTGGTAAATTGTTCCGGCAATTCCTGAATCATTCTTTCGTCGCCCATAATCGGCAGCAAATCCTCTTTCATGAACACCGGTATGCCATGAGCCTTTGCCTGTTCTGCAATGCTAAGCACCCATTCGGGGCGCGAATATGACTTTCCTTTTCGGTTTCCGGTCTCTGTGCCTATGACAATCCAGTCAATTCCCTCGAAATCAATCTCGCCGATATCATCGAAGAGAGGTTCAAACGTGACATGGTAGTGTCGTGCTTTGATATTCTTTTTCAAATCATCAATCCTCCTTTTCTCGGAACTGCGCGTAACGGTCACGCCCATCCATACGTTCTCGTCGTCAGAGGAGAAACTGATTTTGTCAGGGCGCTTCGTCAGAAAGATATAGGCGTGCTGGGGATTGCTGCTGATCCGCTCGAAAATTTCTGCGTTCCATTCAGGCTTCCAATCGGAGAAATCGCTCATTCCTGTCATGAGCCACACATGAGGACGGGACGTATCGATGATGCGCAGTTTTCGTTCCATGTATTCAGGCACGGAAAAGTCGTCGGTAATGTGGAAACGGCGGCAGTTGTTACGGGCATAGCAGTAAGGGCATCCTATAGTGCACCCTACCACTATGTTCATGTTTTTTATCAGGGATTTAATGCAGACACTCATAACACAACTGTTTCTCCGTCCTCCGGGATAATCAGCCGGCTCATGTCGGCTTCGTGATGCGTTGCCTCATTGCGCAGAATTGCACGGGTGGTCTGGCAATGGTCGATGGCATCCATGTGTACGGCTATCAGCTTGATATGCGAAGGCAATTCGTCAAGTATCTGCATCACTTCGTTCTCGTCGGGGATGATAGGACCGTCCGTTTTGGAAAATTCGGGAAAGATTGCACCTCCGGAGTTTACCACGATATAGTCAGGATTGAACCGTTCCACGGTGTCTCGGATACATGCTTCCCATCGGCAGTCACCCATTATATAAACGGTCGGGAAGCCCTCGGCTTTTAGCACATAACCTGATACAGGTCCCATCATCTGCCCGATCTGCCCGAAACCATGATGTCCGGTCGTGCGGTAAATGGATATGCCGTCTATTGTTTTTATTTCTTCGATGGGTATCACATTTGTAAATCCGTCGTTTCTGATGGCGTCCGCGTCCTGGGGCTGAACGTAGAAAGGAATTTCTTTGGGCAAATGTGTGGGGACACTCGGCTCGTAATGGTCGATGTGATTGTGGGTCAGGAGCACCATGTCCACGCCTCCGATAATATCCTGAATAGGAATGGTGAGGTGTACCCTCGGTGTTTTATTCACACCGAGGGCCGATATCAAAGTGCCTTTGTCGGCTAAAACGGGGTCAATTAGCATGGTGTGTCCCGCATACCTGATTTTCAAGGTGGCATTGCGCACCAATTGTACTGTAGATGTCTTTTTCATGACTATATGTCTTGTTATTGATTACGGGTGCAAAGTTCGGAAGAATCCGGCGAAACATCTATGCCTGAAAAAACGGTAATTATGCCATTTTGATAAATGAAATTATTATCTTTGCAAAAACGACAAGGATATGGACGAGATAATCAACCCTGATCGACTGGTCAGCGTACCGTTCAACAAGACACGCTGCGGCGTGGATTTTTACATCAATACTGCCATAAACAAGGACATCGGACTTGTGCTGACAGAAAACAAGCGGTTTAAGACAGACTTCTTCAGCTTCTACTTTTTCCGTAAGGCAAACGGATATTTGCTACTGAACTTCCGCAAGATTGAACTGCGCGACGGCATGGTTCTCCTGCTTTCACCCCATCAGCAACAAGAGTGGCATGTAGATGAGACGGCGTTGGATTACACGTTCCTTATATTCCGCGAAGATTTCATGCGTACTTTTATCGCCGACAAGTTCTTCGTTTTTCGCCTTTTGTATTGTTACCAGACAGATACGCCGCCTTACATCAATGCCACACATGACGAAATGAAGGAATATATGCGGCTGCTCGGAAAGATTAAGTATGAGCTGATGAATCCAGTGTCCGATACGTACAATATCATTGTTTCCTTACTATATTATCTTTTGCTGATTATCAATCGTACATACGCTGCCGCCTATTGCTTGCCCGCTGAAATTGCTAAAAACAATTTCGCTTTTCGGTTCAAGGACTTGTTGGAACAGAATATCCGCACCCACCAGCGGGTGCAGGAATATGCAGACATGCTTCATGTCAGTCGCATCACACTCAATAACTCAGTAAAAGCCCAATTCGGAGTATCAGCTACCCATTTGATAAAACAACGTCTGCTTGAGGAACTGAAGAACGAATTGCTATTCTCCAACCGCACTGTCAGTGAAATGGCGGATGATTTCAATTTCTCTGATCCGAGCCATCTCATGCGCTTCTTCAAACAGCAAACAGGCAAAACATTTACTCAGTACATGACGGATTACAATAAAGGCATATACGAATAACTTCTTAATATAGTCGATAGCGGCTATCGAAATATGGTTGTTGATGTTCAGGCGTTTTTGTACTGCATGAACCATTTTACGATTTCTGGATCTTCGTGCGAGCCGAGTAAGAAAGGCTTGTCGGTATCCAGCGTCTTTATCCGTGCCATGTCGTCGGCCGACAGGGTGAAGTCTAATATGTCGAGATTCTGCTTCATGCGTTCCGGTTTCACAGACTTAGGAATAATTATGCACACTGATATTTATCGCGCCCGGACAGGTGTTCGGTGCGGAAGATGACGGCATGCAGTTCCAACCAGATGGCTACCTGCTTATGTTCCATCCCGACCTGCTGCGGAATACACCTCTCGGGCGGATAATGCGTGAATATTCGTTCTTTTCCTACGAGACAAACGAGGCATTGCACCTTAGTGTGGAAGAACGGCAAATCATCATGGATTGCTTCCACAAGATTCAATATGAATTGAACCATCCGATACACCGTCACAGCAAGAACCTCATCACAGACAGCATCAAGACGTTCCTTGATTACTGCACACGTTTCTATGACCGTCAGTTCATCACACGCGACAACCAAAACCGAGACATCCTCGCAAGATTTGAGCGGTTGCTTGACGAATACTTCCATGATGGGGCTGCTAAACGGATAGGCTTGCCCACTGTACAGTATTGTGCAGACAAGCTCTGCCTCTCGCCCAACTATTTCAGTGATTTATTGAAAAAAGAAACAGGTTCAACCGCCCTGCATTTCATTCATGACAAGTCTATTGAAATAGCCAAGACGGAACTTGCATCTACAGACGACACCGTTAATGAAATCGCCTATAATCTCGGTTTTCAGTACCCGCAACATTTTACCCGACTGTTCAAGAAAGAGGTAGGTTACACTCCGAATGAATATAGAGCGCAAGTGTCGTGAGAATTGGATTAGTACAGAATATTAGAACCCAACACCTCTCTTGCGCTTAACTTTCTTCCTTCTGCGAAGTATATCCACCATTTCCTGATTGGCTTCCGCATCAGCAGCGTTATAAGATGAGCCACTGCTTTTTAGCAATCCCCAAGAGCCGTTGAACAACTCGCTTTGTGCCGTGCCGGACGGTGCGCTTGGTGTAGCCGTTTCATATATTCCGGCTGTTATTCCCATACGTTCCCTGCATCTGTTGTGCTGCAAAGCCGCGTCAATCTTGGAATAACTGAAACGCCTGTCCACTTTGGAGCCGTTGAAATGGTAGCCATTCATGGAGAATACAACACCCTGCACCTCGCTGGTCTGCCCCTTATGCTTGAAATGTACTTCCACTCCCTGCCGTTTCAGGTTGGCGATAAGCACGTTCCAGTTGCCGCATCTGCCGACTTCCATTTTGATGATGTCGTAAAGCGCATATTTCGTCCTGTCTGGCTCTTTCAGGCGGTTGCGTTTGACATTGTCCTTTCCGCCAGCCATATGCAAGCCGTATTTCAAGGTCAATTCCTTGCAGATGCGGGTACTGCGCAGACGCTCGTGCCTGTCCGATATGGTATTGCCGTTGTTGTCTATGCGGTTGAAAGCAATATGCACGTGCGGATGCTCCTTGTCGAAATGCTGGGCGATGAAGAACTGCGTATTCTTGATTCCCATCCGTTTCATATATTCAAGCGCGATGCCTGCCATGATACGGTTCGTCAGCCGTAACTCATCCTCTTTGGAAAAACTCAACGCGATATGTCCGACAGGTTTTGTCACCTTATCGTTCATCCGTGACTGGGCATTGAAACTCATGGCGATAGTTTCCAGATTTTCCATAAACAAGCCTTCGCTTGCTACTATCTGCGTATCCTTCTTCTTGTCGATGATGTAATCCACCGCACCCTTGAAGTCGCTTCCTTTTACGATTTTCGCCATCATATCCCTATCTTGGTTATAAGTTCATGAATCCTTGCCACTGCCACCTTGCAGTCCCACCGTTCATCGTGGAAGCCTCCGGCGTTTGCCTTACGCGCAAGCTGGTTGAGATTGTTAGCCATGCCGCAGAGTTGGCGGATGTATCCGGCATGTTCCTCCGACAGCCGTTCTTTCACATGACCGTTACGGAAACATTCCCTCATGTACTCGCTTGGTGATACGCCCGCCTCATGCGATCGTGTCAGCAGGCGGAAGTAGTCGGCTGCCGTCATTTTCACTGCGATACGGTATTTCAGTTTCTCGGTTGCTTCCTTCTTGGGGCGACCTCCCTTGTTGCGTTCCTTGTGTTCCTTTGTCTGTTCCATATTTTATTCCTTTTAATTCGGTTACTGATTCAACTGTATAGACCGACGGGATGCCACCTCCTGCAATTTGGATGGTGGGTGGCAAGCGGTTTCGGTACACCCGAAACACAAACTTGCTACCTCCCAATCCTTAAGGAATGAGTTTCGGGCATCTCCCGTTTTTCTCATTCGGGATGTCATAATCCCAACCCTTTCTTCTTGGGTTTTACGATAGTTCTTGGCGGTGGACTAACGGCTAATTTCTGCCGGATTCCACGCAGGTAATCGTTCAGGTCTTTATGCCCTTTGTAGTTGTCGGAGAAGTCGCGGATGCGTCCGGCGAACTTCCTTTCCAATTCCCGATACGCCTTTCTTCCCGCCTCGTCATTGTCGAGCATGCAGTGGATACGTCCATACCCGTGCAGCACATCTATAGCTTTGGAAACATTGGCGGTCGAATTGAGGATGACGTAATCCTGCCTGTCAAGGTCGGGCAAGTTCGAGCAGTTCCTCTTCCGCAACGTGAGGAATGAAAGATAGTCCATCATGCCCTCGAATACAAGGCATTTCTCTCTCGCTTCTCCCTGTTGCCGAATATGGCTGATGTCTTTGGGTGCGACACAGCCTTTGAAAAAACGGTTACGCACTTCAAATCCTCCCGCCACATTCGGAAAACCGATGGCGAAATAGGGCTTGCCGTTATGGGTGAAGTGGAGCTCTTTACATTGCGCCTTTGCCAAAGCGATGTTTATGCCCCGTTCCTGCAAGTATCGGAGCAATGCCGGATGGGTGAGTTCGCCCACCTCCAAATGTTGGAAACTCGGTTCGGATGCCTGCTGGCGAAAAGAGAAAGATATGGGACGGATGTGTGGTGCCTGTTCCGCTATCTTGCCAAGCAGATAAGGCACATGGTCGGATGCGTACAGTACCCCTGCAAGTGCGATGATGTTACCACCTCTTCCCAGTCCATAATCGAACCACAGGTTGCGGTCGGTGTTCACCTTGAACGAGGCTTCCGTTTCCTGACGGAACGGGGATTTATACCACAGGCAGTTTCCCTGTTGCTTTACGGGCGAATAACCCAAACTTTGCAGATAGTCCGCAATTTTGATTTGTTTTGCTTCTTGGATGTTCATGATATAATTTCTATGGATTTGATGATGACTGTAAAAACGTTGATTTGATGAATGAGATATGTATTGTCCTATACGTTAATGCTTTATATTCTCAACATCTTCTCAACAAACCACTCACAAATAGAGAATCCAACAAACTGATGCTGTTTCCCTCTCAACTTTTCTTTTCGATTGTTGAGAATTTGTTGAGAGTGTATGCTGTTTATTATCAGTATGGTTATATCATTATTCATCAATTCAACAAAAAAAGAATAGTATTACAGGGATTCAAGTTGTTCCCTTGTGACGGTGTAGAAACGACCGACTCTTTTTATCGGCTCATATCGGCACTCCCGATTGTAATTGAATTGGTAAGTGGTATATGTAAGCCCGTTAGAGGCAGGAGTAAGTTTCCAACATTCCTGCAATACCTTTCTGACTTGGTGCTTCTCCACCTTTACCTGCGAATGTACCAGCAAAAGAAGAATGTCGTTGTGGCAGAACGAGAATGTGTCCGTGCCGACACTTTCCATAATGTCAAGGATAAGTTCGCACATCTCTATCTCCAATCGGTTGCGGTTGCTGCGGATAATCTTCTGCAAGGCTTCGGTATGCAGCAAAGAGGGCGCAAACCACATACGGCTTTCCTTTTCGGTGGAAAGTTGTCTGTATTGCAGGTAATACAGAAAGGCAGGTATCTCAGCTTTCAGCTTTTGCAGGAAGTCTGTGTCATCGGATTGCAGACGGTCTATCTTGCGCACCCAATAGCGTGTTTCACCTGCATCAATGATAACAGGCAGATACTCGTTGTTGGAGCATAGCACGAACTTGGCAAAGAACGCTATCTCGTCACGGTCTTTGCCTTTGGCTTCCACCTTGTAGGAAAGTGTGGTGCTGAGGTTCTTCAACCGCTCGCTGTCCTCCCTGCGGTTGAGCAATACCTCGTCCACCACGATGAGCAGTTTTCCTGCCCAGTCGGAATTGAACTGGCTGCGGAAGTCCTCGTTGGTATTGAAAGTGACATTGTTTTGAAACACAGCTTTCAGGAAGTTCAGGAATGTACTCTTGCCCGTGTTGCGTTCTTCTGATACCAACAGCAGGATAGGCAGTTTCTGCACGGGTTGCAGGTAGAGCAATTGAAGATAGTCCATGCCCAATTCATACTGTTCACCGAAGATATGGCGCACCAATGACCGGATACAGGGAAACTCGCCTTGTTGCGGACGGTGTCCTATCGGCTCGTAGAGGTTCAGGAACTTGTCCACCACGGGACGGTAGTCCACATGGTCGGGGACGGTGCAGAAGCCGTCGTACTTCGGCACGGTGGCGAGATAGTCCTTGCCGTAGTCCTGCCGCAGTGTTTCGTTGTTCCACACGATGCGCTTCTTCACATAGCCTCCGTTCAGACGGGGCTGGTTCACTAACTTGTAGAGGGTAGTACCCACACGGATAAACTCCTCATTTTCAAAGTTGCCTTGTTTCATTAGCACTTCATTTTTTTGTTTAATCAGTGCAAAACTCGGCAATTAGCGCAGAACGGATTAACAACTCACGCATACCTCACGTAAGATTTTCTTGGATTTGGCTTTATGACATACAACAAAAGCCCGAAGAAATGCCATTCTAATGGATTTTTCTTCGGGTTTGTCGTAATCGTACGTATGAATGGCAATACACCTATTCACATACTCGTATAAATACATTGTTGGCAATGGGAATACGCATAGGTCTCACTACTTCATGTCGTCATATCATTAGAACTTATGCCTGATAATTAGACATATCCCAACCATTTATACCCAGCGAAAAGAAGATATTTGTTTTCTCTTTTCGCAAGTACAGCCTTTTAAATATGGCATTGCGCACCTGTTCCGCACCGAAGCTGTCAATGCGGAAAGCAAGTGCGACTATCATCGGAAAGCTGAACACATCGGCATGATACCCGTTCTCCTGCCGAACATACTTCTGTACCTCGTATTCTTTTAATGCTCCACTGTTATAGATGTTTCTGATGGCAGAACGAAGTGTCGGAGCAATTACTCCGAACAGTTCCACCAATTCCGGCTCGCTCATCCAAATGTTTGAGACATTCTCCGGCATGATGATATTGCCGGATTCATTCACTGTTATGCTGTTTCTTCTCATACTCATGACATCGTTATTCCGTTAAACGTCTTACTCAGTTTGTCGCCGAACATGGTCAGGTCGTTGTCGAGCTTCTGCGTGGTTATCTTTGCGTAGAGTTGGGTCGTGACTATATTCGTATGTCCCAACACACGGCTTACGCTTTCAATGGGCATCCCCTTGCTCAAAGCTAATGTTGCGAAGCCATGACGACTGCAATGAAATGATATTGACTTGGTTATGCCACATTCCCTTATCATCCGTTTCAACGGTTTGCAGATAGACCAATAGTTCAAGCCGGGGAATATACGATTGTCTTTCTGCATCGGTCGGTAGCGTTCGACTATCTGCAAGGGTATATCCAGCAGCTTCACTTGGAAGGCGACTTTTGTCTTGTGGCGTTTGGACAATATCCACTTCTCGCCGTTCACCTCCACGATGTTGTCATTCGTCAGTTCCTGAATGTCCACGAATGACAAGGCGGTGAAACTGGCAAAGATGAAAATGTCACGGATGTATGCGAGCTTGCTGTCTGCAAACTCATGTGTCATGACCGCTTTCAGTTCATCCTCCGTCAGATATTCCCGTTCTTTCACATTGGGGCTGATATGAAACTGGATGAAAGGATTGCGCGGTATCAACCCGTTATAATGCGCTTTCATGACCACGCCTTTCAGCCACATACAGTTTGCCCATATCGAACCGTTCCGCAATCCGGCTTCAGTCGAGAGGTATGCGGCGAACTCCTTGATGAAATCGGGAGTAAGTTCCAACATGGACATATCGCTGCGTCTGTAAAACGACTTGATAAAGGCGGCTACATGGTTTCTTGCCCGTACACGTGCCCGATAGGTAGCCATTACCCTGTCTTTGCCTACCCGTTTCTTGAACACTTCGTTCTCACGGTCGAATGCTTTTAGCAGCGTCTCATACTCGCTGCCGATTCCCTGATAGGCGTTGCGCACCATCTCAGCCGTAACAAATGCCTCGCGGTCTGAAATGCGCTGGTAATGTTTGATGATTTGCGCCTTGATGTTGTCAAGGGCAAGGTTGATGTCTCGTGCCTCGCGGCTCTTGCCTTTCGCCTTGTTTCCTTTCACGTCCCAAAGCGTTTTCGGGATGTTCTGCTTACAACTGAACTGCGCCACAGTCCCGTTGATTGTCACTCGTCCCATGATGGGGACAATACCGTTTTTCTCCTTGCTGCCGTTCACGTAGAACAGAACCTTGAATGTGCTTCTTGCCATACTCGTTTTTTGTTTGCAAAGTTATTACTCAACGAGTTAGACCTTGATATGCCAACCTGTGCCACAAGCTGCCAAATACAACACGGTGTGTTAAAAATCACCATTCGGCGGGTAATGATTTGGAGACCGTTCTTCTTCATAAATCCGCTTTCCTTTACGTTACCTCGATTTTTCGCCTGTCCTCATTTGTCTTCGCAAACGCCTTATTGACAGGCATTACGAAGACATTTGTCCCTTTTTATTCGTCTTTTCCAGAGATTTATTGTGATTTTATAAATCCCCGTAAACCGGAGCAGACCCGGCCCTTTAAATTCTCTTCGGCGGCTTTCTGGTATCAAGACAAAGCTGTACCTCTGGCGTTCAAATTACCAGAGAAAGAAAAGTTGGTTGATTGGTATAGAATGCGTGATACAGACCATCAAGCTATACCATAAGATTGATATTTATATTTACTTTTTGAATTACTGAAATATGTTACTTGAAGATAGGATTTTGAAAAAATGGTTATTACCTTTTATATTGTCGGTTCTTATTGCCGTAGATTCCATGGCTCAATGCATTCCGGTGTACAAGGATTCTAGTATGTCTGTTGAACGACGGGTTACAGATTTATTGGGCAGAATGACATTACGAGAAAAAATAGCACAATTAAGTCATTTGCATGGTTATCAATTATACAATGGTCAAGAGGTGGATTACCAAAAATTAAGAGATGCAGCTGGTGATATTAGTTACGGCTGTATTGAGGGATTCAATCTTACTGGTGAAAATGTGCGGAAAGCATTTCATGCAATTCAGAAATATATGGTTGAAGAGACACGCTTGGGAATCCCAGTTTTTACAGTAACTGAGTCTTTACATGGCTCGGTACATGATGGTTCTACCATTTTTCCTCAATCTGTAGCCGTTGGTAGTACTTTTAATTTAGATTTGGCTTATCAGATGACTAAAGCAATTGCTACAGAATTAAGGTCCCAAGGGGTAATTCAGACTCTTTCACCAGGATTGGATGTTGTTCGGGATTTGCGATGGGGGCGTGTTGAGGAATCGTTTGGTGAAGATCCTTGGCTAGTGGGACAGATGGGGATTGCACAAGTGAAAGGTTATATTGACGGAGGAATATCTCCAATGTTGAAACCTTTTGGACCGGGAGGAGCTCCTTTGGGAGGGCTGAACTTGGCTTCAGTTGAGAGTGGAGAACGGGATATACGTAATATCCATATCAAGCCGTATGAGATGGCTGTTCGGAATACGGAAGTGAAGGCGGTGATGACCTCCTATAATTCTTGGAATGGCATCCCTAATTCTGCTTCTTCTTATTTACTGACGAATATTTTACGCAATGAATGGGGATTCAAAGGATATGTATATTCCGATTGGGGGGCAGTGGCTATGTTGAAGGATTTTCAGCATACAGCTAAGGATGATAGTGAAGCGGCTATCCAAGCCTTGACTGCGGGGGTGGACTTGGAAGCTTCCAGTAATTGCTATTGGGCTTTGGAGCAATTGATAGAGCAAGGCAGGTTTGATGAAAAATATGTGGATTTGGCTGTTGGACGTATCTTACGTGTTAAATTTGAATTAGGATTGTTCGAGAATCCATATCAGGGCGCTGACATGCCGGGAGTAGCCATGCGTACTAAAGAAGCGGTGGAGCTATCGCGCAGAGTGGCTGATGAATCGATTGTTTTATTGAAGAATGAAAATACTCTTTTACCCTTAAATTTGAATAAAATAAAATCATTAGCAGTGATTGGGCCGAATGCTAATCAAGTACAGTTCGGGGATTATACATGGAGCCGGAGTAATAAAGATGGGGTTACTCCACTTGAAGGCCTAAAGAAACGGGTTGGAAATAAGATAAAAATAAATTATGCGGCAGGATGTGATCTTATTACAGATAATAAATCCGGATTTGATGAAGCTGTAGCTGCTGTAAAAGCGAGTGACATGGCTGTTGTATTTGTTGGTTCTTCTAGTGCTTCACTGGCACGTGACTATTCAGATGCTACATGTGGGGAGGGGTTTGACCTCTCTTCTCTGGATCTGACAGGTGTACAAGAAGAATTGGTGGAAGAAATCTATGCAATAGGAAAACCTGTTATAGTTGTATTGGTTACAGGTAAGCCTTTTTCTATTTCTTGGATAAAAGAACATATTCCAGCCATAGTTGTACAATGGTACGGTGGTGAGAAAGCTGGAGATGCAATAGCTGATATGTTATTGGGAAATATTAATCCTTCAGCCAAACTTCCATTCTCGTTTCCGCAGAGCGTAGGACATTTACCGGTTTTTTATAATCATTTGCCAACGGACAAAGGATTCTATCGTCGTCCTGGTAGACCAAATGAACCTGGACGTGATTATGTTTTTTCTTCACCAGCTCCGTTATGGTCTTTTGGGCATGGATTGAGTTATACTACATTTGAGTATTTGAATGCTCATTATTCTGCAGAGTTATTACATCCATCTGATACCTTGATTGTCAGTGTATCTTTGAAGAATACGGGTAGTGTAGCGGGAAAGGAGGTAGTACAGCTTTATGTTCGAGATGTGGTCAGTTCGGTTGTGACTCCGGTCAAGCAACTGAAGGCATTCTCAAAACCATTCTTACAACCAGGCGAAATGCAGACAGTTGTTTTGAAGCTACCAATACAAGAATTGGCCTTATATGATTTGAGCATGAAAAAAGTAGTAGAAGAAGGGGAGTATGAAATACAGATAGGAACAGCCTCAGATGATATCAGATTACGAAGGACAATCTTTGTTGGCAGACAGCCGGTGACTAGTAATAGTCTTGGTCATAACGACTTCTGCATGGATGAAATTGTGAAGAATCCAGGAAGAAAGATAAAGGTTGCTGGTTGTGTCAGAGATGTACAAGCAACCCCTATAAGTGGAATTGAAATCAAATCTAATTATTCTGGTAGAACGGTTATAAGTAAGGAAGGCGGAAGATATTCCATTCTGACTGTAGAAAACGATGTGCTAACGGTTTCTGCCAAAGGATTCGAGACAGTAAATATCAAGGTGAATAAACAAAAGGATATAGATATAAAATTGAATTACAGTCATGATTAAACACGAAATCAGATGGGAATACATATTGGTAATATGTATTATTCTCGGTACGTTACCTTGTAATGCACAGTCAGTAATTCCTATGCCAAAAGAAATGGTGATGGGAGAAGGTTCTTGGGATGTATCTGCCGATACACGTATAAATTACAGTAATGATGCGCTTACCAAAACAGTCAGTCTCTTTAATAATTATTTAGATGGACGGTTTGGGGTGACTTTGAAGAAAGGATCGAAAGGAAAGAATGCCATTCATTTGCAGATAGACAAGAAAATGCCTTTAGAGGCATATTCATTAGTTGTGGATGATAAGGGAGTAACAATCAAGGGAAGTGAAGCTGGAATATTTTATGGAATTCAGACATTGCAGCAGTTACTTGTTGATAAGGGAAATGGATGCATACAGCTTCCGTATATTATGATAAATGATGAACCCCGTTTTGGTTATCGTGGTTTGATGTTGGATGTTGCACGTTATTTTTACTCAGTGGAATATGTAAAAGAGTATATAGATTTAATGGCTCGTTATAAAATAAATAGATTCCATTGGCATTTGACAGAAGATGCCGGGTGGCGTATTGAAATAAAAAAGTATCCAGAATTGACCAAAATTGGGGCATGGCGTAATAGTACTCAGTGGGGGCATAATCCGACAGAACAAGATCGTATTCCACATGGAGGATTCTATACTCAGGAGCAGATTAAGGAGATTATCCAATATGCGGCAGATAGGTACATCACTATTGTTCCGGAGATCGATTTACCAGGACATACAATGTCTGTTTTAGCTACATATCCGGAGCTGTCTTGCACGGGCGGACCATTTCGGATACCGGAAACTTGGGGTATTAAGGAGGAAGTTCTTTGTCTCGGTAATGATAAAACCTATCGGTTTGTAGAAGATGTTTTATCTGAGGTGATAGATTTGTTTCCCGGTGAGTATATTCATATAGGCGGTGATGAGGCACCTAAAAGACGTTGGAAAGAATGTCCGAAGTGTCAACGACGCATTAAGGAAAATAAATTGAAAGATGAACATGAATTGCAAAGTTACTTCATCCATCATTTGGATGAATTTGTAACGGGGAAGGGGCGAAAAATCATTGGTTGGGATGAAATCTTAGAAGGTGGTTTGGCACCGAATGCTGCTGTAATGAGCTGGAGAGGAGAAAACGGTGGAATTGCTGCAGCGGGAATGGGGCATAAAGTGGTGATGGCTCCCAATAACTATATGTATATTGATTATTATCAGAGTGAGGATTATACTAATGAGCCTTTAAATATAGGAGGACTGGTTACGTTGGAACATATCTACAGCTATGAACCTTATACGCCTAAGCTTACAAAAGAGCAATGCGGTTATATAATGGGGGTACAAGCTAATGTTTGGGGAGAATTTATACATCATCCTGATAAAGTGAACTATATGGCATATCCTCGGGCTATGGCCCTTTCAGAAATAGGTTGGTCACCTGCGGAAAAGAAGAATTATGCAGATTTCCGTGAAAGATTAGCGGGATGTTTGGCTGAACTGGATAGACAAGGGGTTACTTTCCGTATTCCCGAACCGATTGGTTGGGATAAAGCTATTGTTAGAGGCGGTAACGCGATAGTGGATTTGAAGCCGTCAGTAGAGGGTGCTGATATATATTATACCACAGATGGTACCGATCCTCGTTTATATGGAAAACTCTATACGGATACATTGCAGTTACCTTTATCTTTCAGTGGAGTAAATATAAAATGTTATCTCCGCCTTTCTTCCGGTAGAAGTAGTGCTGTTTATACAGTTGTAGCTCCTGATACAAAATAAAAAAATGATAATAAATACAGTATTTATGACGAAATATTTATTAATATGTCTGGTAGTTTGTGCACTGATTTTTCAAGGGTGCTGGCATCATGAGAGTGCGGTTGAACGTGGCTATAATGAGAAGTATATAGGTGAATATACGCGTAAAATAGCTTTCCCTATAGGAGGTATAGGCACGGGCATGTTCTGTATTGAAGGAACAGGAGCATTGAGTAATATGTCTATACGTCATAGACCGAATGTTTTCAATGAACCAACGATGTTTGCTGCAATTCATGTGAAAGGTTATGAGTATGGTACACGCATTCTGGAAGGGCCGGTTCCAGAATGGAAAAAATTTGGTGCTCCTAATTCCAGCCGTGGAGACGGCGGCTCATGGGGAATGCCCCGGTTTAAGGAGTATAGTTTCCAGTCACGTTTCCCTTTTGCGGAGGTAGAGTTGGCAGATCAGAATGTCCCTATAGATGTGAAACTGGTTGCCTGGAATCCATTTATACCAACGGATGAAGATAATTCAAGTCTACCGGTTGCTGGGTTTGAATATGAGTTTCATAATACCAGTAATGAGGAAGTACAAGCCGTCTTTTCATATAATAGTATGAATTTTATGCAAACTCCGGGTAGAGGTAAAGCGTATATAGATGCAGCAAAGAATGGATTCATTCTAAGACAGACAGGCACAGAGAATGAACCTTTCTGTCAAGGTGATTTTATGATTTATACTGACAATCCCCAGACGGTAGTTAATCATAACTGGTTTCGTGGAGGTTGGTTCGACCCATTGAGCATTTGTTGGGATAACTTGGAAGAGGGCAGAATGGAAGAGAATCCAGCAGGCTTGGAAGGAGCAGTGGGAGCTTCGTTATATGTGCCGTTTACTTTAGCACCTGGTGAGACTCGTAATATAAGGTTGTACATGGCTTGGCATGTCCCTTATTCACAAGAACGAATAGGTGGAATCCCACGTACAGATACTGATATCCCTGATGCACCAGTTTGTCCAGATGAATTGAGTAACTGTTATACTTATGAGAATAATTTTGAAGGGAATTACCGCCCTTGGTATAGCAGTAGGTTTGGCAGTATACAAGATGTTGCAAACTACTGGTTGGATAATTATGATGCATTGAAAAAGAATACTCAGTTGTTCACTGATGCTTTCTATGATTCTACTCTTCCACCTGAAGTTAAGGAGGCTGTTGCTGCTAATTTGAGTATATTGAAATCTACTACAGTACTTCGCCAATACGATGGGCGTATGTGGAATTGGGAGGGAAGTCATGATAATTGGGGCTCTTGTCATGGTTCATGCACGCATGTTTGGAATTATGCGCAAGCTGTATCTCATCTTTTCCCAAAATTAGAACGTACATTACGTGAAACAGAATTTTTTGTGAGCCAGGATAAAAGGGGACATCAAGTGTTCCGTACGAATCTGCCTATCAGTCCTACTGTCCATGATTTTCATTCGGCGGCAGATGGGCAATTAGGAGGTATAATGAAGGTATATCGTGAATGGAGAATTATGGGTGATATAAATTGGCTGAAGATGATGTATCCAGCTGTGAAGAAAAGTATGGATTATTGTATCCGTACTTGGGATCCGAGAGAGGTTGGAGCTGTTGAAGAACCTCACCATAATACGTATGATATAGAGTTTTGGGGCGCGAATGGGATGATTACCAGTTTTTATGTAGGAGCATTACAAGCTATTTGCTTGATGGGTAAAACGGTAGGCGATGATATTTCCCGTTATGAAGAATTGATGAATAAAAGTAAAGCATATTTGGAGAGCAAACTTTTTGATGGAGAGTATTTTATTCAGAACATTCAATGGACTGGATTGGACGCTCCAGACCCAGTTGATGCCCAATCGTTTGTGACCCATTATACGCCAGAAGCTTTAAAAATCCTACAAGAAGAAGGTCCGAAATATCAGTATGGTAAAGGTTGTTTGTCTGACGGAATATTGGGCTCTTGGATGACATTGGTATGTGGAATGCCGGAGGTGGTCGATCGTCTGAAAGTAAAAAGTCATTTGATTTCTGTCCATAAGTATAACTTTAAAAAGAGCTTAAGTAACCATGTCAACCCTCAACGTTCCACCTTTGCATTGGGAGAGGATGGGGGATTATTACTTTGTACCTGGCCGAAAGGTGGTAAGCTAAAATTGCCTTTTGTATACAGTAACGAAGTGTGGACTGGAATTGAATATCAAGTGGCTGCTCATCTTATGTTTGAAGGAGAAGTGGAAAAAGGGCTTGAAATAGTGAGAACTTGCCGTGATCGTTATAATGGTCGTGTTCGTAATCCGTTTAATGAATATGAGTGTGGAGCATGGTATGCTCGTGCAATGGCCAGTTATGCTATGCTAGAAGGCCTTACGGGAATACGCTATGATGCAGTAGACAAAATTTTGTATATAGATTCGCGGATTGGAGATGATTTCACTTCATTCTTGTCTACGGAAACGGGTTTTGGTAATGTTGGACTTAAGGAAGGAAAGCCGTTTATAGATGTGAAATATGGGGTAATAGATGTACAGAAATGTATCGTTTCCGGTAAGGAAATTCAATTATAGTTTGGATAAGGTTCTTGATTATATACAAATTGTGAAATTTGTAGTATTGTAAGATTTACATGTATAGATTAGATGGTTTTATGAGAGTTCTGTGGGGCTGTGATTGTTCCACAGAACTATTTTTATGTTATTTGCAGATTTTTGCAACCAAACTTCATCTTTCTGCGTCTAATAAATAAAAAGAGGAGATTATGAATATGAAAATGAATTTTTCTATGGACGAGATTCGTCTTAAAGTAGAGGAGTATATAAAGAAAGGTAGTCGGGCAGCTGGTCGTCCCGTACTGACAGCTTATTATGTCCTGACTGCTGATTCTACTCCAGAGAGTGAAAGGACAAATATCATGATTGCTTTGGTGGCCATTGTGTTTCCTGCCGGTATAGAAGACCTCTTGGGACAAGTCTTTATGGTAGGGAAGGGATTTGCTGCAATCTATGCTTATAAGAAAATGAAGAAATACATCACTCCACAGATAAAGGATAAGGTAGAGGCAAAATTGGATGAGTGGTTCCATGAGAATGTGATGGAAGTAGTGGAACCGCTTTATCTGGAATAACAGTTCGCCACAAAGATCATACTGATTTGCGCAGATTGAATTTATATCGGGAATTTGTATCTGTGCGAATCAGCATAATCTCCGTGACGGACTGTTTATTGTTTTTTGCTCAAGAAGCGTCTGGCCAGATATTTCCGTACCGGTTCATCATAGAATTTTAAGCATAGATAAGCCAATAATATGTTCCATGCGTAAACACACAAGGCAACCTGCCAAGTCTGCTCCAACGTGAAGAGCTGGTTCTTGATGAGCCATGCATAGAACAAGTACATAAATGGATAATGTATCACATAGACTGGATAGGATATATCTCCCAGGAACTTGCATATCTGGGTCGATTTTTTATCCGTTGTGGTACCGGAAGCTCCTAACCAGACGAGAACCGGAAAAGCGATGATTACACAGAACGCTTCATAAATGCCATTTGTACAGACCGGTGTTGCACCTTCCAAGTAGGGCACTGAAAACAAGGTAACCAATGCAATGGCACATATCCAGAAAGCACCTTTCACCTTGATAGGCTTGAAGTTGCGCGACAAAAGCATGCCCATGGAGAAAGGAAAAAGCATCCTCAGCAATCCGCCGCCAAAGTTTATTCCGTCCAGTGTCCAGCCTACCCCCATATTTCCGTATCCGGAGATGTCGAAAATGGCGAATGATGCCAATGCCACTCCCAGCAATATTGTCAGTACGGCAAGGGCTTTGTTTGATAAGCGGTGGATAAACAAGGCATAAAGGATGTTGCCTAAATATTCAAAAAACAAGGACCAGCATGGACCATTCAAAGGAAACATTTCGCCATTACCACGGACTTCATAACCTGCACCTGGCATTGCGGGAATAAAAAATATAGTGCAAAGAAGGGACAGCATAATCATGGAGAGGGCAATATGTGTTCCGTCCCATTGTACGCATCCTTGAAGACAGAAAGTAATGGCACCCAGGACAGCTCCCATAATGACCATCGGATGGAGACGTATCAGGCGCCGTTTAAAGAAGTTTTTCATTGTGAGGTTCCTGCCCCAACGGTCGTCATAAGCATACCCGATAACGAATCCCGATAGTATAAAGAAGAAATCTACAGCTAAATAGCCGTGGTTGAAGGTTTCGATAATGCTACCACCGGCAAAAGCATAGCCTTCGAATATATGATACCATATAACCATCAAGGCTGCTACGCCACGGAGCCCGTCGAGAAGGTCATAATGTGCTTTGGTGTCTGAAAAGGCAGAAGATGAAATGTGCGACATCTGTTTTTTTTCTGTTGTTTGGTTAATGTTTTCGGATCTCAAAGATACGCCATGCGAAGCGAAGTTCTTTTGCTTAAAAGCAAAAAAGAACGGCAATCTTCTATTTTTTTGCGCGTACCCGGCTGAGAGTATAGATGGAAATACCCAGGAAGGCTGCCACATATTTTAGCTTCACCCGATTTATCAGTCTGGGGTAACGGCGGTTAAATTGTTCATACCGCTCTTTGGGAGGCAGTTGGAGCCTTTCCACAAACATATGACTGAGCTCTTTGTTTACGTTCTGATGCAGTATTCTGCCCCAGTTGGCTATATCAATATATGTTTCGTAGAGAGCATTTAACTTGTCTATGTGGATGACGTAGATTTTGCAGTCCGAAAGAGTTTCAATGCTTTCTACTGACGGCTGCTGATAGTACAGTGAATCCATTCCGAAGGTTACATCACCTTCCTGGCTGAACCAAGTGGTGGTATCTTGTCCGTCGTGATGAAATACGGAACGGGTGACCCCTTCCTCAATGAAATAAACCAAACGGTCTGTCACTCCTGCTTGTACTATATAAGTTCCTTTAGGGTAGTGTCTTACCTGCATATTCATCAGCAATGCCTGAAGAGCTTCTTCGGAAACCGGATAAATCTGCCTGATTTTATGAATGATGTTGTTCATTGGAGGGGAGCTTTTTATTCGTTTACAAACTTACATAATTTTATTAACTAAAACTGAACTTTGATATACAAATGTGTGCGTTGCCTTATAAGCGTTTATGGTATAATGGAATTTTTCTTGTAAAAGAGATGTTTGTTCTTTGAATATTGTATCTTTGTAGAAAACGGTAGCCTATGAATAAAATATTGGTAACATTATTGGCTCTAATCGGAGGCAGCTGCATTTCATTCGCACAGATGGAGACTGGAAGAGTTTCCGATACAGCTGAGGATACATTGAGAATAGAAAATGAAATTGTCGCTGTTGATACCGGATTTTACCAGTCAGTAGTCCGCTATGATACGGTGCGCTATAATTTGAAAATGCAGAGTGTTTACAAAAAGGCTTTTCAACTAAAGAATGATGTTTTTGTGGAAAAGATGAAAGAGCCGTGGTTAGATGATATTCTCAGAAATATCTTATTTAAATAACCATGAATTTGTGCTTTGCGTCATTCGGTTGACTTCCTGGTTTAACTCACTCGGTTAAACCACACTAAATTCAGCATTCTCTAAAAACAAAAATCAGATAGAAATCTTGCGATAACTATCTGATTTTCAGAAGAGCGGAAGACGGGGCTCAAACCCGCGACCCTCAGCTTGGAAGGCTAATGCTCTTCTGCGGCTGCCAAAAGCTGCGCTTTCGTCAGCAACCAACTGAGCTACTTCCTTTTATGATAGCTATCTTTAGAATCTGATTCTATTTAGAAACTATTGGTTGACGTCTTGGTTGACTTTTAAGGTCAAGTGCCAAGAATGGTTCATAATAAATAAATTAATAATCTCTTTTGCAGAATAAACCTGCATTGCAAAAATAGCAATTATAAAATGAAGTTTCAACTATCTATATAGTTATTCAAAGTAATCATAGTACTTTTTTGAATTGGGGTCTATAAAACTAACTTTTACTAAAAAAGGTACTACTATTGATTGAAACACATTATAGCTGTTATATACTGCTAATTCATGAAAGCGCATAAACAAAGGCGACAAAGATAATCAATGCCGCCTAATGTCTGATTTTTATTTACTTTCTTACTTTTTACGTGTGTAATTCATTATTCCGTCCTCACTGAGATATGATAATTTACTTTCTGTAATCTCTAAGATTTCCACAATGTCTGATTCAAAAATGTTATTATTTAAGGTTAACCTTTTTTTGCTACTGTCATAGCTGTATGTCCCTTCACCCCATTTTTCTGTTTTTTCATTAGGGTAATTTGTTCCGGTGTAATAATCTATTCCAGTCCATGTCATATCTGCCTTGAAAGTAAGAACCTCAGTCGTTGAACTAACAACATTTCCATTTACATCAGTAAAAGAGTCAAGTTCATTTTCCCAACTACCAACTAATAAAGCTAACGTTTTATCGTCTTGCTGTTCTTCATCATCATCGCTACACGCTGTAAAGTTTACAGTCAACATGACCATTAACAAGGTCATTCCAATTAATCTAAATGTTCTCATTTTGAATTAAAATATTTATTGTAAGTAGAAATATATTCTGTAATTTGCCTAAACACATCACCTGCCATCAATCCACTACTTGCAGGTAGTCTCTCTTTATGGATGGAAACAATGATAGAATATTGGGGAACATTTGTAGGGAAGTAACCACAGAACTCTACAATATAGCTTCCATCTTCAAGCTGTACTGTTCCTGTTTCACCTGCAATTTGTACCTTATCAGACTTGGCAGGTTGTCCTAAGCCATCAGTTACCGCATATTCCAATGCCTGTTTCAGACTGTCAATGTTGGTTTGACTTGCTATCTGTGGATTGATTACTGTTGTACTGTCTTTGTAAAGTTGAGGTTGTACCATCTTTCCACTATTAGCAATAGCATTATAAAAGGTTAGCATTTGTATAGGGGTAATAGTTTGATTATATCCAATGCAGAACCATGCAAAGGCTGTATCACTCCAACCACTATCTTTAGGAGTAACAAAGTATGCAGGTTTCAGATTAGCTATTCCTGCGATACTGTCTGGTTTACCATAATTCACCTTATTCAACAGATTGAAGTATGCTTGTGCATCATCTCCAAATGCTTTCTCCATTGTTTTATAAACAGCAATGTTTGAACTTGAAGCTAAACCTTGCTTGATAGAGATTTTACCATATCCACCTCTATGCCAATTATGGTCTTTTAATTCTCTATCCTGTATAGAATAGCTTCCATTGCCCACATCTACCATATCAGATAGTTTCACCTTTCCTGTTTCCAATGCTGCCAATATGGATATAGGGTGCATCAGTGCTGATTCGTGTGCTTGGGAAAAGTTCTCACAAGGTTGGTAGTCTGTACTGTCTTTCCTTTCAAGTCCAACCATAGTCTTTATATACCCTGTCTGAACTTCCATAATGATAATTTGCCCGGATAAAGCATTAAGTTCAGATAGCTTATTCTCTAAGATAGAAGTAGCTTTGACTTGTAAAGTACTGTCTATATAGCTACTTAGTTGTTTATTTTTGTATTCTTTATATTTACATGAATATAAAAATGTACACATTATTACCAATAGTGTAAATGTTATTTTAGTCTTTCCCATATTTGTAAGTTCTATCAAACAAATTACTCTTTATTCTTGTCTTTTAATGCCATGAGTAGTGGTATTATTATAGCACATAGCAAAGCGAATATTATATCAGTAAAAGAAAATGGTTCTTCACGCGATAATTTATCTCCAGCATAAGAAGCTAAAGGACATATTATAAATAGTGTATTAAGTAAAATTCGTTTCATTAGATAAAAAATAAGAAGTAATCAATTTCTCCTTCACGTAATAAACTGATGTATTTATCACGTTTAGCTAAAGTATTATAACTTCTATCAATATAATCGGGGATAATAATCTTCTTTATATTAATAGGAGTAAATGTGCTATTCAATAAGCTTGCCGTATTCCATTTGTTTTTAAACCTATAATATAATTCTTCATTCCATGGCAATGCAGGGTTTCTGCTGAGTGCATCCCAATCTAAACGTTCTTTATATCTATCAATAAGTTTTTCATTCCATTTGATTTTCTTATTTAAGCTTAGAACTTCGAATATGATAAGATTTTCATTTTGATATATATAATCATCGCTCAAAGGAGCATTACGACAAAATGATTCGTAAAATTTCCCAGCATTATAATAACTGTATTTATCAATCCAATAATCTTTATAAATGGTAAACATGGCTTCATTCCATTGTAGAGATTCATTTTTTGCTAAACTTTCAAAGTTCCATTTGTGAACAAATTCCTTAAATAAAGCATAGGAAATGGGAATATTGGGATTGCTACTCAAAAGTTCCCATCCCATGTCACACCTATCTATATATGAGGAGTACTTATGTAAGAAATTTATAGACCAAGGTATGGTTTGATGCAAAGAACTACCGTAATAATCTCCACTACAAAATCCCCATTGCCAATGTATCCTATCTTTGAAAAAATCAATTAACTGATTGGTGGCATTGTGCGCAATATTTATGCTTAAATAATGCCAATCCCAGTTGTCAATGAATGAATTGATTAATTCAACAGATAAAGGTAACGACTCATTTGAAGATAAAGCTTCCCAATTCCATTTATCTTTAAATGTTGTAATCATATCAATAGATAATTGTAGCGATTGGTTTTTTGACAAGACTTTCCAATCCCAGTAGTTATAAAAAGATATAATTGTTCCAGAAGATAGGGATAACGATTTGTTTGATGATAAAGCTTCCCAATCCCATTTATCACTAAAACTACGGATAAATTGGATAGACCATGGCAACGATTCACTTAACGATAGAGCTTTCCAATCCCATTTATCTTTGAATTTTTTTATAAATTCGATAGACCATGGTAGAGAGGGATTCCGCGATAAATTATTCCAATTCAATTTAAATTGAAATTTTTCTATGAAGTCTTCACTCCAATCAATTCGTGTATTACTACTTAATTCATCCCAACATACTGTTTGTGAGTGGTATGTAACCAACTTTACAGTTAAACCACCACTCTTGAATAGATTCTTTTTAAATCCCTCTGTATCTACTCTTATTTGTTCATAAAGAAAATCAAAATCAACACTTTCCTTTTTAAGAAAGACATAGCTACAAAATGGGCATTTATCTACTTCTTTGGAAGAATACCATTCACTTCCACATTGAGGACATTTCATAGTGATAATTTATATGCTCACTTGTTCCCTGCGGTAAGCCATAAATAAAAAAGATGTGGGAACACTATTTGCTTTATCCTTGTAACTGGCTCTCGCATTGCCTTTGCTGTGGATAAAACAATAGCGACCCACACCAAAGGGCATATAGAAACCTCACAAAAATGAGGTAGGTATATATCCAAGTGCGGGTGCTACTGCTATCATCTTCACAGCGTTTCAAATTTGCGAGATTTGTTACAAGAAGATAATTTCAATAACACCTTTCGTTAAATATGTCCTTCCAACTCCCTAACGCATTAGTTCATTGGAATTGGTGCAAAGATAACGAAAGGTTTTAAATCAATAAGCATGGAGTGAGGATTAATAGTGAATATCCTGCCCTCAAACATGAAATAATTTAAATCAAGAGTATTCAAGGGAATATAAATCAAAGTTTTTATCTGTTGTGTTAAAAAACGGCTTATTGTTTTGTTATGAACATTTGTTCATTATATTTGCAGTCGAAAACAATAAATATTCAATGTCACCACGTCCAAAAAACATCCGTAAAGTCAATAATATGCCTTCTGTTGCAGGTTTTAAACCGATAGCCTCAAACATTTGTCGCAAGGATGCTATATTCTTGCATTTCGAAGAGTATGAAGCGATACGGCTATGTGATTATGAAATGAAAACTCAACAAGAGGCTTCTGTTTCAATGGGGGTATCACGTCCTACTCTTAGCCGAATATATACCAGTGCAAGGCAGAAAATTGCCCAAGCATTGGTTCGTGGTGTTGCTATAATGATAGAAGGTGGAGTAGCGTACACTGATAGTGAATGGTTCCATTGCGGAGTATGCGGTTTTGTATTCAATAATATCAAACCTGCACTTAAAATCCGTAAAATGGAATGTCCAGTGTGCCACTCTAACGACATAAGCATTAATAATATTAACATTAATAAGAATGAGATTATGATGAAAATTGCAATTCCAACCAGAGAAAATGCAGTTGACAACCATTTCGGTCACTGTGAGTATTACACAATCTTGACAGTAGGGCAAGACAATCAGATTCTAAGCAGCGAGACTATTCCTTCTCCACAAGGATGCGGATGTAAATCCAATATCGCAGGAGAATTAGAAAACATGGGAGTCAGCGTCATGTTGGCAGGGAATATGGGGCAAGGTGCTTTGAATGTACTTACAGCCCATCATATTAAAGTAATAAGAGGTTGTTCCGGTAATATTTTGGATATTGCCACTGACTACTTAAACGGGAAGCTTACAGATTCGGGAGTGGGCTGCTCATCCCATGAACACCACCATGAATGCCATGGACACAATCATAAAGAATGATGTTTAGGAAGAACAAAATGCTACTTAACATTGTCATAGACTTTGTTATGCTGACAGCAATGGCATTGGTGAGTATAAGTGGCTTCATATTGGAAATAGTCATTCCTTCTCGTCATGCTGTCAAATTTCAAGGTGCTACCCCATGGAGTTCACAATTATTGGGCTTTGGAAGGCATGATTGGGGCAATATTCATTTGTGGGCAGGAATTGTATTGGTCATTCTGCTTGCTATTCATATTTTATTACACATAAACATGGTATCGGCTTTTATTAAGAAGAAATGCCCGAACCATATACTACGAGTATTATTTTATATTTTATTTTTAATGCTATTGATAATGACAATAGTGCCTTGGTTTTATTTATGCTATTAATAACGGCAAGTCAATCTATTACTTTATATATTAGAGATAGGTTGGCTTGTCTATTTATAAAGACTGCCATTATTTCTCCGGCTGTTTTTTTAGGTAGGACAAATTCAGATTGGGGTATATAAGATTGACCTTACTCTAAATTTGTCCTGCCTTTCAAAGTGACTTCACGACATCAACCCTGCTCTGACAAGTAATCTCTTGACTTGTGTAATCTGAAACTTGCATCCCTTAGATGTAACAAAGCCTTGCTCATTCAACAGACAAGTCATTTCGGATAATGATTTGCCTTGCATTGACAGTGACCGTAACAGTGCTATCGCTCTCATGTTATTTGGATTGTTATCCGCTTTAGCCTTGTTGGTAATGATACTATGTTGAACGGCTTGTTCAAATTTATTCATCAAATTCTCCGATTTACCAAGCTGCACACCCCTTGCTTTTTTGGCTTGAAGTGACTGTTTGGTTCTCTGACTGATTAGTCCTGCCTCATATTCGGCTATGCTACTGATGATATGCAGAATTAGTCTGTTGGCTTGTGGAAAGTCACAGAACACAATCTCAACATCACTCTCCAACAGCTTAGAAGTAAACGCTACATTCCTTGACAACCTATCCAATTTAGCTACAATCAGAATAGAGTTCGTTTTCCTGCACATCGCCAAAGCTGCAAGAAGTTGAGGTCTGTTAAAGTTCTTCCCACTCTCCGTTTCAATGTATTCAGCAAGTATAGGCTTGTTCTTCACATGGTTGTGAATAATCTCTCGTTGTGCTTCCACACCAAGACCCGATATTTGCTGCTTCATGGTGGATTGCCTTAGATATGCTATGTATGTCTTCATAATTCACAATTATTAATAGTTGGTTACAAGTGCTGAATGTTCGTTCAGTTTATGTAAGTAAGGACACCCAACTTAAAAATTGAATGTCCTTTTCAAGATGATACGCTATAACTGTCCTTCATCAGCGAAGCTATAATATCCTGCATCTGTTAATATGAGGTGGTCTGTTACTGTAATCCTCATAAGTTTGGCTGCATCCCTGACCTGCTTAGTAATCTCCATATCCTGCCTGCTTGGTTTCAGATTGCCGCTTGGATGATTATGCGCAAGAATGATAGCTACTGAATTGGTGAGTAATGCAGCTTGCAGGATAACTCTTACATCAGCACAAGTTTCAGTAATTCCCCCCTCTGATATGAGAGTATAGCCTAAAATTTGGCTGGCTTGGTTTAGGAACAGAACTTTAAAATATTCTTTGTAACAGATTGTACCCTCCTTATATGTAGGAAGCAAGTATTTATAAGCATCTTCCGAACTATATATTTTGCTCCGGCTTTTTGAAGTGGATTTGTAAGTTAGTTCCACTTCTCCAACAGTATAATCTATATCCATAATATCAAGTATTAAAATGGTCTATCGCCATATTCATAAACAAGAATTGAATTGCATACTCTATCATAGAATGAGAATCCGCAACAAGTATGGAAGTAGCTCTCATAAACTGCTGCATATTCACCATGCTGTCTGCTGTTCCTATCCAAGAATGAATCAAACTTGTACAGCCAATATTTAAGTGCTTGCAAGCGTTTGATATATTGCAGATTGTTTTCACAGTAGCATAATTTCTCTTGTAAAGAGGTGATATGATTGATAGCATTTTCAATTTTAGATTTATCCATAATGTCATAGAATTTGTAAAGTGTAAAACAGAAAAAGGACACCTAACTTAATAGATGTCCTTTTAATTAATAAGATGTGATAATGTAGTTACTTCTTGGAATAGTGATATTTCATGGAGAATATGTAAATCTCTATCATATCATTATGCACAGAATAAATAAGTCTATGCTCTGAATTAATTCGTCTTGACCATTTACCTGCCAATTCATATTTGAGAGGTTCAGGTTTACCTATACCAGTGTAAGGATGTTCCAATATATCGGCGAGTAATTTCTTAATGCGTTTGGTTATGTTGGGGTCATTCTTTTTCCAATATTCCCAATGTTCTTGTGCAATAGGAGTAAATATCAGTTTCATAGTTCATCTAAATTTACTTCTATTCCCCTGCCTGCCTTTAAGTCTTCTTCTCCTTTACGAATATCATTCATGGTCTGTTCAGAAGACATGATATATTCGGTCTCTTTCAAAGAATTATATTCTTCCAAAGAAATCATTACTACTCCCGTACCATTACCACGATTGATAAGTACCGTATCGCAATCGTCAATAACCGAGTCAATATAACCTTTTAGATTGGCTCTTAAATCTGTGTAATTGGCTGTTCTCATAAATCCTCCTTTTTATAATGCAAATATATGTACTTATTTGCGTACTTACAAATATAATTAGTTAATTATTAAGTATGAAGAAAGGACACCAACTTAATGATGTCCTTTCCTCTGTCAATCAACAATCCACTCAGCCCAAGAACCAAGCGTATTTGTTATCAAGTCCTTGCAGGACGTTGTTAATTCCTACACTGACTTCCGTAGCGTTTACTGCTCGTTGCAGATAAGTATCAATGTAGCTTCCCTTGTTAGCCTGCGTCAAAAGATTGTGGAAATCGAACATTGATATGGCGTTGTCCTTTGCTCCGAACACTTCGTTGTGATAGTAGTCGCGACAAACAGAATTAATCTGACTGTCCGTAATCAGAAGTCTTGGAATAGCTTTCTGCCTTGCAGGTGACAATGCTTGAAACATTCTCATCCGCCCTACGATTTGCGCAAATTGTGTCTCGGACAATGAAGTGTTGGTAAGTGACTGCATCAAGTGGATTTCTTTTGCAGGGTTGAAGCTGTGGAACAATTCAAGTACGTTTCTGTAAAGTTCGCTGATATTGGTCACTTCCATATTGAACTTGACACCTTCTCCTGTTAGGATTTGATTGCTACAAATGCGAACACGCCACCCGATAAAAACCGAAAACTTCTCCAAGCCTTTGGATGCACGATAAAGATTAAGGTCTGAATAGTTCCTTACCCCACCGATGCACAGTTCAAGCCTTTGCCCTCTTATCGTTTCGATAATGGTTGGAATGGTAAAGGCAAATGCAAGACGTTGGTAGAATTGTGTCTTTTCACATTCTAACAGTTCCGATGCTTTCTTTCCCAAACTTTGGGGAGTTCTACCACGTACAATGTGTGAAACTCTGATTTCGGGTGTGTTCACTCTTTCACCAGCATAGAATGAGCAAGCCGCATCATGCACACATGAAATAAAGTCTTGATGTGCGATAGTCAATTCTTGGTTAGCCCAAGTTGGAACGACACATTTATTGGTAAGCTCGTCCATAGTGATTGCATCGGTGTTGGCTTCCAAAAAGTTCACGCTCGGCTGTACAGTTAGTTCGTCTTGGATAATGGCAGCTTCTTCCGCATACTCGCCTAAGTTAAATCTCGATTGGTTCTGTGCCATGATAGGCATAATTTGTAATGCTTCCATAATGAATTTGAATTAAATGATTATTGATTGAATGGATTTAACAAGAACAAGCCCTAAACACAAGTGAATTTCTTCGTTTGCATCTAAGGCTCGTTCTATGTCTTTCCCTAAATATTCTTTTAAAAGAAATTCGGAGCATTAGTAAATTATAGCTCGGCTACGGGAATAGAATTGTGAACATATACGCTGCTGACAAAAGACATTCTTTTTTCATGGATGATGTGAGGTAATAGTATCATCGTGAAGTAAAGAATGCTTTTTTCTTCCATGCCCATGAGGGGGCATAAAAAGGTAGTGTACCTCCGTTTTTATCATCTGACACAGCATGGGGGAGTGAATTACGACATGAAGATATGTTCAAATAAAAAAAGAGTCCCCACTTTCATCAGCGGAAACTCTTCGTTTATAAATGATTTGATAAAGTTAAATATTAATGATAGAGTACCTTTTTAAAACAGACCCTATAAAACTAACTTTCATCAAAAAAAGTACTATCCTATATCAATGGTTCTAATATTCTGATAGCTTTTTGATTTCCGATTTTACACTCTTGAATTTTGAAGAAATCTTTTATAGTCATGGCTGTAATCGCATTTTTAGGTGCGGTCTTAACCAATGCGTATAAACGCTTTAATTCTTTTTTGATATATTCACGAGTGTATTTCTCGCCAATCTTAAAGGAGTTTTTAAGGAGTTGAACAAACTCTACTCCGCTTGTTTTTTCTCTATAGTTTTTCATAATCATGGCTTCTTTGATTTTTTTGAATGAATAATTGTTTACTTCAATAACTTCTTTGCCTACCGTATTGTAAGCATCAATAATAAAAGCATCAACTTGTCTGATGTCACTGATAAACGATTGTGCCAATGGAGAATCTCTGTCATCCTTCAACGATTCCAGTAATTCAACGATACGCTTTCGGCTTTCTTTGATAGAACTGCTCTTATCCATTAGGCTCAACCTTTCCTTATCGCCCAATTTGTAAAACAGAGGTTGGGTCAGTTTCGGTAAGAATAAGTTGCTTTCTTTATATCGGTTCACTACTGAATCAATATTGTTGTAGGCAGACTTAACCAATGCTTCATCAACAAAATTGTCAATCGCAAAATAGTTGGTCTTACCGTCTTTTAGCATCCGGTTATATGGCAGTATATCCAATGCAGCCTTATAAGCATTTCGGCTTTCTGAAGATGTTGCACATTCATAAAGATTTTTAATAGTCTTGTAAGCATCCCTGCAACCTTTGAGATATTCTTTGATGCCTGCTTTGGTGCGTATCGGATAGTTCTCATTGGTATTGACAACATGAATAGCCAAAGAAGTACCATTTCTGAATCGTCCTATTGCTTGTACCGCATCAGTACATGGGTCAATGATAGTGTATTCTGCAAAATACGGTTCAGTGACAAATACTATATCGGGCCGTTCTTCCAATTCAATATCCACAGCAGTATAGTTTCTGCTGGTAAACCACATATAAGGCATTTTATGCTTAATGTTCCAGTATTCATAAGCTCGTTTAAATCCTTTCTTCTTCAACTTCTCAACACTTTTCTCTGCACAGAATACTGCGGACTCATTTTCAACTCCCAATTTACTCATCAACTGGTGTATCATATCAACGCTGTTGGCAAAGAAACAAATACTGCGTGGTTGTTCTTGTTGTGCTTTTATCTGTGGTAGAATTTCTTTCAATGCTTCCAAAACATTATTGGTCTGTACAATGCTGATAGGACGTTTGTAATCAAAGGTAGGCTGTACTTCTACTATTTTGAAACCTTGACTTTCAAAACGTGGGTCACTCGGTAGTATGGGAGTAGCTGAAACAAATGCCTTTTCTCTGAATTTGAAGAAATCATCCATAGGAAGAATTATATCTGCCCTATAATCGACGTCCTTTATCGTCTTGTCGCATTCATCGAACAACAAGAAGGTTATCTCATATATGTCAAGTTCCAGTTCCTCGAAAGCACGTTTGATTTTAGTAAATCCTTCGGGAGTGCTTATCAACTTGATAAACTTTCCTGCGGCTAATGTCTTTTCAATATAATCAATGACTTCTTCTGTTGTCACCCCTTGCTTGACACCGAACAGATTGTCATTCTTATGCTTCGGGTCTTTGCACTTGCCAATGATAGGCGGAACATTGGGAACGATAATAACAGAATGTCGCTTAGCCTTTATTTCGGAGTAGGTTGCACCCAATCCGGTTAATGTCTTACAAAGGATAGTGTTTGTTTCTATCTGTGGCAGGACTTCTGTCAAGTACTGGATTTTACCAGCTATTTTATATATAGGTATATATTCCTTTTTCATTTATGTGGATTTAAAAAGGAGAGAGGAAATTTGCACTTCCTCTGCTCCGTTTAGATTTAACGAATTAACCCTTTCTCTTGCAAGTACGAAACAATGTCCTCGTCTCGGTTTATAAAGAAGAAGATGTTGCCGAATTTGAAGTTGGCTACTGCTGTTAGCTGCCCTCTACGGTCTCTGAACTCGGGTGTAAACTGAATGTTTACAGCCTTACTTTCCACAAACAGTTTGAGCATATTCTTTCGATACTCGTTACCATTAGTTTGGTCTGACTTCTGAACTTCGGACGGTTCTACTCCAAAATCCTCACTCTTGCCAGTAGAAAGGTATGTCATAAGCCAGTTTGCAGATTCATCGTTCAACTGATACGCGAAGCGTTTCACGTATGTACTTTCGACCTTTATCACTTCGTAACCGTCCTCGTCAATGTCGAAGAAGATGTTCAATCTGTCAAAACGTGACATCATGGACTTCAATTCTGCATGCGCGGCCACATTGTTATATGGTTCGCGGTTGCTTGCAGTAATAATATTCTCAAAATCGAATTGAATCATATTCCGTTGCTATCTACAAATTTCTCAAAAGCTTTCATATCTACTTTATATCTTTCCTCGCTCACAAGTAAATTTTGTAGCACATGAAGATTTATTTTATGTTGTTTAAGCTTCATCAATGAATCACAAATGTCATAAAGAATGGATAAAGCTTCCTCTCCTGAATTAAGATAACTTGCATTACGGCTAAAATAGCTATGCTCTACACGTTGAGAAATAACGACTTTACCATTCTCTTCTTCAAACAAATCCTCTGGTTTAAAGCCGTAAGATACCAACAATTCGTAAACACGAAGAAGTCTCTTTCGAAGATGTGCTACTCTAATAGATTTTGACCTAACTTCTTTGAGGCAATTATCATAATCGGGATTTTCTAAATCAAATATACCTACTTGTCTTTTTTCAAATATTCTATTTAACACATTTTTTTCAGAAAGGATTTCCTTGCATATACCTCTGGGATTTTTTAACAATTCATTTAAAGTAATCTTTTCATATCCCATTCCTCTGATTTTTTTCAGAATATAGTTTAAATCTTCTGATGCCTTTTGGATGGTTAACATCCATTCATTGAACTCTTGCAAATCGAATTCAGTTAATATCAAATCTGACATAGTTATAAAATTTTAAATTAATAAAATATTGTTCCTTTGCAAAAAAATAGAGGCCTCTTATTTTCTTGATTATGGCGCAAAGGTAGAGGAAGTAAATGGAGCTAAATGGAACTAAAAGGTGGGAAAAAATCGATAGAAAATTCCAAAAAGTTAAGCCTATGTTATTTGATTATGTATTTATTGTACTTTTTCATTTCCTTTCTGACGAATGTTTGCTTCTCTTTATTAGAGTATTCAATATTAAAGTCTTTATCAAGCACTCCTAATATTCCTGCAATATCATATAGGAACGCATATTGTTCATTGGTAAATAGGAAATCCCCTCTCTTAAAAATACCAGCAAATTGAAACTCTGTACCTAATGTATATAGTAATGTACCCACATAGTGAGAGTCTATTCTTTTTTGCAAGGTTGATTCTATGGCAAGAATTGTTTTAACTCCTTTCAAAGTAAATCCAATCGGTTGTACAGTTTTCCCATGTTCGTTCTTTGCATAATATGGAGTAACACCGTCCTTGAACTTATATCCAAAGTAGAGGCGAATATCAATATCATCTTCCTTTTCAAACGCAACAATTCGCTTATAGTTTTTACTGGCATTATATTCAAATAGAAGAATTTTGGTATCGTTATTATCAATCGGAGATTTTATTTCTTCATTCCAAAGAAGTTCCGCATACAAGAACTTATAAAACTGCATCATTTTCTCAGGTGGATATATTGTAGCCAATTCCTTGTTGAAAGTATCGAATAGTAACCGGGTAGTTTCTCCGTATGGAAAATCAAATTGGGTCTTCCCATTATATTTGATTTGGATAGAATCATGTTTTTGGATGCCGTATAAGAGTTTAACAAGTCTCGCCAAGTCAATAACTTTAGAGCTTTGGTATCTTCTGATGCGTTTAATGGTAGTTGTTATAATATCTAAAAGAGTTTCTTGGTATTCTGTTTGTGAGAAAAGTTGGGACAGTTCTTTATATCTCGTAGAACATTGAATAAATTGTGGTAATGCACTCTTTGCTTGTACGAGGTCATATCCATTGATTATGTTAGAATTGTTGGTGCTCATCTTTTTAACTTTGGATTTGAAAGCAAAATTAAAAAAATAATCTCCACCTGCATTGCTACAAATGGAGATTTATTCATTACAGCAAATTCTTCATTGCTTCATCTACTTGCTCGTTGTCGAAGCTATCCAAATATATTTGAGTAGTCGCCAAGTCTGAATGACCCAATGCTTCACTTATCAATGCAATGTTTACTCCCGATTTCTTAAGAACACTCGCGAATGAATGGCGAGCGACATAGGTTGTTAAGTTGGCTTCAACTCCAAGCTGTGCGGCAAGTAGTTTTAGATTCTTATTGACCTTTCCTAATATCTTATGTATTCTGTTCTGCTTTTGTAGGGCGGTCTTGTGTATCTTGCTATCCAAAATAGGAAAAAGATAGCCTTTACTCTCTTTTGAGTATTTTTCAATTATTAGCATGGCCTCTTGTGGTATTCCTATTTTAATCAGTTTCTTTGTTTTTTGACGAATATAGTGTAATCTGCCATTCTGAATATTCTCGTTTGTTAGATTAGCTATATCAGTGAAATTGATTCCACCGCATAGATAACTGAACACGAATATGTCTTTGCTCAACTCCATGTACTGCTGTTTTCCAATAGGCTGCACCTCTGTTGTGAATTTCAGCACGTCTGTTTTGGCAATGGCTCTCTTTTGAGTTGTGGTATCGAACTTGTTGACTTTGTACTCATCAAACGGATAATCGGACTTCCGGGCGCACTTAGCTTTGATAGCTTTATTATATGTACTCCGGAGCGTGCGAAACATTAGGCTTATGGTAGTTTCTTTGTTGTCTTTGGAACGTAGCCATTTCTCATATTTGTTAAGCCAAGAAGTATCTATATCACTGAAAGGTATATCTATTTTGCCTTTCGTGAACACTTTAAGCGAGTTGAAAGAACTTTTATAGATAAGACGGTTGCCGCATTTATCCTCACGTGTGTATTGCTCTATCAATTCGTGGTAGAATTCACTAACGGTTTTCAGTTCAAACTTGGTATGCTCATTATTGAGTAGGGTAGTAGTGGTATATTCTTTCTGTTCGATATTCAACTCTAACATTCGCTGTTGAAGTTCCCGTTGCTTATCCAAGATAATCTTTTGGATATATTCTTTGTTAGGGCAGTTCGGTTTAGGCTTGTTTCGTGTAAAGTCCCAATATTTAGGATTGACGGATATGCCTAAACTCTGCATAGTCCGTTTGCCGCTTTTGGCTACTCTTACCATTAAGGGGGATTCTCCATTTGCTAAAGTTTTCCACTTGTAGCACACTACGTTGATTACTGCACTCATAAAATTTTTGGTTGACTTCTTGGTTGACTTCAACCGCATAGTTTCGTGCAGATTCAGCATTCTCTAAAAACAAAAATCAGATAGAAATCTTGCGATAACTATCTGATTTTCAGAAGAGCGGAAGACGGGGCTCAAACCCGCGACCCTCAGCTTGGAAGGCTAATGCTCTATCAACTGAGCTACTTCCGCAATTTTTTGTGGGCAAAGATGGATTCGAACCACCGAAGGCGTAAGCCAGCAGATTTACAGTCTGCCCCATTTGGCCACTCTGGTATTTGCCCTTTTGCACTTAAGATTCTATCTCAATTCTCTCATTGAGTAGGTTTGTTTCTCAATTGCGGTGCAAAGATACGACTATTTTTGTAAACTCCAAGCAAAATCTATCATTTTTATTGCAGTAATTGCACATTCGTCTCCTTTATTACCCAGCTTGCCACCGGCGCGGTCTTCTGCTTGCTCCATAGTATTGGTAGTAATTAATCCGTAAATTACTGGTACATCGCCACTTGCGTTTAATTGGGTAATTCCTTGGGTAGCACCCATGCAAACATAGTCAAAATGTGGAGTATCTCCTCTGACTACACAACCAATTGCAATAACTGCATCGACTTCGCTGTATTCGATAAGTTGGTTGGCGCCGAAAGTCAGTTCAAAACTGCCGGGTACTGTTTTTACCAGAATATTTTCATCTTTGGCTCCATGTTTTTTTAAGGTGTCTATGGCACCTTTTAGGAGAGCGCCGGTAATATTATAATTCCACTCAGATACAACGATGCCGAATTTCATTTTTTCCGCGCTGGGTACAGAACTGAAATCGTAGTCTGAAAGATTGTGATAAGCTGTTGCCATAAATAAGGAATTAAGAATTAATAATTGAAAATTAAAGGGAGAGGAGAGATAAAAGAGGCACGGACTACACGGATTCACGGCTATTGTGTCTTTCCGTGTTTTCCGTGTAATCCGTGCCTGAGATATTTTTATAATAAGGTATATTACTTCTTCAATAGTTTGGCTTGTTCGATATACTTGTCGATATCCATTGCCTGGTATGAACGGAAGTATTTATCCTTGATAGTGGTATACGCCTGGATTGCATCGTCATACTTACCTTGCTTTACCAGGATTTCTCCAGCTTGCAGCAGGTAGATGGGGCTGAGGGAGTTGTTGTCGGCTTCGTTGGCGGCTTTCAGCAGCATGGAAGCGGCTTTGTCCAGTTGGCCGAGCTGCGCATAGCAGTTACCCATAGCACCTTTCATGGCAGGAGCTACCATTTGGTCGTCTCCGTCAAAGCTGTCCAATGCTTTCACTGCTTCGTCATATTTACCGAGGTGTGCATAGCAGAGACCCATATAGGCTTTTGCAAGATTGGCTGCTTTTGTGCCGCTGTATTCGTCTGCCACTTTTACAAATCCGGCAAAACCGATGCTATCACCGTTCAGTGCTTGTGCATAAGCGTCTGCTTCGAAGTATTCTTGTCCTTTGAATAAGGCAGCTTGTGCTTTTTCTTCACGGGGGTCTGCATAAAGGTTCTTGTACATCACTACACCGGCAATGATGATGATTACTGCTACTACAGTGCCGATGATTGCTTTTTTGTTCTTAATGAAAAAGGCCTCCGATTGTGTCAGTGCATCCTCCACGTTTAAGGCTTCATTCGTCTTTTTTTGTTCTGCCATTTTTATATAATCTTTTTGTTATTATTCTTATTTATCTATTTCGACCCGCAAAAGTAAGTTTTTTATAGCTATCAACGAAATTTAGCGGCATCTTTTTTTGTTTTGTATCAGAAAACACCGAAATTATTTCTACTTTTCAATAAGCCGGGCTTCACCTCTGTATTAAAAATAAGCAGGCTTATTTTGTACTGCTTTCGGTTTTGCATTATCTTTGTAACCGAACTCATCGTTACTATAATGATACTGAAACGTATATCTATACTCAATTATAAGAACTTGGAGCAGGTGGAGCTTTCATTCTCGCCCAAGTTAAACTGCTTTTTCGGACAGAACGGCATGGGGAAAACGAACCTGCTGGATGCGGTGTATTTTTTGTCTTTCTGTAAAAGTGCCGGTAATCCCATTGATTCCCAGAATATCTGCCATGATGCCGACTTCTTTGTTATTCAAGGGTTTTATGAGGCTGCCGATGGGACTCCTGAGGAAATCTACTGTGGTATGAAGAGGCGCCAGAAGAAACAGTTCAAGCGAAACAAGAAGGAGTATACGCGTTTGTCGGACCATATCGGCTTCCTGCCTTTGGTCATGGTCTCGCCTGCCGATTCGGAGTTGATAGCAGGAGGCAGTGATGAACGCCGACGTTTTATGGATGTGGTTATCTCGCAGTACGACAAAGAGTATCTGGATGCTTTGATACGATACAATAAAGCTTTGGTGCAGCGGAATACCTTACTGAAGAGTGAACAGCCGGTGGAGGAAGAGCTCTTTCTGGTTTGGGAGGAGATGATGGCACAAGCCGGTGAAGTGGTGTTCCGTAAACGTGAGGCCTTTATCCGTGAGTTTATTCCTATTTTCCAGTCTTTCTATTCATTCATTTCGCAAGATAGGGAGAAGGTGGGATTAAGCTATGACTCCCATGCCCGCGATGCCTCTTTGCTGGAAGTGCTGAAGGAAAGCCGTGCTCGCGACCAGATTATGGGCTATTCGTTGCGCGGTGTGCACAAGGACGAGCTGAATATGCTTTTGGGAGATTTCCCCATCAAGCGTGAAGGGTCGCAGGGGCAGAACAAGACTTATCTGGTAGCGTTGAAGCTGGCACAGTTTGATTTCCTGAAACGTACCGGGACCACTGTTCCCTTGTTGTTGTTGGACGATATCTTTGACAAGCTGGATGCCTCGCGTGTGGAGCAAATCATCAAGTTGGTGGCAGGCGACAGTTTTGGGCAGATTTTTATAACCGATACCAACCGCGAACACCTGGACCGTATTCTGCATAAAGTGGGCAGTGATTATAAGATGTTCCGTGTGGAGCAGGGAACGGTTGCCGAAATGAAGGAGGAAGAGGCATGAAGCGCAATAATGCCGAACAGATAGGTGAACTTATCCGTCATTACCTCAGGCAGGAAAGTCTGGAGTCTCCGCTGAATGAACGGCGGCTTATCAGTGCGTGGCCCGAAGTGCTGGGGCCTACCATTGCCTCCTACACCCGTGAACTTTATATAAAGAACCAGGTGCTTTATGTGCACCTCACTTCTGCTGCTTTGCGCCAGGAACTGATGATGGGGCGCGAGTTGCTGGTGCGCAACTTGAATCGTCATGTGGGGGCCCAGGTCATAACGAATATCATATTCAGATGAGCATCCTCAGCTCATCTATTCTTTCAATCTTCAGTTCCTTCAATTCCCGGACTGCCCGGTCATAATACATCGGAGTTTCCAAATCCTTGTTGTCATGCGCATCCAGTCCGATGATAGCTGTACAGCCTTCATTGGCAGCGATTCGCCAGAACTCCGGGCACGGGTAGGTGGATAAGCCGTGCGCTTCATTGTAGGCTACATAGCCTATATTGTATTCCAACGGGACATTCAGGCGTGCAGCAGTACGGCAGATGTGCTGGCTGATGGTAGTGCAATGGTGGTCGAACTTCGGATAGGAGCGCATGAACAAGTCCGGATGGGCAAGGCAGGAGAATAATCCGCTTTCCATACCTTCGATGGCGCTCTCTTCGTAAAGTTCGAGCATGTCGCGGCTGTCTGTATGATGGCCGAAGTAGGGGAACTTTTCATCGGTGTGGTAGTGATGGTTTCCGAAGATGATATAGTCCAGTTGGTACTTCTTGGTTTGCTCTTTCAGCCAATGGATATATTGGGGGAAGTATTCACATTCAAGTCCTATTCTGATGTCTATCCGGTCGTGGTATTTCTCACGGAGCGTCTTGAGACTCTCCACGTAGCCGGGGAGCTCCTCGGGGAGCATCCGCATGTCGGCTACGTAGTCGGTACGGTATTTCCAGGGAGTATGGTCTGAAAACCCGAGTATCCGGTAACCGCCTTTGATGGCACTGAGCACATAGTCTTCGTCATCTCCGGTGGCATGCATGCAGCGTGTGGTGTGTGTATGATAATTAGTTTTCATTGCGTAATGATTTCATCCATGCGTATATCAAACGGTTCCGCAGGAACTTCTTCTACGAGTTGAAACGGGAAGCAGATGCCGGCTTTGTAGGCTGATGGGATGCGGGGCAGAAGCCGGTCATAGTAACCTTTACCGCGCCCCAGGCGGTTGCCGTTACGGTCGAATGCCACGCCGGGAACCGCTATGAAGTCTATGTCTGCATAGTCGGTAAATAGCTCGCCGGTTGGTTCTTCGATGCCGTATGCGCCAGGTTTCAAGTCTTCGGGTCCGGTGTACAGCCGCAGTTCCAGGTCGTCACCTACAACTACCGGAAGCAGTATCCGCTTTTCGCGGCTCCACTTCCGGATAAATTCGTGTGTGTCCACTTCGTCTTTGAGAGAGTGGTAGAGCAGTACGGTTGTTGCCGCCCTGAAAGCGGGGTGTGCCTCGAGGGCGGCAAGTATTTCAGCAGACTGACGCGTAGCGGAAGAGCTGTGTCGGGTCTTCAACAAAGCTACCTGCCTGCGCAGTTCTTTTTTCCTTTCCATCATCTTTTTTATCCTCTATGATTGGTGTTGCTTCCGGAGCTTTGGGGAATGCCTCGCCACGTTCCAGAATATCCAATGCTTTCTTGACGGTAGCATCGCTCTGGTTGATGTAGCGGATGTATTGCTCCCTTCCCAGTATGTTATAGATAATGTTGCCGTAAAGACTTCTTTCCAGTAGCTTGTAGGACTTGTGGATAAGCAGGTTGCGCCGCTTTACTCCCTTGGAGTCTGCAAAACGTACAAACTGCTCCACAATACTCTGGTGGCGAAGGTACTTCAACAAATCTTCTTCATTGTCGTATTCACTCAATTTCGCACGGTTGCGGTCGGTATACTGGAAGCTGAATTGCAGAATCAGTCCCTTGTTGCTTACTTCTATCAGGTAAGAAGATACTCCGGTTGTGTCTTGCGGAACGAATACGTCCGGCATAATGCCACCGCCGCCGTATACGGGTCTGCCCAAACCGGTAGAGTAACGCAGGTTTTCGTCCAGTTTGATGCTGTCTTTGGAGAAGAACTCGCCGTGTTCGTAACGGGTAATCCAGTCCATTTCGTATTTGCTGTCCTTGCCGTTCTCGTAGGGGCGCTGGATGCAACGGCCCGATGGGGTGTAATAACGGGCAATGGTCAGGCGGATGGCGGAACCGTCACTGAAGTCGATGGGTTGCTGTACGAGTCCCTTGCCGAAGGAACGGCGTCCTACAATGGTTCCGCGGTCATTGTCCTGAATGGCGCCCGCAAAGATTTCGCTGGCCGAAGCGGAACTCTCGTTTACCAATACCACTAGCGGCAGCTTCTGGCAACTGCCGGTACCGTTGGCATATTCCTCCATGCGGGGATATTTGCGGCCGTGGGTATATACAATCAACTTCCCTTCCGGCAGGAATTCGTTCACCATGCGTGTGGCGGCTTCCATGTATCCTCCGGTATTGTCGCGCAGGTCGATAATCAGGCCTTTGCACTTCTCGTGGCTCAGTTGGGCAATCGCATTCAGCAGCTCCACGTGTGTGGTACGTCCGAATTTGCTGATTTGTATATATCCGTAGTCATCGTCGAGCATATAGGCTGCATCAATGGTGTTTTGTGGGATGTCACCGCGTGTGATGGTGAAGTCGAGCAACTCCTTTTCCGTGGCACGCTTGACGCCTAACTTCACTTGGCTTCCTTTCGGACCTTTCAGGTTGCGCATGGCCTTTTCGTTTGTCAGGCCTTTGCCTGCAAACAGACTGTCGTTGACCATTACAATGCGGTCGCCTGCCATCAGGCCCACTTTCTCGGACGGTCCGCCGGGAATCACGCTGTTTACGTGTATCGTGTCTTCTTGAATGGTGAACTGGATACCTATACCGCTGAAGCTGCCTTCAAGTTCGGAGTTTACCTCTTCCAGCTTCTGTGCGGGGATGTAGGTGGAGTGGGGGTCGAGTTCCGCCAATATCTGTGGCATGGCCTTCTCTACCAAATCGGTCATGTTGACGGTATCCACATACTGGTCATCAATAACACGCAGCAAGGCATTCAGCTTGTTGGACGAGCTATTGATGATTCCCAGTTTATTACCGGCAAAATGCCTGGCATAAAACGTTCCGATAAGGATTCCCGCGACTACGCTGATTGCGATGATGAGCGGCATAAAGCGGGAAGTATTTTTTGTACTCATGATGTTTATTTACTATTAGACTATTTACAATTTACTATTTGGCTGCGCATGCAACTTTCAACTTTCCATTTTCAACTTTTCATTATCCATTGAAATAAACACTACCTCGATGCCTGCCCGTTTCAAAAGTTCGATACCATCTTCCAGGCGGTATTTCTCGGAGTAGACTACCCGTTTGATGCCTGCCTGGATAATCAGTTTGGAGCATTCTATGCAGGGGGAGGCAGTGACGTACATGGTGGCACCGTTACTGCTGTTGTTTGAACGGGCTATTTTGGTAATGGCGTTTGCTTCGGCATGGAGCACGTATGGTTTGGTGACGTTATTCTCATCTTCGCATACATTCTCAAAACCGGAAGGGGTACCGTTGTAGCCGTCAGAGATAATCATCTTGTCTTTTACAATCAGTGCACCGACCTGGCGGCGTTGGCAATACGAATTTTCGGCCCAAATGCTTGCCATACGTATATAACGCCTATCCAATGCTTCTTGTTTGTCTTTTGTAGAATCGTCCATCATATTTATGCTTTATCGTTGCGGGGTGAATCCCATGACTCTGGTTGTCGGTCCGTCTTTAAAATAGAGGGTCAGTGAATTGGCATCCCCTTCATACTTGTACACGTTTTGCAATCCGGAGATGAATGCCTTGGCCAGTGCATCGCTTTCTGCAGCCCCCGTAACCTTCACACTGATGCTGAGCGAGCCTGAAGCTCCGTCGGCTTTCCAAGTGCCGTTGACGCTTGAGTTGATGCCTTGTCCGTTGACGGTGGTGCCCATCAGTTCTCCATCCAGTTCAGTACCTTCAAAATTGAGGGTGAAGGTGCTTTTCTGATTATATAGCTTGTCCAGACTCTTCTTCATCTCTTCCTCATTGTTGTTCCAAAGGTTTGGATAGAATTGGGCATTGCTGCCTTTATTGGTGAGTCGGCTGAGCTTCCATGTCTTCCCGGTGAATATTCCGATAACATCGTCCTCGTTGTCGCAACCGCTTAGCAGGGGGAGCAGCGAAAACATGAGCAACATGCAAAAGATGTTCCTTATAAGTCTCTTCATTTCTTTATTCCATTTCTGATTAATAATGCGTCGATTGTAGGCTCTTGTCCGCGGAAGCGTTTATAGAGCGTCATCGGATGTTCCGTTCCGCCTTTGGAAAGGATATTCTCTCGGAAGGAGGCGGCAGTCTCCGGGTTGAAGATGCCCGTCTGCTTGAATAGCGAGAAAGCATCTGCATCCAGCACCTCTGCCCATTTATAACTATAGTATCCGGCAGAATATCCTCCGGCAAAGATATGGGAGAACTGTGTACTCATACAGGCTTCTTCTACAGAAGGAAGAACTTGTGCTTTTTCCCAAGCCTTCTTTTCATAGGCTTTCACGTCACCTTCAAACGGGGTGTTACGTGTGTACCAAGCCATATCGAGCAGGCCGAAGCTAACCTGGCGGAGGCAGGCGTATGCCGCGTTGAAGTTGGAGGAATCCACAATGCGCTGTACCAGTTCGTCCGGTATCAGTTCTCCGGTTTGGTAATGGCGGGCAAACGTATGCAGGAATTCCTTTTCGATGGCGAAGTTCTCCATGAATTGGGAGGGGAGTTCCACAAAGTCCCAATACACGTTGGTCCCGCTCAGGCTCCCGTAGGTGGTATTGGCAAACATACCATGCAGGCTGTGGCCGAATTCGTGCAGGAATGTCTCCACCTCGCCGAAGGTAAGCAGGGCAGGCTTGTCCTGTGTCGGTTTGGTGAAGTTCATCACAATGGATATGTGGGGACGGCTGTTCTCACCGGTCTTTTCGTCAATCCACTGTTCCTTGTAGCTGGTCATCCAGGCTCCCGAGCGCTTGCCTGCTCTGGGGTGGAAGTCGGTATAGAACACGGCAAGGAATTTCCCGTCTTTGTCGAAGACTTCGTAGGCATCCACATCCTTGTGATAAACGGGAATATCCGGATTCTTCTTGAAGGTGATGCCATACAGTCTGGTTGCCAGGCCGAATACACCTTCCTTCACGTTGTTCAGCTCAAAGTAAGGGCGGAGCAGCTCATCGTCGATATTGAACTTCCGGTCCTTCAGTTTATGGGAATAGTACGCCCAGTCCCACGGCATCAGGACGAAGTCTTCTCCTTCCGCTTGGCGTGCCAGGGCTTGCACTTCTGCATATTCTTGTTTGGCGGTGGGCGTGTAAGCCTCCAGCAGTTGGTCCAGCAGCTTATACACGGACTCACTGTTTTGTGCCATGCGCTCCTGGAGGTTGTATTCGGCGAAGTTGTCATAGCCTAGGAGTTGGGCAATCTCCATACGGACATTGGCCAGTTTCTTTACGATTTCCAGATTATTGCTGGCGTTGTCATGCGTACACTTCGTATTGTAGGCCATATATAGCTCACGGCGCAGGTCACGGCTGTCTGCGTAGGTCAGAAAAGGGCCATAGCTGGGAGCCTGCAGGGTGAATACCCAGCCTTCGACGCCTTTTTCCCCGGCTGTCTCTGCAGCGGCTTCTACCGCGCTCTCGGGCAGCCCGGCCAGTTGTGACTTGTCGGTGATGACAAGCTTGTAGTCGTTCGTTTCTTTCAGGTTGTTTTCGCTGAACTGCAGCGTCAGCAGGCTGAGCTCTTTGCATAAAGCCCGGTATTTCTCCTTATCTTCTCCCAGGAGGTTGGCACCGTTGCGTACAAAGCCGTTATAAATGTCTTCCAGCAGTTTGTGCTGTTCCGGGCTCAATGTTTCTTTGTCTTGCTGTTCGTAAACAGCTTTGATACGTGCAAACAGCTCTTCGTTCAGGCTGATGTTGTTTTCATGCTCGCTCATCATCGGCATGATTTCTTTGGCCAGTTCCTGTAGGTCATCGTCCGTTTCGGCACTGAGCAGATTGCCGAATACAGTGCTGACACGGTGGAGCATCTCACCGGACTTCTCGTAGGCCAACACTGTGTTGGCAAATGTCGGGACTTCCGGATTGCGGATGATGGCCTCTATTTCCGCATTTTGGCGGCGGATGCCTTCGCGGATGGCGGGTACGTAATCTCCGGTCTTAATCTTGTCGAACGGGACAGTGCCGTGCAGCGTGGAGTATGTTTCAAAAAAAGGATTTTGAGACGATATAGTGTTCATAAAGCAAAGCAATATTAGAGTTAGTATAATCTTCATCATGTTTAAAGGGTCTGATAAAAAACGAACTAGCTGCAAAATTGCAAAAAAAATAGGCGACTTCTGCAGAAGTCACCTATTTTTTATTATTTTCTAACTGTATATTAGCAGTTAACTGATGCCATGTGAGCAATCAAGTCAAGAACCTTGTTAGAATAACCGATTTCGTTATCATACCAAGATACAACCTTAACGAAAGTATCAGTCAAAGCGATACCAGCCTTAGCGTCGAAGATAGAAGTGCGAGTGTCACCCAAGAAGTCAGAAGAAACAACTGCATCTTCAGTGTAACCCAGAACACCCTTCAATTCGCCTTCAGAAGCTTCCTTCATGGCAGCGCAGATTTCAGCGTAAGTAGCGGGCTTAGCCAAGTTAACTGTCAAGTCAACTACAGATACGTCCAAAGTCGGAACACGCATAGACATACCAGTCAGTTTGCCGTTCAATGCCGGGATAACTTTACCTACAGCCTTAGCAGCACCGGTAGAAGACGGGATAATGTTGCCGGAAGCAGCACGACCACCTCTCCAGTCTTTCATAGAAGGACCGTCAACTGTCTTCTGAGTAGCAGTTGTAGAGTGAACAGTAGTCATCAAACCGTCAGTGATACCCCATTTGTCGTTCAATACCTTAGCGATAGGAGCCAAGCAGTTGGTAGTACAAGAAGCGTTAGATACGAATTGAGTACCCTTAACGTAAGTCTTTTCGTTAACACCGCAAACGAACATCGGAGTGTCGTCCTTAGAAGGAGCAGACATTACAACATATTTTGCGCCGGCTTCGATGTGAGCTTGAGCTTTGTCTTTGCTCAAGAACAAGCCAGTAGATTCAACAACGTATTCTGCCTCTACTTCGTTCCATTTCAAGTCAGCCGGGTTTCTTTCTGCAGTGATGCGGATAGCCTGACCGTTAACGATCAGCTTGCTGTTTTCAACATCAGCTTCGATAGTACCGTCGAACTGGCCGTGCATAGTGTCATACTTCAGCATGTAAGCCAAGTAATCTACCGGGCAAAGGTCGTTGATACCTACGATCTGAATATCGTTTCTCTTCATTGCAGCGCGGAATACGAAACGTCCGATACGTCCGAATCCATTAATACCTACTTTAATCATTTTGTTTAAACTTTTAAGGGTTTTATAATGTTTAAAAATAAACTTTCGCTTACTAATTGCAATTCTTTCTGATTTGCGGTGCAAAAGTAAGAAAATGTTTTTATATTCGTAACCAAAATCATAATTAAATAATTGAAAAGATGGGAAAAAGTTCATTTTTACAGGAATTTAAGGCTTTTGCCATGAAGGGCAATGTGATAGACATGGCCGTCGGTGTGATTATCGGTGGGGCATTCGGAAAAATCGTCTCCTCCATTGTGGCAGATGTGATTATGCCTCCTATCGGGCTGCTGGTGGGCGGTGTCAACTTTACAGACTTGAAGTGGGTGCTGAAACCTGCCGAAATGGTGGACGGAAAAGAAATTGCTGCCGTGACCCTGAATTACGGTAATTTCTTGCAGGTCACCTTCGACTTCCTGATTATAGCATTCTCTATCTTCATGTTCATAAAGTTGTTGACCAAGCTGACTGAAAAGAAGAAAGAAGAGGCGCCTGCCGCTCCTCCGGCTCCCCCTGCCCCGAGCAAGGAAGAGGTGCTGCTGACCGAAATCCGTGATTTGCTGAAAGAAAAGTAATATCGAAGCGGAACTTCATAGGGATGTCAAAACCCTCTTGACGCTTTTTTTAGGCGCGGAATTCTAAGACCTACACAAGTTTTTGCACAGGAAACTTGCGTAGGTCTTAGAATTCCGCGCCTAATATTAT